>JAHFJR010000013.1 GCA_023245775.1 Candidatus Peribacteria bacterium | reverse complement strand
GAGCGGCACAGCTTGGCGTTGCATGTTCGTACCCATGGATGCGCGTGTATTGTCGTCGTGCTCGAGGAACGGAATGAGGGACGTCGAGACCGAGAGAATCTGTTTCGGAGAAATATCGGAATGCGTGACATCGCGAACGTGCGCGAGCACCGGCTCGCCCTTCTTGCGTGCGTGGACGCGCGATGCGAGGAATTCCCACTTCTCATTCATCTTGCTATTGGCCTCAGCGATCGTCAGATGACGCTCGCGATCGGCATCGATGTAGATTTCCTTCGGGAGAATGAACGCGCGGACCGGTACTTCTTTCATGTCTTGTGTCTTCAGCAGCGAGATGACCTTCGAAGCCAGCTGCTTGCTCGTGATCTCCTCGCCTTCCTTGGCGATGACTTTGTGACCGTCGCGTACCACGACGTCGACCATGCGGCCGACGAGAGCGTCCGGATCCATCTTCACTGCATGTTTCACTTCGTAGTACGGCGTCTCGAGGAATCCGTACTCGTTGACCTTGGCGTAGCTCGCGAGGTGCACGACGAGACCGATATTCGGACCTTCCGGTGTCGCGATCGGACAGATGCGACCGTAGTGAGACGGGTGCACATCACGGACATCGAAGCTAGCACGTTCACGCGAGAGCCCACCGGGGCCCATGGCAGAGAGACGTCGCTTGTGTGCAAGCTCACTGAGAGGGTTCGTCTGATCCATGAACTGCGACAGCTGTGAGGAAGCGAAGAACTCGCGAAGAGCAGCCGTAATCGGACGACAGTTGATGAGCTGAGTGGGCGTCACTGTTTCCAAGTCCATCACCGTCATACGGTCCTTCATGATGCGCTCCGTGCGCATGAGACCTACGCGATACTTATTCTGCACGAGCTCGCCCACGGAGCGAACACGGCGGTTGGATAAATGATCGATATCATCAGGCGTCCCCTCGCCATTATTCAATCGAATGAGCTCCTTCAAAATTTCGATGAAGTCAGTGACCTGGAACACGCGGTGCTTCTCGTCATTTGGTGTCGTGAAGGCGAAGCGTCGGTTCAGCTTGTAACGGGCGATGTTACCCATGTCGTACTTCTTGAAATCGAAGAACAGACCATCGATGAGAGACTTGGCATTCTCAGCCGTCGCAAGGTCCCCAGGGCGAATCTTCCGATAGATGCTCTGGTAGGCCTCATCCACAGTGCGAACCGTATCCTTCTCGAGAGTCGCAAGGACAAAATCCTTCTCCTGCTTCGTCACATCCTTGAAGAGATCGAGAATGGCGCTGTCCTCCTTGTAACCGAACACGCGCAGAAGCTGCGTGATCGGGATCTTGCGCTTGCGATCGATCTTGCACGTGATGATGCCACGACGATCCGTTTCGATCTCCATCCAGACACCACGCTTGGGGATGATCTTCGCAGCGTGATGCTTGGGGAAATCCGGCATCGCGGAGAAGAAGACGCCGGGGGAGCGGACGAGCTGACTCACCACCACACGCTCGATGCCACCAACGACGAACGTGCCGTTATCGGTCATGAGTGGAATGCTCCCGAGGAAGACGTCCTGTTCTTTGATTTCACCTGTCTCCTTGTTGATGAGCTGCACGTGGCCCTTCATCGCGGCTTCGTAACTGAGATTTCTGCGCTTGCAAGTCGCTGGATCGTACTTGGGTCGGTCGAAGGTGTGACCGAGGAAATTCAGCTCCATTTTCTTGTTCGAGAAATCGGTGATCGGACTCACCTCTTTGAGGAGTTCGGCAAGACCAGTCGTGAGAAACCATCGGTAACTCTGGATCTGCACATCGATGAGTGAACGCATCATCTCGATGGAATCGTCCTTGGTGAGGAACACGCGTCCACCGATCGTCATCTTCGGAGTCAGTGCCTCCTCCACCTCACGGAGTGCCACGGGGGCTCGCTCGTACCCAGACAATTTGAACGTCGAGAGCTGAGCTAAGATGGCCTCTTCGACATCGTACTTGTACTCCTGTTTTCGCATCACCGTTCTCTTCGAGAGAATCGACTTTCTGCCCTCCGTCACGAGCATCTTCGATGCAATATTCGCACCCGTCGGCTTGATGGCAGCCTTCTTCATCGTCTGAGAGGGCTGGGCAGCTGGCTTCTGTGAAGCTTTCGGAGCAACTCTTGCCGTTGCTTTGACGATTTTTTTCTGGACAACTTTTTTCACAGTCACTTTCTTCATGACTTTTTTCGGCGCAACTTTCTTGATGGCTTTTTTCCTTGGAGCCGGCTTCTTTGCAGGCTTGCTGACTCTCTTTGCGAGCTTCTTCTTCGGAGCGGACTTCTTGGCCATGGGACGAGGGGGTAGTAAGTAGTTGCTCGTGAGTAGTACACAACAAAACGCCGCGCCCTCATCAGCATCCCACCGAACAACCGTTCAGAAGAACAAAGACAGGGCACAGCTCTCGAAACACAATCGGAAGCCGCTGTGACAAGGGGATTGTAGCGGAGCAAAGTGATGGGTCAACGTGAGATTACGCGAATTGTCAGTGATGAGAATAGGGTGTACGATCGTACAGTCCCTCGGTTTCGGGGGGAGCGCAGGTTGCGAGGGACATACGAAAACCGCCCCTGATAGGGGCGGGACTCAAAATCACCTTCTCTTTATGCAGGGCGATCTGCGGCTCGACGCAGCTATTATAGGTCAAATCATGTTTTTTGGTCAATGAGAATGTCTTCTAGCGGCTCCCAATAATCCTTTTTCGGTGAGTACCTCCTCGCTGTTTGTGCGCTAACGTCTTAGTAAACAATAAGCTTGCCGTCCGGATACCCGCCTTGCCAACCACACGGAAAGTGGCCTTTTAGATACCACTGTGCAAGGTTGGAATAAAAACCAAGCGGGACAATATCTGAGTATTCAGATTCCAAGCATGCATGGAGAATGTCCCATTGAACTGCACCCTCAAATTCATTTGAAAAGTGATTTTGGATCATTAAGTCATTAATTTTTCGGCGCACGAGGGGCATTGTCAACGGTTTTAGATCGTCAATATGGTCGTTCCATTTCTGATATCGATCCAGACTTACTGATTGGATTGCACGTCTAAGAGCATTGGATGCCGTCAATCGCAGATCTTGAAATTCAGGAGAACGACGGGACTGAATTGCTATGTCCCATGTGCCCAGAGTAATCGCATTTTCACCATGGGAACAACCAGCATTGGAAAACCATACCGAGGACTTCAATTGTTCGAATAGGTCGTGAGTCGACGTGTTCATAATAGTGATGGATTAACTCGATTAGTCGGCGAGGGTTATATGAAAACCGTTATAGGAGATCTGTAGCTCGACAAAACTCTCTACGCCATCGCATCCGTATATCTCTGCGCTACCTCTCCCCAATTCACCACCTGCCAGAACGCCTTGATATAATCGCCGCGGCGGTTCTGGTAGCTCAGATAGTACGCATGCTCCCAGACATCGATCCCGAGGATCGGCGTCTTGCCCTCGGTGATGGGATTATCTTGGTTCGACGTGCTCTGAATAGCGAGATCTTTGCCATCGACGACGAGCCACGCCCATCCGGAACCGAAGCGTGAAACTGCAGCTGTAGCAAACTGCTCCTTGAAAGCGTCGATGGAACCGAAGGTCTTCTTTATGGCATCAGAAAGGGCTCCCTGCGGCTCGCTTCCCTTCGTCGGAGCCAGAATCTGCCAGAAGAACGAGTGATTGAGATGGCCACCGCCATGATTTCTGACAGCCGGACGAATATCTTCTGGAACCATCTCGAGATCAGCGACGAGTTCTTCGACGGTCTTCTCATGCAGCTCCGGATGTTTATCGAGCGCCTTGTTCAGATTGTCGATGTAGAGCTGATGATGCTTCGTGTAGTGGATCTCCATCGTACGCGCATCGATCGAGGGCTCGAGAGCGGTGAAGGCGTAGGGAAGAGTTGGGAGAGTATGAGACATAGGGATGGTGTTAGGTGCAGTAAGTATACCTTGTGAAAGAGAATTAAGAATTAGGAATTAAGAATGAAGAGAATGTTATTCTTAATTCCTAATTCTTCATTCATAATTCTTACAGATGTTGGTCCGCACTCTCACCACCGAGCAGGACTTCAAGCGCTACAACGAGTGGGTGCTCGCGCATCCACAGGGTAATCTCTGGCAATCGCTCGAACGAAAAAAGTATAGCGAGGCATGCGGGAAGAGCACTCGGATCTATACGAGTGGAAAGTGCCCGCCCGGATGCGGTCGGACGGGGAAAGTGGAAAGTGGAAAGTACGAAGCATCAGCCCTCATCATCATCGATAGAACCATCGGAGGATTTTCAACATGGGAAATTCCTCGTGGGCCGCTGTGGACCTCCGAAGGAGCGCTGCAAGATTTAATGAAACGCATTATCGAAGATGCGAAGAGAGAAAAATGCATCCAAATCTTCTTCTCACCACAAAAATCACTAACCACTAACCACTGGCCACTAACCACTTCGTTCCGCCACGTCCACCCCCAAGCCACCCGCATCATCGACCTCATGCAGAAAGAAGAAGATATTCTTTCGCAGATGCATCCGAAAGGCCGGTATAATATTCGTATCGCTACAAAGCACGGCGTACGAGTCGAACAAGGATCTGCCAAAGACATCGATGCGTTCTACGCCCTCCTACAATCCACGGGCAGCAGGGATGGATTCAAGGTCTCACAAAAATCGCACTACACACGTTTCCTCACCGATCTCAGTGGTAGCTTCATCTTGATGGCAAAGCATCAAGGGAAGCCCATCGCAGGGCTGGTTGGGGTGGTGTGGCCTCCCCAGCCCTCATCCCCAGCCCTTCTCCATAAAAATGGAGAAGGGAGCTCTGTTTTGAGGAATCCTGAAATTCCTCTCTCCATTTTTATGGAGAGAGGTGGCCCGCAGGCCGGAGTGAGGGCTGCTATCTACTACTACGGCTCCTCATCGTACGCACACCGTCACCTCATGGCCCCATATCTGCTCCAATGGGAAGCCATGAAGCTCTGCAAAGCCGCAGACTGCACGACCTATGACCTGCTTGGGGTCGACCCGCCGGTAAGCGGTGGCTCGCCACGGCAATCGCGATTGCCGTGGCTCGGGATCAGTGATTTCAAGAGCAAATTCGGAGGGACGGTCGTCACCTATCCGCAGGAACAGACCATCGTGCTCAGGCCGATGGTGAAGAAGATGCTGGAGTGGAAGAGGGGGGTTGTTGGATAGGAGCAACAGCCCTCATCCCCGACCCTTCTCCATAAAAATGGAGAAGGGAGCTCTGTTTTGAGAAATCCTGAAATTCCTCTCTCCATTTTTATGGAGAGAGGTGCCCAGCACCTTTTCGAAAAGGTGCTGGGCGGAGTGAGGGCTGTTATGCAACACCAAAAAAGCCCCCCATTTCTGGGAGGCTTTTTGGCAATCGGTCGCGGCCGAGAGTCAGATCAAGCGGAACTAGCCGTTGTAGCTGGTGCCGTTGATGCTGGTATCCGGGTACTCAATCCACAAGAAGTTTTGGGTTCCTCCGTTATCGAGGTCGGTCCAAATGATGTGGGAATCACTCTGATGGAGGGCCGTTGCACCGATATCGGTGAAGCCCTGGAGAGAGACCTGGAGCGTCGATGTCGAGCTGTTACTGATCTTCGCGTTCGTCACGTTCGCCTCGAGGATGAAGGTGGCGTCGCTGCCCGGATCGATCTGTGTGTTCACTGAAGACGTGCTGAGGTTCCTACACACGACGGTGAGAGAACCTGTCGAAGCAAGCGGAGACGGAGCGAGTGAGTAGTTTGCGATCACTCCGCCGGAGCCCGTACACGTTGACTTCACGCTCTGATCGGCCTTGTTGTAGAGCTTGAAAGTGGACGTCGTCGTCGAGTTATTGTTCGCGGTACCAAGCTGCACGTTCGTAGCATTGACGTTGAAGACGATGCCCGAGAGCGTGAACTTGTTCGTACCATTCTTCAGGTTGCTTGCGGCAGCCGTGGAGAACTTGAACTGACCGATCTGACGCTGTGTGCCTGTTGGGATGGCTGTGCCGTTTGCGTTCGGATCAGCATTCGTGATGGATGTGATCTTCGAGAGAACGACCTGGTTGTTGTTCGAACGGATAGGACCGTTCAAGCCGAGAGTCGTACTCGTCTGACCAATGATCACCTCGCCTTCTGGCGTGGTGTCACCATCGTTACCGCTGAGTGTATTGCTCGAGAGGGCACCACGTGCGCGGACGGAACCGGTTGTGGTGCTCGCAGTAATGTCGAAGCGGATCGCGATACCTGTACCAGAGACCGCACCATCGACGTCCGTGCGCATGCGTGGACGGATCAAGATATTCGTGTTGCTTCCCTTTGGAACAACGAATTCCTGATTCTTCATCTTGGCACACATGGAGTTGCTGGCAACAGCGTCGCTTCCGCAACCCGCAGGGGTGGCAACGGCGAACGGAGTTGTAGCACCAACTCTGTAGAGCTCAAGACGATCGACGTTCTTGGCGAACGTGGTCGGAGCAACTCTACCGGAACCCGTGAGAACGAGGTCCGTCACGTCGATGTCCTCGTACTCTGCATGGAACTGCAGACGGAGGATCTCATCGGCGAGCGTGCCGCCAAGGAGCTGACGAGACTTGACAGGGGTCGAAGACTTGGTGACATAGAGATCACCCTGGCTCCTGAGTGTGTAGTTCGTTGCGTACTGGGTCAGGACCTGGATCTCTGCTGTCGCACCACCATTGGTGAAGCTGCTGTTGCTGGCGATGTACGTCGTGACACCAGGAGCCTTTGCTCCGATACCAGCGAGCGAACTACCGTCATTGACCTGCTCAGCCTGCACGAACACCGCACCCGTATCGAAGCGGATCGCGAGGATCGGAGTTGAGCCTGCAAGAGAAGAGGAGATGTCGGAGTGAATTTCGAAGACGATCGACTTCTGCTTCGGAATGACGTAACCGCCGCCCGTGAGCTTGTCGAAGGTGATCTGACCACTCTGTGAACTGACACCCTTCTGGAGGATGGTGTCCACAACACCGTCGTCATTCGTATCAACCCACAGTGCGTAGTTCTGTCCGTTGACCGTTGGGTAGGTCACGCCGGAGATGGCGTTCGCAGCTGTGAAGATGAAGTCCGTAACGAGGATGTCTGCAGCCTCGGAAGCGCGGCTTTCGAAGCGGAAGAGACTGACGTTCTTGGCGTTCGAGACGGTCGTGTCGGAGGTCGCCGTGGCCTTGCCTGTGATGGTGAGGCCTGCGGTCTTGATCTCCTGCACGTTACCCGTGATCGTTCCACCTGGACGGAAGTCGCCGATGCGATCATTCGTAGAGATGCCCTTGATCTTCATCTGCCACGTCGTGGTGGAAGTCGAGAACATACCACCGAGCGTACAACCGGAGGTGTTACTCACGAGGTCATTGCTGGTGTTCAGTTTGTGCGTTGCCTCTCCACAGATGTGGATGCGGAACCTGTCACCGTTGGCAGGGGCAGCAATAGAGCTGATACCGCTGTTATCGATGAAGTTGACACGGAATTCGTACTTCTCCTTTCCGTGGATGATGAAGTCATCGAAACGGTAGACCTGGTAGGCACCTGTGCCTGTACCGTTCGTCGACTTCGTCGAGATTCCTGTCGAGTTACCGGAGGTCACCGAGGACGTCGAAGACGTACCCTGCTTGACACCGGAGATCGTGCGACCGGAAGTCGTATTGCGGAGCTCGACTTTCTCGAGAGCCTCAGCAACGTCATCGGCAGTTGCAGGCATTACGCTTGCACCACGACCCTGAACGAAAGAAGTACCCGTCGATGTCGTACCCTGCACGAGGATGTAGAGATTTTCGATATCAACGTCCTCACCACCCGTCTCGAACCAGACGTTTGCGAGCACAGCGTTCTTGTCCTTGCGAGTGAACTGCTGCGTCACAGGTCCATCGACGGAGATGGTGAACTGGCCGGCGTCAATCGTGACGGTGGCCGGGAGAGAAGAGGTCTCTGTCGGGAGGCTGATCGACGAGCCATAGAGCTGGCCGTTCACACCGTACCCATAGAGAGAACCAACGGAGAAGATGTCGCCCGTCTCATCAAAGTGAACCTTGATGTTCTTGGCAGCACCACCCTTGATTTCGGACACGACACTCATCGTGATCCTGTCGCCCTCGAGCACCGTAAACGGTGGGTCGAAGACGAGAGTTGCGTAGTCACCCACGGTCGCATCGACCATCTTGGTGAGAACAGTTCCATCGGAACGCTTGATCGCGATATTCGTGTAGTCGCCATCTCCTGCCGTGCCATCGTTCTGGATGGTCATGGAGTAGACGGTCTGATCCTCGGTAGCGTCGAGCGAAAGCTCCCACTTACCGATCGTAGCAGCTTTGTCACCAACCTTGATGTTACTGGGAGTGACAGAGCGGTAGGCAATCGAAACGATACCGGAAGACACAGCAGCGACGCGGAAGGCCTTACCCTTGAGAGGGAAGTTTCCTGTCACGGACTTCGCATTGCTGATGAAGTCTGTAGGAAGTTCGACGGAGAGAACGTGCTCACTGGAGGTCGTTGCACTCGTTGTGAGGTCGCCGGCGATCTGGAGCGTCAACGTCTTGCCAGCCTTAACCACGAGTGGCTTGGTGAAGCGAAGCGTTGCAGTGTAGCTCTGAGAGTCGACCGTGCGCTTGCGCGTGATGCGAGCACCGTCAACGACAGCGTAGACACCGGAGAAATCCTCGCTGGCACCGAAGCCCTCATGGAGAACGGTGAGGTTCTCCAAGGTGACATCGTCGCTGGTAGCGGTGAGATCAATACTCGTGAAGACGACGCCCTGTGCGCCCTTCGGGATGGTGTCCCCAACTGGGTTCTTGGCCGAAAGAGTAGCCTCGAGGCTACCGTTGCCGAGAACGAGAGACGTGTATCCCTTGAACGTCGTGGAATCAGAGAACTTCTTGCCGTCGGTCGTGAGCATGTCAACAACCGTAGCGGTGTAGGTGTGACCGGCGTCCATGGCAGAGGCCAACATGACCTCGACCGTGTCCTTGCTGGTCAACTTGACAGAAGCGACTGGGATCTCGGGCGAGCCCGTGACCGTGTAGTGACTCTTGTCCTTAGCAGCGGTCTCGTCCACAGCGGAGTTGAAGGCGACTTCAACCACCATGGCAGAGATGGCGCTTGCAGACTTGATCTTCGGCATGGATACGGCCGTCATGCCACAATCCTTACCGTAGGTCAAACCTTGGTCAACGCGGTGCAACATGACGACCATTTCGGCGCGGTTCATGTTGTCGCTTGGGCGTACACGGCCCGTAGAATCGTCACCCTGGAGGACGCAGTGATCGGCAGACGTCTGGATGTCAGACGTGAACCACTTGCCTGTTGGGTTGTCGACGAACTGTGCAGCGGACCCCGCTGACTCGAGACCGAAGGCGCGCACGATGATCGCGGCAGCCTCGGCTCGGTTAATGTTGGCAGAAGGACGAGCGTAGCAAGGGTGCTTGCCGTAGCAAGAACCATCACCGCGAACCCATCCCTCTTTGCCGGCCTCCTCGAAGTACTTGTAGTACCAGGCGCCGGTCGCAGCATCATCGAAGCTGGGAGTAGCTGGAGCAGTATTGATGACTCCGCCATTCAGCTCGACAACGAGCTTGACGAACTCTGCGCGGTTGGCGTTCTCCGTACCGCGGAAACGTGTCTGTGCAGCATCGAGGTAGCCGGCGTCAACAAACGCCTTGACGGCACCCTCGTACCACACACCTGCAGGGACGTCGGAGTACATAGCCAGAGCCGTCGCAACTTGCGAGAGCATGATGGCAGCAGCCGACACACCTGCGAACGCTTTCTTCAAACGAGAAATGTTCATATAAAGAAGGTGTAGGAAGGAAAGAGAAATAAAAGATACTGTGAACTCTGTAGAGGCACGCTTTCCAAAACGTGCGGTTGTCGTCGTATTCAGGGTCTTCGCAGTTTCTTTCGAAAGTGGAAGACGTCTCATTAGGTATAAAGAGTGCATACGAGCTGACAACACTCTCTTCTTGTTCTTATAGCACGATCCGCCCCCTCCAAGTGATTCGGAGAGAAGCGTCTGTGAGAACCCCGTATGGCCCCGCAGAGGGGGATGGGGCAGCCGATACGACAATGAGCGTGCACGGATCAGAGATATGTTACGGCCTGATCGGAGAGATCCTACCGGCCTTTCCTCGCTAGAGGCAAGGCCTGCAGGCCCTCCTGCGTACATTCAGAGAAACGTGAAAGCTGCTGAATTGTTACAAGATTCTCCGAGTGAATTCAGGGCTTTCATAGGCCAAATATCGGCTATCTTCTGCTGAAAAAACGATGCAGATACAGCAAAAAAACATGAAGAGAAAAACATGAATCGTGTTGATAAAAAACATGTTTTATGTTTATCATATACTGATGAGAGTGAACGCAGGCAGTTGAAATGTGCCCAAAAATTGTCATCTTGACATGTTGCCCTATCTTTATATTCATTTTTTGGCTCATATAAGCCAAAATCTCTATCAACATCGGCAAGCACGAGAAGCAAGGCCTGTTTTACGTCATGAGACGCACGAAGAAAGTTCACATCGAACAAGATATCGTTTCCTTGCTTGGAACGTTTATACGCGAAAAGAATGCGAAATTTGGCAAATGATAAGGAAAGGTGACTCTCTCTGGCGCTCACAGCCCTCACTCCGCCCAAGAATGAAATAAGTGACGGAAACCTTAGCGATAAAAACAGTGCTCCCTTCTCCATTTTTATGGAGAAGGGTCGGGGATGAGGGCTGAAAATTTTCCTACATCCTCTTCACCTTCTGCTCCCCTACTTCATCTCTCACTTCGTACCCGAGTTTCTGGATCTCATCACGCAGTCGATCGGACTCTTTGAAATCTTTTGCTACGCGTGCGGCAGCGCGTGCATCAAGCAGTTTCTGCACAGCGGGAGGAATCGTAGACTCCTGTTCAGAATCGAAGCAGCCGAAGGTTCCTCGCACCAAACGGATGAATGGAAGTAGGAATTTTTTCTGCTCCACAGTCGCTACTGAAGAACGAGAAAATTTCATCGCGGAGAAGACGACGGCGAGTGCGCCCGAAACATTCAGATCGAGATCCATCGCAGCAGAAAATTCTCCTGAAAATTTCGGAATATTCCCTGAAGAATCTTCCGAAGAAATCGATGACGTTTCCGTCTCGATTTCCTGCATCCATTCGATGATTTTTTTTCTCGCATCCCTCGCCTCATCCATTCCTTTCCAACTGAACTTCAAATTCGTCCGATAATGTACCGAGAGAAGGTAGAAGCGGAGGTCGAGAGGGGAATATCCCCTTTCAATGACAGATGGAACGGTTAACACGTTGCCAAGGCTCTTTGACATCTTCTCGCCGGCCAAGTCGATGCGCCGCTTGTGGAGCCATGTCCCGACGAAGCGTTTCCTGCCATGCACGCATTCGCTCTGTGCGATCTCGCACTCGTGATGTGGGAAAATGTTGTCTTCCCCTCCCGTGTGCAAATCGATCTGCTCTCCAAGGAGCGCTGCACTCATCGCACTGCATTCGATATGCCAACCGGGGAAACCGGACGCTGCATCATCGCCGACCGTTGTTGTTTTTTCTCCGGTCGAAAACGACCAGCGAAGCAGATGATGGCCATTCGGTCCAACGCACTTTTTCCAGAGGGCAAAATCTGCGGGATGTTTTTTCGATTCGTCGACTGCGATGCGTGAACCGGCATGCAATGCATCGAGCGTATTTCCGGACAAATTTCCGTAGGCCGGAAACGATTCGACGGAGAAATAATATCCGTCATCGGTCTCGTAGGCGTTGCCTTTTTCCATCAGAATCTTGATCATCGCGAGCATCTCTTTGATGTACTCCGTCGCACGCGGCCTCGCGGACGGCTCGAGGATATTGAGAGCTTTTTCGTCTTCCAGATACTGCTCGGTGTATCGCTTCGCGATCGAAAGCGGATCGAGTTTTTCAGCATTCGCCTGCTTCTGAATTTTATCTTCTCCTTCATCTTGGTCCGCCACGAGATGTCCGACATCCGTGATGTTCTTCGCGTACGTCACTGTGTATCCGTGTCCGACCTCGAGCCACCTACGAAGCAGATCGGCCATCAGAAACGACGAGTAATTGCCGATGTGCGGGCGACCGTAAACCGTCGGGCCGCAGGTGTACATCGTCACGTTCGGTGCTTTCAGAGGCTTGAATTCCTCTTCTCGATTGGTGAGGGTGTTGTAGAGACGAAAAGACATTGAGTGATGAGTAAATAGTGGTTAGTGGCTAGTAAAGCTGACCAATCCAACAGTGAGATTGTACTAGTCACTACCTACTAATCACTAGCTACTCTTCAAGCTACCGTCACTTCTTTGCTGAGATAGACCGACTGGATGGCATTCAGGATCTCGATGCCCTCTTTCTTCGGCTTCTGGAAGGCTTTGCGACCGGAGATGAGACCGGTGCCACCTGCGCGCTTATTGATGACGGCCGTCGCCACTGCGGCCTGTAAGTCGTTCTTCCCTGATTCTCCACCTGAGTTGATGAGGCCGATGCGACCCATGTAACAGTTGGCGACCTGATACCGACACAGATCGATGGGGTGATCGGAGCAGAGTTCCGTGTACATGCGCTCGTCGAGTTTGCCGTAGGAACTGTTTCCGGAATTCAACGCCTTGAAACCGCCGTTCAAGGTGGGCAGCTTCTGCTTGATGATATCGGCTTCGATCGTCACACCGAGATGATTGGCCTGTGCCGTGAGATCCGCAGCGTTGTGGTAGTCTTTACTTGCCCCTCGTAGCCCTTCGGGCGAAGTGGGGCCGTCAATTTTGAATGCGCCATTGCGCAAGTAACACCAGAGCACCGTGAACATGCCGAGCTGATGGGCTTCTCGGAAGGCCTTCGCGACTTCGACGATCTGCCTGCCACTCTCGCTGGAACCAAAGTAAATCGTCGCACCGACTCCGAGTGCACCCATGTTCTTGGCTTCCTCAACGGTGCCGAACAGAATCTGATCTGCCTTATTCGGATACGTCAGGAGTTCGTTGTGATTGATCTTCACGATGAACGGAATCTTCGATGCGTACTTCTTGCTGACTATCCCAAGTACGCCGAAGGTCGACGCAACAGCATTACAACCGCCATCGATGGCGAGTTTCACGATGTTCTCGGGATCGAAGTAATCAGGATTCTTGGCGAAGCTGGCGCCACCCGAGTGTTCGATGCCCTGATCCACCGGCAGAATGCTGAGGTAGCCCGTGCCCGAAAGATTGCCGTGATCCATCATCTGCTGAAGGTTCTTCTGGACCTCGGAACTCCGATCCGACTGACTGAAGATGTCCTTCACGAAGCTTCCGCGAGGAACATGCAGACGCTCTTTACTGATCTTCGGCGAAGAGAAGCCAAGAAGAGAGTCTGCGTTGTCGCCGAGAATTGTTCGGATATCGGAGAAGGAGAGCATGGGAGGAAGGGAGAATGCGATGATAATATGCTACATGGTTGAATGGCTGAACGGTTAGCATACATCTAGCAACGTTTTTGCTTGCCAACCATTTAACAATTTAGCCATTTAACAATTGTAGGGACACGCAAACGCCCAACTTAAGCTTTCTTCTTCATCACGAACCACTGCTGTCCGATACCGAAGAGTGTAGAAACTCCCCAATACAACGATACGGCGACGGGGAACTTCAGCGCGAAGAAGCCGATCATGAACGGCAGAATGTACATCATGACGGTTTGCTGATCGAGCTCGGGAACCCATGATTTCTTCCCTGCTGGCTGCACGATGATCTCCTCTGGCTTCTTCTTTTTCTTCATCATCATCTTCATCTGGATGAACTGGAGAACGACGAGAAGAACGGGGAAGACAACGTAGCTCGGCTTCAGCAAGTCGAAGCCGAAGAGTACCGTTGCGAGGTACCCCTGAGGCAACTGACTGTACAGCGGATAGATCATATGGCGTGCTGTTTCGATACTCACGCCATCCTTGATGACGTAGAATAGACCGATGAGAATGGGGAACTGCAAGAGCATCGGAAGGCAGGACTGCAGCGGATTGATCTTCATTTCCTTCCAGAGCTTCATGGTTTCCTCCTGCGCACGCTTGGGATCCCCAGGATACTTCTTCTTGAGTTCATCGAGCCTCGGCTGCAATTCCTGAATTTTCTTCTGACCCTCCAAGGCATGTTGATTTGGCACCAAGAGGAGGAGTTTCACAACGAGAGTGAGAACGATGATGGCGAGACCCAGATTGTGTCTCGGCATGAATGAAGCGATGAAGAGAAGCCCATTGAAGAGAGGCTTCGTCACGAACGTGCGAAAGACTTTGGTGAAGAAACCCGGTTCGACGATGGAGAACCGTGCAGTCAGGTGGGAACCGCTGCCGCTCATCTCCGGAAGATCGAGACTGGCCTCGTACAGACCGTTGCGATCGAAGAGTGCGTACTTCCAGCTTGCAAGACTCACCGTCTCGGTCGCATGCGCTTTCACCATCGCCAGTTCCGTGCAGGGAAGCACACCTTGATTTGCCATGAGATCTGATAACACCTCGGTGCCATCGGACTTCACTTCGATGTAACTGATGTCAAGAGGAGGCTGAGGGCAGCGCTTAGGAAGGTGAAGATCCTTGTCCGTATCATTGCGAAGAAGGATGGTGGGATCATTTCCAACAGTCACCTTCTTGCTCTGAGCAGAGATCGTGACCACGGCGAACGCCGCATCTTTCTTGCCAAACTGCTGCGGGAAAAGATAGGCAAGTGCATAGTTCGTCACGACATAGAGAATGATGAACGTTGCAACAAACTCGAGAATCGAAACCTTTGATTTAGCTGCGTCGGGCACGTGGATGTAGGTGGAGGAGGAGTCGGTCGATGTCCTGAGACAGTTCTTCGAAGTTGCACTCTAGGCTAGAGGAACGAGGGAGAAGGAGCAACTGGACGTTTCGCGGAAGGGCCACCACTGGTGTCCCTCCCGCGGACCCACCCTTCCTCATAAGGAGCGCTCCAGCAGCGGGGCCCGCGAGACCCGCTGCTTCGCGCGCCTTTTGTATTACAGATGTTTCACTAACAAACGAAGATTGATCAAGACTCTTCAAAGCTATTCTTAGAGCCTCACGGCATCTCCTGCGCATTCTGTTTCGCTTCACAGCGGACTTATGAAGTTTGGTGGAAGTCAGTGTCCCAACGTAGATGCCTCCAAGAGAATTCATCGGATAGTTTCTTGGAAGACCGAGCAGGTACCTTGCGAACAGATGTTTCCCCTTCCAGAGAAGGCCTTTCGTCTTCACGCGTTCACAGACTTTTCGGCCGGAGAGACGGAGGAGCTTCATGAACGCATTGTAGAGACGCGCGAATCGCGCGTCTCTAGGGAATAGTTAGCTGCCGATTTAAATCGGCAGCTAACGAACGACCACGAACGGCTTATCACAAACGACTTTCTGTTCTATCCTCTCCTGCGCATGACCTCCCTCACCCCTCTCCAGGTCGCTCACATCGCGAAACTCGCCCGCCTCACGCTCACGAGCGAGGAAGAGAAGAAGATGTCCAAGGAACTGAGTTCCATCCTGAAATATGTCGACGTGCTTTCTGAGGTGAATACGGACGGGATAGAGCCCACTGCGCAAGTAACCGGCCTCGAGAATGCACTCAGAGAGGATATCGTGAAGCCGAGCGGAGCCCTTCCTGATGCCCTTCTTGCATGTTCACCCCTGCCGATCGTCGAGCATCAGATCGAGGCTCCTCATGCACACGGCTGAACAGGTTATTGGTTTTTAGTTTTTGGTTTTTAGTTCACTGCTCCATCACTCTCTCTATGAAACCAGTAACTAAAAACTAGAAACTTCTCTCTATGCTCTCATTTCTTACAATCACGCAGGCCCACGACAAACTGAAGAAGAGAGAAATTTCCTCCGAGGAACTGACGCGCGCGTGCATCGATCGAGTGGAAAAGATTGACGGAAAGCTCAATGCAGTCGTATACAAGAATTTCGACCGAGCCCTAGAGGAAGCCAGAAAGATCGATACTGCAGGTACATTTGATTCGCCTCTCGCAGGCATCCCCTACTTCGCCAAAGACGTGTACTCCGAAGCGGGAGTGCCGACGACCGGCTGCTCGAATATGCTCCGAAACCCCCCTTCGCCAGATGGGCTTCGGGCGGCAGGGAAAGACTACATACCACCCTACGACTCCACAACGACGAAGCGACTCAAGGCAGCAGGCGCCATCAGCCTCGGCAAGACGAATACCGATGAATTCACGATGGGCGCCTCGACAGAGACATCGTGTTACGGCGTGACGAGGAATCCGTGGGATACTTCTAGGGTTGCGGGTGGTAGCTCCGGAGGCTCCGCAGCCGTAGTTGCTGCGGACGAATGCCTGTTCGCTCTTGGAACAGATACAGGAGGATCGATCCGGCAACCCGCAAGCTTCTGTAGTATCGCAGGCATCCGTTCGACCTATGGACGCACCAGCAGATACGGGGTGATGAGTATGGCGAGCTCGCTCGATACGATCGGACCACTCTGTAAGTCGGTAGAGGACCTTGCGATCGTTCTCGAAGCCATCGCAGGGAAAGATCCTCTGGATGGAACGACCGGTGACCACCCTGTGCCAAACTACCACGGAGCCCTGAAGAAAGACCTGAAAGGCGTCCGCATCGGACTCCCGAAAGAGTACTTCATCGAAGGACTGAATACTGAGGTGGAAGCATCTGTAAGAAAAGCTGCAGCTGTATGCAAATCACTCGGAGCCCTTGTGACAGAGGTACATCTGCCCTATACGAAGTACGCAGTCGCCACGTATTACGTTCTCTGCCCGTGTGAAGTGAGCTCGAATATGGCGCGCTACGACGGCATCCGTTTTGGACACACCGTGGAAAAACCGAAGGATCTTCTCGACTACTACCAACGGACCAGGAGTGAAGGATTTGGGCCGGAAGTGAAGCGCCGCATCATGATCGGAACGTTTGCCCTGTCCGCCGGTTACTACGATGCGTACTATCTGAAAGCGCAGAAAGTACGAACACTCATCAAGAAAGATTTTGATGAAGCCTTCCGTGGTGTAGATCTCATCCTCGCACCCGTATCACCAAATACCGCATTCAAGATTGGTGCCAATAGCAATGATCCAATCGCAATGTACTTGGAAGACGTCTTCACGGTGGCACAAGTCATGGCCGGCATTCCTTGCATCTCGGTCCCCTGTGGATTTTCCAAGGAAGGGCTTCCAATAGGGCTCCAGCTCATGGCGCCGCAATGGGAAGAAGGCCGACTCCTGAGTGCGGCGTACGCGTATGAGCAAGCGACCGAGTGGCACAAGAAGAGGCCGGTACTCGACCGTGCTTGAGCGTCGTTGCATCCCTTAGAGATCAGCTGGACGCCCTTCGCACAGATTGCTCATCTGCCTACATCCCGTCGAGCCACAGCAGCGAGCGCTTCCGGAGGAATCGCAACTGGGACTGGGTCGAGTGAGAGGACAGAGGGGAGTTTGTCCGTTCAGACAATACACGGTGTTTCTCGCGCAGAATGCGTACGGAAGAGGAGTCCTACTCTTACAGGCACTCGTACAAGAATCTGCTTCGCTGTAGTTGGCCACCGCATTATTTTTCCAACGGTCATCGCCATCGTCACATTCCTCACCATGCTGAACAATGCCGTCACCGCAGACCTTTGGCGAGTACGTGCAGACACTCGTGCATCCACCGACGTTGTTGCCTTGACCACCATTGTCACACTGCTCCACGCCTGCTCGTGGCCAACCATCACCACAGAAAGCATTCTTGCATCCACTGGGGCAAGCATCGGTCACATCATCATTACCATCATCGCATTCCTCTCCTTCCTCGAGTCTCCTATTCCCACACACAGGCAGAAGGCAATTGCTTGGACAGCTGTCATGATCGAGCCGATTGTGATCATCGCACGTCTCTCCGGCATCGATGACACCATTACCACAACGACTGCACGTACTTGGAGTGCCTGAGTACGCGTATCCAGATTCGATCTGGCACACAGCACTGCAACCATCGCCAGAACGTGGTGGAGAAGGATTCTGCCCCTCATCACACGTCTCGCCTGCACTCACTACCCCATCGCCGCATTTGGGAGTCTTGCACGTATTGGTACATGCATCAGTGTTAGTCGAGTTCCCATCATCACACTCCTCCGAAGACTGATTGACGATACCATCGAGACAGATCGGCAAGGTACAACGATTCGTGCATCCATCATCGTTGACGCGATTATTGTCATCACACTGCTCATGGCTCTGGTCATTATTCTGGACGATGCCATCACCGCAATCATTCATTCTGCACACATTCGTGCAGCGATCATCGTTCGTCTGATTTGCGTCATCGCACTGCTCCGAGCCCTGCACCACGCCATCTCCGCACACCCAGAAGATGAATTTCTTGCAGTTGATGGCTGCTACTTTCCTCGTTGCGTCCAGAGTCACGGACAGTAATACGGAGCCATCATTGATGGTGTACTGAGGATCATTATTGCTGTTTCGGACACTGAAAGGACCTGTGACTCCGTCGTACCACACCGTGCTATTTTGCCCATTGGATGCGAAGAGTTGATTATCCGCACGAACAAAATTTGGTGGGCTTGGTGCGTAGTAGACGCTCGTGAGAAACTGGGCACCAAGAGCATTCATGGCATACACAAGGTAATTGGTCGTGTATCGGCTGATGCCAACAACAAACGCCTGACTGTTCAGTTCTATCGTCTGAAAAACATGATCTGGCATGATCGCATTCTTCCAGTTCCAGCCTGTCCCATTCGAATAGTAGAGCGTTGTGGTCGGTGGAACATCCAGCACAGCATAGAGGAGGTTTCCTGCCCCCCATGCAGCGGAATTGACGAGTGCGATTCCTCCACCCACCCCACCCGTGATTGCATTGCCATCGAGCGCACCACCGCCAAGGCTCGACCATGTGTGGTCATTGTTGTACTTGAAGACATTTCCATAATTTCGTACGACGGCATAGAGAACGCCATCATGCGAGAGGAGATTCAGTATCTGTGGTGCGTTCTGGGAAAAGAGAGCACTCGTGGCGATGAATGGTGAACCAAGCGCCTCCCACTGGCCGCTTGCATCCCGTCGATAGACCATCGAATCTGTTCTCGTGATCGTTGGAGCCCACGGAGAGAGGATGGCATAGAGTACATCACCAACACGTTGCAATCTCACGATCGTTGCATTCGGTAGCCGCACTTCCTGTACCCACGAGAATGTCGACCCGCTCTTCGTGAGTCGGCTGATCGTATTGCCGGCTACGAGATACGCACTGTCACGGAAGGAAATAGTAGAAGCCTCTGCAACTGCGATGGACGTTGTCGCAGATCCTAGAGACACAGGGGAGAGCGTACTCGTGCACGTTTGAGCAAGTGAAACAATCTGTCTGCATGTATTGGAACAGGAGTCATTGCTCTCTTGGTTCCCATCATCGCAACTCTCCGTGCCTTCCACGATACCATTGCCGCAATTCATACACACACTCGGCGTGCCTGCACAACTGAAGCCAAGTTCGACTCTGCACGCAGGAGAACAGCCATCACCCGCCGTGGGATTGTGATCGTCACACGCTTCTCCTGTGTTGAGGACGCCGTTGCCACAGATACGATGACACGAGCTCCTAGGAGCACCACTGCACTCAAACGCATCTTCGATCCTACACAGGCTACTACAGCCGTCGCCGTTCGCTGTATTCTGGTCATCGCAGGCTTCGCCCGATTCGATTGCACCATTGCCACAGAGCGCGTGCAGGAACGACTGGAACGTCGCCTCGAGCAGGATGAGATCATCCTGATGAACCGTGTGATTGCCATCGAGATCGTACGTGAGCGTCTGGTTGGTGATGGCCGTGAGCATCGCCTCTATGCACAGACGCATCTCGCGGTCATCCATGGCTTTGTTTCCATCTTTATCGCAGAGCTGAAGCACCTTCGTATCTGTCAGAAGAGAGCCGCGGAGGAACCGAAGTGCACCCGGATACCGCAAGAGAAGGAGTATGCATGCTCCTGCAGCTACCGAGAGGAGCATGAGCCGCCGACGAGGAGAGGGAATAAGATTCATGAGACGTAGACTACGGAAAGAGAGCATTGAGTTCACGCACGAACAGTCGAACATCGTCCAACGTCAGCGTACCGCTGCTGTTGAGATCGAAGAGTCGTACTTGATCGAAGGGCTTGGAGAGACCTTGGATGACATTGAGGAGGAGAATACGGGCCTCGGTCTCGGAGACTGTGTGATTCTGATCCGTATCCGCAAGTCGGATGACTCGTGCACGGAGAGTCTCGCACTGACTTGGTACACCGGAACACACAAACCCTGTCTCGATCGCACACGTTGCGCTACACCCATCCCCTGCCGTTGGGTTCTGATCGTCACACGTCTCACCAGCATCGATCACACTGTTGCCACAGAGCAGGGCACACGAACTGGGTGAACCTGAGCAGGTGTACCCAGATTCGATCGCACAGCTAGAACTACAACCATCACTATTCCTCTGATTCTGGTCATCGCAGGCCTCTCCAGTTTCTCGGATTCCATTGCCGCACGACTTGCAGGAGCTTGGAGTTCCGGAGCACGTGAAACCCGATTCGATGACGCATGTTGAGCTGCAACCGTCTCCCGCAGTTCGGTTCTGATCGTCACACGATTCACCAGAATCGAGGATCCCATTCCCACATAACAACGAACAGACACTCGGAGTGCCAGAACACGTGTATCCGGATTCGACCGCACAGGTTGCGCCGCAACCGTCCCCCGCAGTACGGTTCTGATCGTCACAGGTTTCGCCAAGATTGATCGCGCCATTGCCACAGTAACGAGTACAGGTACTCGGCGTTCCGGTACAAGAGAAGCCTGATTCCACGATACATGTTTCGCCACAACCGTCTCCACTCGTGTGATTCTGATCATCGCACGTTTCGCCGGCTTCCTGGATCCCATTCCCACACAACTTGCAATGACTCGGTTCCCCTGAGCAGGTGAACCCAGATTCGATCGTGCAGTCCTCATGACAACCATCACCGTTCGTTCTGTTACGATCGTCACAGGCCTCGTCATTATTCAACTGACCATTCCCGCAAATTCGCGTACAGACGTTCGGATTCCATCCAACACAGTTAAAACCAGATTCAACCGTGCAGGTCGGGCTGCAGCCGTCTCCCGCGGTGTGATTGCCGTCTTCGCACGGTTCGCCCGATTCCTTGATGCCGTTTCCGCAGGATCTACACTGACTCGGAGAACCTGAACAGGTGAACTCGGGTTCGATCGTACAGACAGCACTACATCCGTCACCGTCTCGGTGGTTCTGATCATCACATGTTTCGCTGTTATTGGTATTGACCACACCATTGCCGCAGAGAGGAGCGCACGTGCTTGTGATTGTCCCCTGGCAGGAATACCCCGCTTCGGTGGTGCAGGTTCGGCTGCAACCGTCACCGTCCCTGTTGTTGTGATCATCACATTCTTCTGTGGCTGTCTTGATGCCATTCCCGCAGCCCGCAGGAATGGGAGCAAGAGAGGAGTGAGACGAAACACTGGATGTGTGCGATACGGCGGGGCCGCAGGTCAACGTCAGACCCTGACCATCATTGTAGAGCTTTAGGATTTCCTCCTGCGTGAGAACTCTCGACCAGACTCCCGTCTCGTCGTACGAAGCACTAGGCATGCCGTTTCCCGTGATGAACCGATCAACCGTCGGAAGCGTCTCGGCTTCGACAGTACCGATATCAGGTTCACCCCCATTGATACTGAAAGAAATCTTCTTGGTCAGGACATCAGTATCGACGTCCCTCGTTGTAGCATCGAAGGAAGCAACGACGAAGTACCACGCCCCCGGGGTGATCTCTCCAAAGGTATTCGCAGTGACTCTCGTGCCAGCAATATCCAGATAGAACCTCTTCAGATTCGTCGTATCATACCCGACGTACCATGAGTAGTTCGTTCCTGATTTGGTGTAGGGGCTGATGCCACCCCCGAGACCCGGCTTGATCCAGGATGCCACCGTGAAGCTACTATAACGAGGATTTGCCAGTGCCGGAGTCAGCGTCTGCAGAGAAGTCCCCGAAGGACCCGCTGTCGCCCTGCCAATTTTCCCGTCGGCAGAAGGAATCGTTCCACCTACCTCCGAAAGATCGTACCTGCCCACCGTTGCAAAACGTGTCCCACGTTCTTCCTCGAAGGCCCAGTACGCAGCTGCATCCGGTGGCAAGTTGCACATTGTATGAGCTGAACTAGAGGTCGCAGAACTGCTAGGGCAGGACGTTGCCTGTGCATGACCATTGCAGAAGTATTCGTGCGATACCGAAGAAGAGTTCGAAGAGCTACTGGAACGACTGGAGGACGATGAGGAAGAAGCCTCTGTAGGTAGCGTGCATTCGAAGAGGTAACCAACGCCACCGAGTGTGACGAAAGCCGCAGAATTGGAACCAGTTTTGATAGGATTACTCGCCCAACTGAGTGGGTGGCCCGTGAAGGAAACATCGAGACAAGACGAGTTCGGGAAGAAATCACGGATCTTGTTCGCGAGAAGATTCTTCGAACTCTCATGGAAGTACTTCGTCGGAGGATGCGGTGTACACGTGCCCTGCAGAGTCATGGTTCCATTCTCGAGTTTGTATCTCCTGTGATTCAGCGTGCAACCATAGTTCACATTGTTGACTCTCTCCATCGATACAAGATCAATGTTCGCAAGTGGCATCCTCTCGCTACACGTGATCGTCCGTCTGACGGCACAGGAGGGAGTATTCTGACCACGCGCTGTAGGAATGAGATCGCCATAAAGAATGATGCCAACGAGAGCGCTCATCAGGCCAAACCCAAACAGAGCCTGAGAGATGCTAGAAGGGTGAACAGCGAATCGTAGAGCGCGCATGTGAAAGCTATCGTGCGCCAAGTGCCAAACACACGCAAGGTCGAAGAGGCCTATGCTCTGCGATCTCTTCCTTGAGTACCTTCCAGAGACTACTGTGGAGGAGCGAGCGTATCGAGGATGCGAAGAATCAGGAGAACATCGAACTTGTTGACGACCTCATCTCCATTGACATCGAATTGCTTGATCTCGTCGAACGACTTTCCGTCGATCTCACCAAGGGCACGTGTGACGACCTCTGCCTCCTGCTCACTAACCACTCCATCGTGATCGGTATCGGCAAGTGCCTTCACGATCTCGATGCTCGCAGAGCTTGGGGAGCACTGGCTCGGTGAAGCACTGTCGCACATGAAACCCGGCTCCACCGTACAGACCTCGGAGCAACCATCGCTGTCCCCCGTATTCTGATCGTCACACCCTTCCCCTGTTTCTCTGGTCCCATTGCCACACACCGCTGCTGCCTGCACGATCACCGTGGTACACGTTGCCGAGCAGAATGTACACGTTCCACTCACGACAGGCTCACACGCGTGACCATTGAGCTGACCATCATCGCACTGCTCCTCTCCTTCGGTTGCGGCATTCCCGCACACGGGAGTGGACGATGATGCAGGAGGAATATTCTGCGTGCACTGACTGGGTTCGCCGGCACACGTGAAACCGGACTCCTGGACGCACATCTCACTGCAACCGTCACCACTCACGACTCCGCCATCATCGCATTCCTCAGGAGTGACGATATGACCATTGCCGCATTCGGGAGCGATGGGAACTGCTGGCTTCTCCCCGAGAGTCCAGAGCGTCGAGAGCCGAGTCGTGACGAGGATCTGACAGAGTTTCGATAGACACACCGTGTCCGTCCGAATCCCTGAGAGGGGGAATGTTCCCGTACTCCGCTGCGCTGCAATGTAGCCGGCCTCTGTCGTTGCCAATGCGAGACGGAGCACCGAGACGCCCGACAGCGTCGAGGGTACATCTGCCCTGAGTTCGAAGAGACTATTCTTCTCTGTATCGACAATCGCCCCACTCCAGTCGATAGGATCATGGAATGTGAGCAATTGCCCAACAGGAGTGATGAAGGGCGTGATGCGGGTGTCGACCCTGTGATCGCCGTCGGTATCACGCCAGAGTGCGTAGTGTTCGAGACGTGTCAGCGATCCCGTATTGGCTGTGAAGACGAGATGCTTGATCTCCACAGGATCCAAGGCGGTCGCCCTGAACCGAAGGAGCGCGAGATCTGTCCTGCCCGTCCCTGCAAGAGCAGCGCCCGAAAGCTCCGATTGAACAAGGGTGAGATTCTCGCCCGCACCGGTGGGACCCTGATCGAAGGGGAGCGGAAGACCGATCGAACAATCATTGTGGCAATTGTCATCATCATTCACATTGCCGTCATCACACTGCTCGGGGGCCTCGATGATCTTGTTCCCACAACCGCGTACGCCGCGCACAGCGAGACGAGCGCCACCCTCGGCGTTGATGATGAGTACATAGAGCGCACCTGCGGGATCCATCCGAACTCCACCGACTCTCCCGTCTGTCGCACGGAGCGTGATGCCATTTCCTGCTTCGAAATTGGCCAACATATTCCCATGATCCATGTCATGCTCCCTGGCTATCTTCGACGCGAAGAACTGTCCGGGGAAGCGATCGCTGAACTTGAGTGCAGCGAGATCTCTCCGTTCAGTCGTCGCCGCGGGATCGGAGTAGCGATAACCGTAGTAGTCTACGAGATGGCTTCCCTCAGGGCTCACGAGCGTCAGTGCGAGATCGAACGCACCATCGAGTACTGTTTTGTCATTTGGCACATGCACGAGGTAGATGCGATCAGGAACGAGAAGCTCAGAGGGTTCTGCATGATCGAATGCAACTTCATACACATCGATACCATTACGCTGCCCAAAGAGCGTCAACGATCCACGAAGACTGCTGGAATCCTGATACGCAAACGGAATGGGAATCGACCCAAAGAAGAGGGGCTTCGCTATCTGCTTCGGCTGCAACAGAACGTACGCAACCGAGAGCACGAGCACGAGAGCGACTCCTGCAAGCAGGTTCTTCCTCGTCCATCGTGCGGGAATTAGGAGGAACATGAAGAAGGGACATTGGTATTGGACAGAGACACGCTAGATCGGAGCGACAAGGAATTCGCAGCTGCTACTACAAGAATCACCATCATCGGTGTTGCCATCATCGCACTGCTCGCCTTCATCAATTGTTCCGTCACCGCAGACGCTCGGTCGGTAACAATTACTAGGCTCATCAACACACGTGAATCCCTCCTCTTGCTCACAATCAGCATTACAGCCATCACCGTCATCGGTGTTCTCATCATCACACGTCTCTCCAAGGTCAATGCTGCCATTGCCACAGAGAACATCGAACCTCAGACCACCGCTCTCTGCACCATCACCTTCACCTTGATCTGTACCGTCCATCGTGCCATCAGAATTGCCTGTGTCACCTCCTGATCCATCCGAACCATCGGTATTGCCTGTGTCACCTCCTGATGGATCTGTGCCATCGGTATTGCCTGTGTCACCTCCTGATGGATCTGTGCCATCGGTATTGCCTGTGTCACCTCCTGATGGATCTGTGCCATCGGTATTACCATCCTCTCCTCCTGTCCTCGTATCCATGCAGCTACTGGGTGCTCCCGTGCATTCGAAACCAGAATCCACTGCACAGGATGAACAACCGTCTGCAGTATTCGTATTCCCATCATCAC
Source organism: Candidatus Peribacteria bacterium (assembly GCA_023245775.1). Taxonomy (GTDB): domain Bacteria; phylum Patescibacteriota; class Gracilibacteria; order Peribacterales; family Peribacteraceae; genus SICN01. The sequence goes on along the minus strand of JAHFJR010000013.1, from coordinate 13,598 downwards.
ACTCTTCTTCATCCGTAAGTTTGCCATCGCCGCACATAGCGATGTCCCTGACCTGCACCCGCGCAGGGTCATTCGAGATGACGATGTAACGAGCATTGGTATCGAGTGTGACATCATCGAGTGACTTGAATATGATCCCATTTGCCCCTTCAAAATCCCCGATGAATGTGCCGTCTCTACGCTGTGCATCTGAGGCGAAGAACTCTCCAGGGAAGAGATCACTGAGAGCTGAAGGGCCGCCAGCTGCTGCTGCATCTCGTGCCTGACGTTCGCGCGCGGCATCGGCACTCGTATACTTGTACCCGAAGATGCGCTGATCGTGCGTGAAGACATCGCTCAGAGGAGCGCCATCGGAAGCATCATCCGGTGTCAGAATGAAGTGGATGGCATCGGGCCCGAGTTCCTCCGACTTCACGCCGCCTGGGAAGGAGAGATCAAGCACCGGAGTATCCCCTTTCATCCCAACTTTGGTAACCGAACCGGCGAGATGATTCGTTCGAGTGGTAGCGAAGGGATTGGGGATGTCATGCGAATCGATGAATCCATGCTGCCCACTGACAACGTACATGGTACCCCCCACAATCCCCAGCGTCACCGCAATGACCACTGAGATCCGTAGACGACGAGTGATCTGAGGAAGCATGCTGGAGAGCGGAAAAATCCTAGACAGGAACTGTCTGGAGACGGCTACGTACCTGCGCGTAGGCGAAGGTGCACAGAGCTGCCAAGATCAACGCAAGAACAGCGAGGATCGTCGCAGGACCGGTCGAACTGACCAGCGGCGCTCCACTGTGGAGAACGTTGCCGTTGCTATCGGTCACGGTTGTGTCTCCTCCAATGATAATCGTGGGTCCATTCCCATTCTGCTCTGCCTTCCGCTGCTGACGGATCTCATACTGCTTCTGCGGATCGAAGAGATCTCTGCTCACGGGTGTTTGATCGGGGACATAGGTATCGACTGGAGGTGCATCGACCGGACGTAAATCCTGTTGAGCTTCTCGACGCTGCTCAGCAGCACGTTGCTGTTGGACCGCGATCACATCCTCGCCCTCTCGCTGTGTAGGGGGTGCTGGAGCAGCTGCGATGGGAGCTGTATCAGATGCAGCAGCGTGCCTGCCACCACCACTGTTCCCGAAGACTTGATCCGGCGTGAGGTAGGCGTACGCAGAGAGCGGCATCACGAGGGATGCGCTGATCGCGACACTCCAACCGAGAAACGAGAGGATTCTGTCCATAGAGTGGGTTTGAATGTGTATTCGATAGATACTATACTCCTTTTTCAAATTTTTCGCAACTTCTACTGCCCGCTCACAGGCATCTCGGGGATTGGGAAGTCGGGGGCGGCATTCCCGGTCTTCGGGGCACCACCGAGCTGATTCCATCGGAAGTCGTAGTCGTTGATACCGAAGGTCCGTGGATTGGTAGGATCGGTCTCACTAGGATCAAAAAGCCCGTTGCGATTCCTGTCTTCTCCGGAGAAGGGCAACGTCGTCTTCGACTCGCAGATACGATCGCCATGCTCATCTTCTCGACAGACATCCCCATGCGGTTCGGGGCAGGCGCTGCCGAATTGTTTCCCATCTTGTACACCGATGTCACCGTCACAGAGGTCATCGCGATCGGTATCGGGATTCCGTGGACTCGTCTCCCTCGGATCAATCCTGCCATTGGTGTTCTTGTCTTCCAAGATGTCTGAAAGACCATCGTTATCCGTATCGGAGTTCAGTGGATCGGTCCTCGTCACGAAGAGTTCCGTACCATCGGAGATCCCGTCATGGTCCGTATCCCTGTCATGCGGGTCGGTTCCAAGCAGTTGTTCACGCTTGTTATTCACTCCATCGCTATCTCCATCATCTAGGGCGGCCGGCAGTTCGCGCGCATCCACCATGATGTAACACGTGTCACCGCCATGCAAAATTTCCGCAGCGGAGACCTTCGCTTCTGGTGCAGCGGCGTGCTTGTTCTGGAGAATGCCGAGGAGATCGTTCGTCGCTGGATTCGGTCGCTGTTGCTGGGCCTTCAGCTCGGCAGTCGAGTAGAAGAATGAACCATCGTACAGAGCTGCACCCGTCTTCCCTTCAGCTTTGTTCTCGCCTTCATGCCCCGAGTAGCAGTAACCCCAGTACCGCGTGTTCCCGTCGTAGTCAGGTCCCCCAAAGAACGTGACGCGCGGGGTATCGAAACCAACGGGAATGGTGATGAGTTGATTCGTGTCAGGAGAAAGCGAATACCCCTCGAATGCTTCCTCAGCCCTATGGTGCACCGTCGGTGTCACACCGTTTTGCTGTGCAGGGACGAGGCGACCCGAGAGAGACCCTGTGTTGCTGCCCTTCATCAACGCTGCAACAGCAACGAGCACGACGACACCAGCGAGTGCCAGTGTTGCGTACTTCAGCCCGTGGAGCACATACGGATTCGGACGCATCGAAGTAGTATAGCAGAAAAAGGGAAGAAAGTGAATCAGAGGATCGTGCTAGAATCTCCGCCGTGGCGAAAGATTTCTACTCCATCCTCGGCGTCACCCGTTCGTCTTCCCAAGACGAGATCAAACAGGCGTATCGAAAACTCAGCAGAGAGCTGCACCCAGACAAGCACCCTTCGACAGGCTCAGGGCAAGTAAAGAAAGATGCAGAAGCGAAATTCAAGGAAGTGAACGAGGCATACGGAGTGCTCAGTGATCCGAAGAAGAAGCAAGCGTACGACCAATTTGGATCGACGAACGGTAGTCCATTCGGTGGAGGGGGCGGACAGGGTTTCGGTGGATTTGGTGGAGCGGGAGGATTTGATTCCAGCCAATTTCAAGGCGGAGATTTAGGCGATCTCTTCGAGAGTTTCTTCGGAGGGAACCGAGGCGCATCCGGCCGACGCAGAAACGATGCGGGTCGCAATGCCGAAGTCGAGATCACCATCAGTCTCCTGCAGGCGGTTACGGGCATGGACCAAACCATCACGATCAACGCGCATGTCACGTGTGGAGACTGTAAAGGATCAGGGAGTGCGGAGGGTGCAAAGCTCATCAACTGCAGCGAGTGCGGGGGAACCGGCACGGTGCAACGCATCACGAATTCTCTCTTCGGGCAGATCCGTCAGAGCGTTCTATGTTCTCTCTGTAACGGTTCAGGGAAGTTGCCGGAAAAACCATGTAAGAAATGCCGTGGAGAAGGACGGGTGATGGACAAAAAAACTGTGACAGTCCATGTCCCAGCCGGCATCGATCATGGGCAGACGCTGCGCGTCACCGGCGAAGGAGAGGCGGGGGAACGTGGCGGAAAGAGCGGAGATTTGCTCGTGCGCATACGCGTCGAACCGGACCGACGATTCGAACGTGACGGCGACGATGTCCGCTCCTCGCTCTCGCTCTCCGCTCTCGATGCTATCCTCGGCGCCGAGGTGAACATCGACACCGTGCACGGCACCGTGAAGATGACGATCCCCGCGGGCACGCAACCGAACCAGATTCTGCGGGTCAAACACAAAGGGATGCCCGTGGTGAATTCGAGCCGAGTCGGTGACCACTACGTGACGATCGATCTGGTGGTGCCAACCAAACTCAGTCGAGACGAGAGAAGGCTGTTTGAGGAACTGAGAAAGGTGAAATAATGGCAAGCAGAAGGGCTGGATAGCTCCTATCACCGTGACCTAGATATCCAAATTCTCCAGTCCGTCACTCGCCATCACAGGTGAGAGTTCTTCGCTCGTTTCGGTGCTCCTTGCCACGCTCTCATCCTTGAGGCGGATCACGATCTGACGGTAGTCGCCTTCGCCGATGCTCTCGGTCGCAAGATCGGAGAGAGCAGGAGTATTCGACACGTGCATGTGGACGATGCGGCGGAAGTACGGGCTCATCGGTGACAGTGTGACGCGAGCCCCCGTGCGACGAACGAAATCGGCCTTCGCTTCGGCGATCTTGCGCACTTTGTCCTCCTGCATCAGGCGGTACCCGTCAACATCGACCACGAGGAACGGTGCGCGTTCGGACTTCGTCATCGAACGGATCACGGACTTCAGGAGGTGCTGCACAGCATTGAGCGTCTCGCCATGCCAACCAATCAGACGACTCGGCTCGGGGCACGTGACATTCACGCGCTGGATATCGCCTTCCTGCTTCACCTCGATCGCTGTGAAGGGGATCTGGAGGAACGTGAGGAGCTGGCCGAGGGTATCGATAATCATCTTTTCCATGTAGAGGAAGAATAGCAGGACAAGACAGGAAACAGAAGAGTCAAAGGAATCAAGGGAAACAAAGGATTTGCTCGTACTTCCTCTGCGAGGAAAGAACCGTTTTTCCTTTCACTCTTTTGTCTCTCTTGTTTCCTTTGTTTCCTCATGAGATCAGCCCTGCACGAAATTCATCACCAAATTCATCATCAGTTCCTTCTGCGCAGGATCACTCTCAGCGATGAGGAGAACGAGCGCCACGAGAGCATGATCGCTGAACTTTCGCTCCCCCTCCCAGCCGCTCATGACCTGCGTACGCGTCAGGTACACGATGAAGAGAAATGCTGCGATACGCTTGTTGCCATCGACAAACGGTTGCTCTTTGATGAGTGCATAGAGCAGATGTGCCGCATTCTTCTGGGTCGATTCGCCTCTCTGTGATGAGGCTTCGATCTCCGAGAGAATCCTCTGCAGCGTCTCGCCTTTCTCCTGTCCAAATGTTTCGTCGGCCTGTTTCCTTCGCATCAAATCTTTCTTCAAAGCACGCACGATCGGCTCTGCGTCCTCATGCGTCAGGCGATATCGACTTCGATGTTCGTTGCTTAGAGCCGGCAACTGCGATCGATCGAATTGGTCGAGCAGCAGCCACGTCTGCGCATAGTCGGTGATCACCTTCAGGAGTCCCTGTGACTCATCTCCGGTCAATTGCTTGCGATCCATCGCACGCTTGATGAGGCTGACCGCCTCTTTCAATTCGCCAAGTCTGGAATGTTCGAGTCTGGTGGAGTTGAGCGTGTACCCCTTCAGTAGATGTTGCTTGAGCACGTTCGATGCCCAAACCCTGAACTGTGTCGCACGGCGCGAGTTCACGCGGTAGCCGATAGAGAGCACCATATCGAGATTGAACACATCGATCGTGCGTTTCACCGTTTTCTTCCCTTCCTTTCGAACTGTTTCCATGTTGGAAAGAGTTTCTTTTGGCTTCAGTTCGCCATCTTTATAGATATTCTTCACGTGCTTGGAGATCGCCGGAACGTTCACCGAAAAAAGAGAGGCGATATCCGACTGCGAGAGCCACACCGTGTCATCCGTGAGCTTCACGCTCAGTTTCACCGCACCGTCTTTGGTTTGGTAGATGAGGAGGTCGGTCTTGGAAGATGTAGAAGCGGACATATGCGCATAGTAGAACTGATGAAGAAAGAGTGGAAGGATACGCTGAGGAGTTCTCGATACGTCCGCTCGAAGCGGACTACTCGAACTGACAAATCTGAACTATGCGTAATTCATTGCCAACCACACTTTCTGTCACTTCGAGTAGCACCGTCGCGTGCGTAACGAGAAGTGTCACTTCGAGTAGCACAGTCGCGTGCGTAACGAGAAGTGTCACTTCGAGTAGCACCGTCGCGGTGCGCAGTAAGGAACTTGTCACTTCGAGTAGCACCGTCGCGGTGCGCAGTAAGGAACTTGTCACTTCGAGTAGCGTCCTTCGAGGACGCGTATCGAGAAGTTTTTCTTCGACAAACTCGGCAGCAATTCAGACTGATCATTGATCAGGGCTTGTTTCTTCTTCTGGCTCCATTTTTTTATCCGTTTTTCGGAAGCAATTGCCTCGAGAATGTATTGAAAATGGGAAGAATAGACGAGCTGAACAGGTCTTCTGGAAAAGGTATAGCAGCCTAAATTCCTGCCCTGTTGATGTTCAGAAAATCGACGAAGAATATTATTGGTGACACCTGTGTAAAAAGTTCCATCCGAACAATGAAGAATGTACACCCAGTAATGATGAACTCTTGGCATAGGTGTATGATTGTACACCTATGGATTGAGGATGCAAACAAGTTCTCGATACGTCCGCTCGAAGCGGACTACTCGAACTGACAAGCGTAGCTACACAAAATCCTCTGCCGACCACGCACTCTGTCACTTCGAGTAGCGTCCTTCGAGGACGCGTATCGAGAAGCTGTCACTTCGAGTAGCGTCCTTCGAGGACGCGTATCGAGAAGTTGTCACTTCGAGTAGCACCGTCGCGGTGCGTATCGAGAAGACAAAAAAGACCTCCTTACGGAGGCCTTTTCCTTGAAATACAATTTCAACAACTAACGAACGGCATCCTTAAGAGTCTTGCCGGCCTTGAAGGACGGAACCTTCATCGCGGGGATACTGATCTTCTGCGTCGGATTGCGTGGGTTCACACCGATGCGAGCCTGGCGCTTGGAAATACGGAACGTACCGAAACCGGTGATCGTGACGTTGTGACCCTTCTTCAGTTCCTTCGTGACGGTTCCGATGAGGGCCTCGAGAGCGTCGGCGCCTGCGCGCTTCGTGATGCCGGCAGCGTCGGCGATCGCAGCGATAAGATCTTGCTTGGACATAGGATCTTGGGGGGAAGAAATAAGTATGTCTTTCATTGTACGAGTACAAAGCGCAGCTGCAAGCCAAAATGCAAGAATGAATCGCTTGATTTCGGCTTGTGATCGTGAATATGGCTGAAGAAAGCCAAAATCATTGAATTCTCTTCGGAAGCAATCCTGCAGCTAGATCTTGACTAAGATCATATTAAATTTAATAATACTCTATGCTTTTTAGTGAAAATTCACCAATGAATGTCGGTTTTTGTTTTGATACGAAAGGAGTCATCAACGGAAAACCATCGAGAGAATATTACGAATGGAGGCGTCAGGAACTACGTGACTTTGCAAACCTTTGACAAAGCACGCTCGTTCCACGATCCTCTGTCGGACCATGTCCAAGCATTTAGTCATCGTCGAAAGCCCGACCAAGGCCAAAACTATCAAGAAATTTTTGGGGAAGGATTACACGGTGGAGTCCAGCATGGGACACATCCGCGACCTCCCCACGAGCGAGATCGGGATTGATACCGCGAATGATTTTGAGCCAACGTACGTGATCCCCCCTGAGAAAGCGACGACGGTGAAGAATCTCAAGAAAGCCCTGAAAGACACGGAGACACTCTGGATCGCGACCGACGAGGACCGCGAAGGGGAAGCCATCGGCTGGCATCTCCTCGAAGCGCTGAAGGTGAAGAACCCCGAGAAGATTCACCGCATCGTCTTCCACGAGATCACCGAGAGTGCAATCAAGGATGCCATCGCCCATCCGCGCGTACTCGATTTCAAACTCGTGCATGCCCAGCAGGCACGCAGAGTGCTCGACCGTTTGGTTGGATACACGCTCTCTCCTTTCTTATGGAAAAAGGTGTACCGCGGACTCTCTGCCGGTCGTGTGCAATCCGTCGCCGTGCGACTCATCGTCGATCGTGAGCGCGAGATCAGGGCGTTCAACGCTGAGGAGTATTGGACCATCGCTGCAGACATGAAGAAGAAAGCCCCCCTTCGCTCCGCGGGAGCTTCGGAGGGGCAAGGCGAGCAGTTCGTCGCAGATCTGAAAGAGAAAAACGCTCAGGCCTTCATCCCGCACTCCGAAGCCGATTCCTCTGCAATCGTGAAGGACATCACGGGCCAGCCCTTCTCGGTGAGTACGATCGACACCAAAGAATTGAAGAAGACCCCTCCTCCTCCCTTCACCACCTCGACCCTGCAGCAGGAGGCCGCTCGCAAACTCGGGTTCTCCGTCAGACAGACCATGGTCGTCGCGCAGCAACTGTACGAAGGAGTGAGTATGGGGAAGGGAGAGGGGACGACTGGTTTCATCACCTACATGCGTACCGACTCGGTGAACTTGAGTGAGAAGGCGCTCGCCGATGCGAAGGAGACGATCCAGAAACTCTACGGCCGCGAGTACGTCCTCGCGTCTCCACGCACCTACAAGACGAAGAGTAAAGGTGCGCAGGAAGCGCACGAAGCCATCCGCCCAACGGAGATGAATCGTACCCCGCAGTCGGTCTCGGGCGTCCTCGACGATCAGCAGATGAAGCTCTACTCGCTCATCTGGAACCGCACGATGGCGACGCAGATGGCTGGTGCAGAACTCAAACGCGTCGGCGCCGATATCACCGTGAAGGGAGGAGGGAATACGTACATCTTCCGCGCGACGGGCCAGACGGTCCTCTTCGATGGATTCCTCCGCGTGTACTTCGAAGACAAAGACGAAGATCAAATCGAGCGAGAGAAGTTAGCTGGCGAGGCGGGGGACGGCGAGAAATTCTTGCCGGAATTGCAGGAAGGAGAGAGCCTTGACTGCGAGGAGATCACCCCCGAGCAACACTTCACCAAGCCACCTGCGAGGTACACGGAAGCAAGCCTCGTGAAGAAACTGGAGGAGGAGGGTATCGGTCGCCCGAGCACATACGCTCCGACCATCTCGACGATTCAGCAACGCGGTTACATCCGAAAAGAAGGGAAGCAGCTCGCGCCGGAGGACGTCGCCTTCACGGTGATTGACCTCCTCGCGGCGCACTTCACCGACATTGTCGATCTCGCCTTCACGGCACGCATGGAACAGCGTCTCGACGACATCGCAGAGGGGACGGAGCAATGGATACCGTTCATCAAGGAGTTCTTCGGGCCATTCAAGAAGCTCGTCGACGAGAAGACGAAGGACATCAGGAAGGAGGATGTCATGAAGGAACGCGAACTCGGCACCGACGAAGCGACCGGCCTCCCGATCATCGTACGGACAGGGCGCTTCGGCGCGTACGTGCAGCTCGGACTCTGGGACAAAGACAAGACGAAAAAGAAGGAGAAGAAAGAGAAACCGAAAGCGGCGTCGCTCATGAAAGGCATGTCTGCCGATACCGTGACCTTGGAGGAAGCCAAGGCCCTCCTCTCGTTCCCCAGAAATCTCGGGAAGGATGAGCACGGTACTGTCATCGAATTGCACCTCGGCCGCTTCGGTCCCTACTTGAAGGCCGGAGAATCAACAGCGTCTCTGCCGAAGGATCAGCATCCGTTTGAAGTGACGCTGGAGCTTGCAAAGAAATTCCTCAGTGAGAAAATCCAGAAGACTGCCAACCCAGGGCGTAGCCTCGGCACTGATCCCGTCTCGAAGGCAACCATGCTCATCAAGGATGGTCGCTTCGGAGCGTACCTCACGGATGGAACGACGAACGTATCGATCGGGAAGAAACTCGATCCTGCAACTCTCACCGCGGAGGAGGCCATCGAGATGCTGAAGAAGAAACGTGCTGCCCCTCCGAGCAAGTGGAAGGGGAGAGGAGGGTGGGGGAAGAAGGGTTAGGGCTAGGGTTAGGGTTAGGGTTAGGGGGGTTAGGGATGAGGATGGGGTTAGGGAAAAGTGATAGAATACTTCCCTGTGCTCAGTGACTTTACTCAATTGGAGGCATGGAAGAAGGCGATCGATCTTGCAGTAAGAATCCATGCCATTACAAAAGATTTCCCGAGGGAAGAGATATACGGGATTACCTCACAAATGCGCAGAGCAGCTTCATCCATTCCCGCAAATATCGCTGAAGGATTTGATCGCCATACATCGGCTGATAAAATGCACAAGTACGTTCAAGCAAGAGGAGAATTGATAGAGCTAATGTCACATATTCATTATGTTCATCGCGTACAAATGCTCAAAGAAGAAATTTTCAAAACATTACTTGGTGAATGTGAGCTTGTTCATAAGCTTCTTAATGGCCTGATCCGACGAATGAACAGCAGCCCTATCCCAAACCCAAACCCTTCTCATTTACTATCAGAACAATAACCAAGTAAGATGCCGCTTAGCCCCTAGGCGCGTAGCTCAGTTGGTAGAGCACAGGTCTCCAAAACCTGGGGTCGTAGGTTCGATCCCTACCGCGCCTGCCACGTCAGCTTAAGCTGACGTGGCCTGCCACTCTTCAAGCTGACGTGGCCTGCCACTCTTCAAGCTGACGTGGCCTGCCACTCTTCAAGCTGACGTGGCCTGCCACTCTTCAAGCTGACGTGGCCTGCCACTCTTCAGCTAGCGTTCGGTTTCGGGTGCCTGCTTTTTTAAAAAAAGTTTTGGAAGTTTGAATTTCTTCATTCTTGTCTTTTCAAGAACGAAGCGAACGATGGTTGTGGGCAACTTTGAAGGGAAGATTTTCGAGTGTGTTGCGTAAGAATATATAAGGTGTACTATGGTACACCTATGTATTATTTTTACGTCTTACAAAGTCAGAAAAATACCAACTGGTTTTACAAGGGGTCAACGAACGATTTGCGTCGCAGGTTTGGCCAACATGCAGCTGGTGAAGTCGAATCGACGAAACCATATCTGCCAGTTGTTCTTTTCTACTATGAAGCATATGCCACGGAAGAAGCAGCAAGACATCGTGAGTCATCCGTGAAACATAGCGGAGCTGTTTGGGGTGCTCTCATGGGAAGATTGAAATATTTTTGAGAAACGGTATGCGGTCGAGATCCACATTCCCGCCACTGAGGATGACTCCGATATCCATAAAGGTGGTGTAACTACTTCTCTCTTTGACGAGGGCGGCGAAGGAAACCGCACCGGATGCCTCTACGGTAACGCGCAGCCTCTCCCAGAGTTCCCGCATAGCCGCTGCAATTTCCGAGTCTTCAACTCGGACAATGTGGTCAACGTATTCCTGAATAATCGGGAAGGTCTTGTCGCCCAATGTCGTGATCAACCCATCAGCAATTGTCTTCACGGTTGTATTCGGTTGGATGGAACCAGCTTGCAATGAGCGGTATGCATCATCCGCGCCAGCCGGCTCGCCAGCAATGACCTTCGTTTTTGGGGAGAAATAGTGTGTTGCAAGGAGCGTGCCACTGAGCAGTCCTCCACCACCAACAGGAGCAACGATGACATCAAGATGAGGCACATTTTCTAGCAGCTCCTTCGCCGCCGTTGCATGACCAGCAATGATCCGATAATCATTGAATGGATGAATATCGACTGCGCCTGTCGCGCTCTGCACGTCACGCACCATTTGCTCACGTGACGCGTCCCCCGGCTCACATTCCACGATCTTGCCTCCGAATTCGAGAACATTTCGTTTCTTTATAGGATTGGCGTTCTTCGGCATCACGATCGTCGCCTGTATGCCCATTCGTTTTGCTACAAGCGCGAATGCCTGAGCGTGGTTTCCCGAGGACTGCGTGAGGACTCCACGCTTGCGCTCTTCGGGCGTGAGAGAGAGCAGAGCATTCATCACACCGCGAATCTTGAATGATCCGACATCCGGCATAAGGCATTCCATCTTGCAGTGCACGGACACAGAAGAGCTGACCAACCTACCAAGAGCTTCGTTGGAGAAGACTGGCGTGCGGGGTATGTATCCAGAGATGCGCTCATGTGCGTCGATGATGTCTTGCTTCGTAGGAATGTGATCCATGGAATGTGGGGGAAAAGAATATGCGCACATTGCAGCGCAACCGTATTTATGATTCAATCTGGCGGTCAGTTTCGCCACGTCAGCTTAAGCTGACGTGGCCTGCCGCCCTTCAAACTGACGTGGCGGTCCACAAACGCTATGCATCACCTTCAACCCCTCCTCGAAGACATCGGCTTCAATCACCATGAAAGCACGATCTATCTACAGCTATTACAGGCTGGAGAGCAGCCGGCATCTCAGATTGCCCGCCACACTCGTATCCCGCGTAGCACTGTTCGAGGAGTGCTCGATAAGCTCTGTGAGCGTGGAGTAGTGAGGAAGCTCTACAAGCGCAACACGCAGTACTACCGGTGCGAAGACCCTGCATCTCTCGTCAGGCACCTGCAAGGTCGCATTGGGGAAGATCAACAGAACATCAAACGTGTCGAAGAAACAATTCCACAACTCAACGCCCTTCTTCGGAAAGACAGTGTGATCCCCAAGGTGAAGTACTTCGAGGGCGCGAAGGGTGTCATCGAAGCCTTCAATCACAGTCTCTTCGTGGAAGGCGTCGAGGAAATCCTGTTCTTCACTTCTTATTCCTTCATTCGTAACACCGTCGTCCTCAAGAATGACGATGATTTCTACATTCCCCTGCGTGTGAGGAAGGGCATACGGATGCGAGTACTCGTTGGGAAGCGCAAAGACCTTGATCTACGCAAAAAATACAACGATCCGACAGAATTGCGAGAGCGCCGGTACATCCCCGAGCGATTCACCCTGCCGGGCAACATTCACATTTACGGCAACTTCGTCGTGTACTTTTCGGCAAGCGAGGCGGAATACATGGCGGTGCTGATCGAAAGTGCAATGATGGCAGATACGATGCGTGCGCTCTTTAACTTCATGTGGGAGCAGTGCAAACCGCTCTAGGTCATGGACACAGACTCCTAGGCTGCCATGTACCGCTCGCTCTCGATACGCTATGCAGTTTGCTTCCGTATCCATTCTTCCAGCGTCATCCAGTGCTGCGATATACCTTTTGCCTCAGGTATGTATTTGCCATCCTCTACATCCTTTTCAAAATGCCACAGTACGCGTCTATCGTGCAGGACAGCGTGCTCGTGCGCCTGTAAAAGTCCTATGAGATCAGCATTGGCTTCTTCGGAGATAGCGATAATCTTGCGGAGAGTCTTAGGATTGCGGTCCACCGCAAATGAAAAATTCGGACCGATGTCGATGTAAAAGGTGCCCTGATCGCTTATCAGAGATTGCACTCTTGCACGGACCGATAGCCGTTCTTCATCCAGGTCATCCTGTACATTTCCTTCACGAAGAGTCTGGGTTCTCAAGCGAGACATACGCTGGAGATATCGCGCATAGGACATCAGAGTTTCGATTCTTCCGATGGGAAATGTTGTGTCGTTCAGCCCCTGAGAATTTTCTCTGAAGAATATGGCGCAATTTTCGTACACATGGCACGCCAATGAGTCAATAATCTCGCAGATTTTTTCTGATGCCGGAGTCCTTTCACTACTGGGGTCTTGTACGGTTGGATAACTACCTTCATCGATCTCAAGCACACCACGGATGTCATGGGATAGAACCTTCGTCCAATGGGCAAGTTGTGCCTCCGTTGCCAGTAATCCCCCCAATGCCATATGTGACTGACAGTACGGAAGCCAGTCTCGTTGAAACGCGTATACGGGCATGAAGTTCCTCGCTAGGACAAGTCCCTGCTGAGATGCATTGCGATCGTCACATGTCGGCACGACCCCCCTTGTAGGCTCATGAACAAACATAAATATTAATATAATGATTTTTATTTTATTGTCAACTACTCGACGCGCGAACTGAAATATGGCCATCCAACAGAACTGTCGATGCTCTAAATCGCCAGCGCCACGACCATCCCCCCTGCCAAGCGCCTCCCGAAGGTGTAGAGTGCACACTATGAGTAAATGGTCGATCCTCGGTGAACTCTGGCACTTCATGCGTGTGCGCAAGAAGTGGTGGCTCTTGCCCTTACTCGTCATCATCGTGCTCCTCGGGCTCATCCTGGTAGTAGCACAGGGCTCACCACTGGCACCGTTCATCTACACCATTTTCTGATGATGAAACTCCCCCCTCCGCTCAATTGGCTCTGGTGGGCATGGATGAAGATCAGCGCTGGGATCGGTTTTGTGATGAGCAAGATTCTTCTCACCATTCT
>JAHFJR010000012.1 GCA_023245775.1 Candidatus Peribacteria bacterium | reverse complement strand
GACGGTATCGGCTTCGATGGAGGTCGTATCGATTGTCATTGCCCCCGAGGTTCCCCGAGAACGTATTTCCGCGCTGTTAGTCGATGCTCTCAATCGTGCGATGAAGAAGGCGCAGATCGTCTCTGCTGAGCGCATGCAGGGCGTGATGGGGCAGATGGGATTGGGTGCAGGTAGCTGAAAGTGGAAAGTGCACAGTGGAAAGTAGAGCATGTAGAATGTTCTCATGAAAAAGTGTATCGCATTTTTCGTAGGTCTTGTCGCTGTTTTTAGTCTTTGGTTCTTCCTCAGTATTCGCCCCGTCGATGCTCTGAGTACGAAGCGAATGCTGACGAAGATCGAAGCAGGGGAGTCGGTTGCCGAGATTGCAACCGATTTGGAGGAGGCTGGACTCATCCGATCGACCCTTGCGTTCAAGATCGTTGCTCGTGTTTCGGGAGCGGCTTCAAGTCTGAAGGCAGGGGCCTTTCTCCTGAGTCCATCCCAGTCCGTTTCAAAAATTTTGACCGTGCTCAGAACAGGAAAATCCGAGCAGATCAGCGTGACGATTCCAGAGGGTTACACCGTTTCAGATATCGATACACTTCTTGCATCGAAGGGTCTTGGGCAGTCGGGAGCGATTCTCGATTGTGCGTTTCACTGCGACTTCAGCTCATTTGATTTTTTACCTTCCCCCACCCCCTCCTCCGCCAAGGCTACGGCGGGCAGGCCTAGCCCCTCCCCCGAAGGGGGAGGGGGAGCGCTTACTCATAGGTATGGTTCAAGGCTTGAAGGGTATCTTTTCCCCGAGACCTATTACATCGACGTTGCGGACTACCAGCCGAAGTTTTTCCTTGAGCGCTTACTCGGCACATTCAGAAAACGCATCGTAACTTCCTACAGTGATGAGGCGAAGAAGAAAGGAACATCGCTTCGGGATCTCGTGACGATGGCATCCCTGCTCGAAGAGGAATCTCGCGCAGCAGAGGAACGACCAATCGTGTCCGGCATTCTCTGGAAACGCCTCAGGAGCAATGTTGCACTTGGTGTCGATGCCTCTCTTCGCTACGAACTTGGCAAAGTGTCTGATGCACTCACAAGAACCGATCTTGAGTCTGTTTCTTCCTACAACACCCGCCATCATCGCGGTCTTCCACCCTCTCCGATTGCGAACGCGGGAGAATCAGCCTTCCAAGCGGCTCTCAGACCCGAGAAATCCGACTACTGGTACTATTTGCATGGGAGCGACGGTAGGATCCACTATGCGGTGACGAATGATGAACACAACGCAAATCGGGCGAAGTATTTACGATGAAAAAAACATTCCACTATCATCACTTTTATGCTATAATAATGAGATATTACCAACACACACCTGAACCGACGTTCTGCCTGCCTCGCTGGCTCTCTCTTCACTGCCTGTTGGGTTGGGTATTTCTTCCTAGGTCATAGCGTAGGCCTTGATCAGTCTCTCCTCGTCATTCATGAGATCGTACGGGTGAAGGAGTTTGCGATCCTCGGCATCGGTATTGCGATCCTTCTCATTGCCGTCGTCTGCGAGTTGAATACGATCTTCAATCACGTGCGTGTTAGACAGATGTCACTCTGTGACATCGAACATGTGCATCCGCGACTCCCTCGAGCTGTCGAGGTGACGATCGCACTCCTGATGTCGATCGCACTCCTGCTCCTCTTCCTGCAATTCATCCGTATTGTCTATGCCTTCTCGTTCTCCCTGAGCAGTTCCACGGCTGAACAGAAAGATACGGTGAGTGTTGTGATGGGAGACTTCGACGGAGATGGCGACCTCGATTACATTGCGGGGAATTCTGATGGTGGCACGTACAATCTCGATCTCTACAAAAATAACGGTGCTGGAACCTTCACAAATTCGACATTCGGCACCTCGATAAATTTCAAAGAATTCTCTGCAGGTGACATCGACGGAGATGGTGATCTCGATCTTGTTGCGTTCAGCACGACCGTGCTCGTGAAGTACGTCAACGATGGTGCTGCAAATTTTACATCCTACGCGATCGATTCAGGCGTCTTGAATAATGTCGTTCTCGTTGACGTCAACAACGATGGAAGTCTCGATGTCATCGTGAGCTCCAGTGTGTCTGCCATGCCCACTGCTGTGTATCTGAATAATGGTCATGGTGTCTTCACAGCGGCTGCATCAACACTCCCTGCCGTCAGCGGTAGTATTGCCGTTGCTGATGTTACGAATGATGGATACCCTGATCTCATCCTCGGTATCAACCCGCAATCGAAGGTCTATGTGAACAGTGGTACCGGAGCATTCGTGGCACTTTCCACTCTTTCAACAGCGTCCGCGCCCAACGGAGCTGCTTTTTCTGATATTGACGGCGATGGAGATATCGATGTCATCACATCCATAGGAGGCGGAGCAACACAAACATTCTTCAATAATGGAAATGGATCTTCATTCTCCTTTGGCGCTTCGTATGGATCGGTCTCACTGGACAATGCCGTCGCCAGTGCAGACCTCGATAATGATGGTGATCAAGATTTCATCATTGCAGGTTGTAGTATTGGTTCCAATGGTGGCGCAGAAGTTTTCATCAACAGCGGAGGTGGTACGTTCAGCCAACTTGCTGCACCTACGGAAGGCGGCGATTGTGTGAAGCGCACAGCGATTGGTGATATCGATGGGGACACTGATCTCGATTACGTACGTGGAAACCGGGACTACGCTGGCACTGCGGGTCAGATCAACCGTCATTACAAGAGTGATCAAGCGGCAACGAGTGCAAATACTGCTCCGACCGCTCCCACGCTCGCTACCCTAACAGGGACACTCGTGAGCCCCACACCGAAGAGTCCGAGTGCAGCGACAGATGATACGGGGGTGGGGACCGTGGCTTGGACCAATCCGAGCAACGTGTTCGCAAGTGACAATTCCTACGTATCGGCTGCCGGCCTAGGTCCGGGTTCCATCACGCACTACCTCAAGGCGACTGGTTTCGGCTTCTCGATTCCGACATCAGCAACGATTCTCGGTATCAAGGTTGAGGTGGAGCGGAAGGCCGTGCTGACCAGTGGTCTTTCCGATCACGCGGTACGTATCGTGAAGGGCGGCACGATCGGATCCACGGACCGAAGTCTTAGTGGAAATTGGCCTTTGTCGGACGCCTATACCTCGTACGGAAGTGGTACCGATCTCTGGGGAACAACGTGGACCGCGAGCGATATCAATGCGTCCAATTTCGGGTTTGCGCTCTCCGTTCACGACATTGGCATTGGTGGCACGATGCCGAATATCGACCACATTCGTATCACGATCTACTACAGCATGCGCGATATTCTCTTGAGCTGGGGTTCCGGTTCTGATACCCAGAGCCCGACAAACATGCTTCAGTATCAACTGAAAGTTGGGACAGGAAGTGCATCCAACACGGTTCTCTCCGGCATCACCGCAAGTCCGAATTGGGTGGGCCGTGTGATGCCCAATGGTCAGAGTCGTACTATGCTTCTGAAAAATCTCCCCTGTGGCAGCACGTACTACTGGAGTGTTGCTGCCGTTGATACTGGGTTCAGGTCGACGCGCAGTAGCGAACAGACACTCACGATTGCAAGTGACTGTAGTTTCTCGGGTGGGGGTGGCGGTGGAGGCGGTGGAGGCTCGACAACGACGACGCAGGGTGGTGGCAGTCTCTGGAGGATCCCGCATGAGGAACCTCCACGCGTTGAGACGGGGTATCTCCTCCTCTCGGCATTTGAAGACATCAACGGCAATGGTACGAAGGACCTCCGTGAGAAGAATGGCTTCGCGGGTCTGCTCGTCACTGCCTCCGGTTCCACGGCTTCGGGCACTGCGATCCGCAAGACCATCATCCTGTCTCAGGATGGCACGGCGACTCTCGAGCTCGAGAAGAGTGACGATCGAGGGTATCGCTTACTCATCGATACAGGCTCAGTCATCCTTAGAGACTACCATCCTACTGGTTCGACGCTGTCTGGAACGTACATCATCCGTGATGGTTCCGAGGAGTCCGTTGCCTTCAGTTTCCGCAGGAATATTCTTCTGGATTACAAGCCCTGCCTTGCCATCGCACCTCCGCTGCCTGATGAGCTTGTAGGCAGTGATGCTCTCGTTCTTCTGCAGCGACTGGAGGATGCGTTCTCACTTCGTGTCACGGACGGCATCCATCTGAAGGCATCTCTCATGGATCGTCTTGACTATTTTACGCTGCTCCAGCGTACCCAGTGTATCGAGGAAAAAACATCTGCTCCTTCCGTGGATTTCATTGATCTTGCTTCGAATCCCGGAACGAAGAACGCTTCCCTTGTCTCTACGTTGCTTGCGGCAGGACTGCCTGTTGCTCGTACCACATCCGCAGGGCTTGCTGTTGACTTGAGCTCTCCGATCACGAGAGCCGAAGCCATCCACTTGCTCGTTGTTGCGATGAAAATGCCACCGAGAACTCCCTCTCCCGAGACGACGCCATTCCCAACGGATCTCACACCGACCGATGCTCTTGCTCCTGATGTCCTCTCTCTCTCCGCACTTGGAATTCTCCCCGAGAGTTTCTTTCCTACGCTTGGACCGTCACAGGGTATGACTCCGACAGAGGTTGCGATCCTGCTGACGAGAGCCTCGTTCAGGAGTGGGCACATCGGACTCTTGCCCGTTGTCTTCGATCAGGGCAGCCGGAGTACACATGCAGCGGCTCCTGCAGAGTCTCCCTCTTTCCTCACGGATTTTCCTGTATTCATTCCTCCCTCCTGTCTCGAGCGCATTCCAGAGAGATCTGAGAGCATCCACTTCACAGACCTCCTTCCTGGAGATTCGCTCGAATCCTCACTACGATCCTTGCTCGCGAGGGGTACCAAGAACAGTGACGGCAAGATGCTCTGGTTACTCCCTGCCACCAAGAAGCCCACCGAATTTGGTATCATGAAGGGGACCCCTGTTCTCACTATTCATGAACCTGTTTCGATGCTGGAGGTTCTTCGGGATCTTCTTGTGCTTCGGTGTCTTCCTCCCCCCAGTGCGAAGGAAGCTCTCCTGCTTGGTGCAAGCCTCACTGAGGGTTCCGGCGAGAGCCGTGTATCGAGGGATAGGATCAGCGATCTTCCCAGAGATACGAGTTTCGTCTCTCGTGTCCTCTATCGTGCGCAGGACCGCGAGAAGGAGTTCGACCTCTCCCTGTTCACCTATGCTCCTCACCTTCTCTCGCAGCCTTCTCGCAAGTCCGATACTGCTCTGAGCGTGAAAGATGGTGCAGATCTCCTCGCATCTGGCCTCCTCAATCTCCTCGTCCATGGTGTCCTCGTCACTCCTCAGGCCGCCGAAAATAAGGCCTCCGAACTCTCCATGGTGCTCCGGAAACAATTCCTCGATGGTGCGATCGATGATTCCATCGCCGCTGCGCGACCCCTGACTCGCAGCATGCTGCTGACCTTCCTTGCAACCGTTCTCGACGGTAGCACTCCTTCCTCCGATGAGCCCTCGCTTGCGGAGACGTGGTGGACAAGGGTACGCGACTGATGCTCGCGCCCTCTCCCCCTTGCGATTACACTAGAGACCACATCCATCATGTCAACCCTTCTCAGTCTCCTTTCGGCACTGCTCCTCGTCGCATCCGTGGTGGCTGCCGTTCTGGCTTCCCTCCGCTTTCTTGCGGACAGGAAGCGAGAGCGTGAGCTCGTTTTTCTGCAGATCCTGATGCCAAAGAAGGAGAGCAAAGAAGACAAGGAGATCGAGGGTGAACAGTATGCCGCGGCGAAGACATTCAAGGATGTCCTCGGTATCATGGATCATCTCTACCAGACACTCGCCAGTCTCAAGATCAGTGATCTGAAACGTCACTGGAAGGGGTCACATTTCTTCTCGCTGGAGTATGCCGCTCTGGATGGGGAAATTTTGACGTACGTCGTCGCTCCTCGTTCGATCGTTTCTCTCATCGAAAAACATCTCACCTCCTTCTACCCGGATGCCATCATCGATCTCGTGGAGGACTACAATATTTTTACGAAGAATTCTGTGACGAAGTCAACGGCACTCATTCCGAACAAATCCTTCGTCTTTCCCTTCAAGACCTATAACCAATTGAAGAGTGATGGTTACAATGCGATCACCAATGCATTCAGCAAGCTTGAGAAAGATGAGGGTGCGGCCATTCAGCTCGTCGTACAGCCCATGAAATCAGGGTGGCAGCAGTCCCTCCAGAAGGAAGCGCAGAAACTCCTGAATCCAAAGAAGGGCGGCAAGCACTTCTCCTGGTGGAACCCTCTCTCGTGGATCGTATCCATTTTTGATCTTCTGACGGAGGGCAAGGAGGAGAAGGAGATGGGCGCAGGTGAACGCATCTCGCAGCAAGTGGAGGAGCTCAGCAAGGCGATCGACGAGAAAGCCAATTCACCAGGGTTTTGTGCCCTCATTCGCATCGTGAGTTCGGCGCATACGACCGAGCGAGCGAGGCTCAATCTCGAAAGTATCGTGACAGGTTTCTCCCAATTCAATGACGTGCGTGGCAACAGTTTCCACAAGACCAAGTACCACTCAGAACCGCGTCTGATTTATGATTTCGTTCGACGCACACCGCGGCGCACTGCCATGCAGTGGTTGCTCTGGAAGAGGATGATCCTCGGCACCACCGAACTTGCAAGTATCTTCCACTTTCCGAATATCAAGTACAACAAAGTGCAGAATATCAAATGGCAGAATTTCAAGGTGTCTGCATCACCGAAGAATATTCCAGAGGAAGGTTTGTTCCTAGGCTACAACACCTTCCGTGGCGAGCGAAGGAAGATCTTCATGAAGAATGAAGATCGTTTCCGACACTTCTACGTCATTGGACAAACGGGTACGGGCAAATCATCGGTGATCCAGCTGATGGCCCGTCAGGATTTTCACAACAAGAAGGGCCTCTGCGTCGTCGATCCTCATGGCTCGCTCATCGAAGACCTCTTTCCCTTCATTCCTCGAGAGCGTGCCGATGACATCATCTACTTCAATCCTGCTGATACCGAGCGGCCGATGGGACTCAACATGCTCGAGGGCCGTAACGAAGAGGAACGTGATCTCATCGCACTCGATGCGATGAACATGATGGTGAAGATGTTCGGGGAAGAGATCTTCGGTCCCCGCATCCAAGACTACTTCCGCAACGGTTGTCTGACACTGATGGGTGACGAAGAGGAGGGTGGAGCGATCACGGATCTCGTTCGTCTCTTCACGGATGATGAATGGGCAAAGTACAAGGTGGCGAAGATCAAGAATCCCATCGTACGTTCGTTCTGGGACAAGCAGATGCAGCAGACGGGGCAGCGTGAGAAGCAGGAGATGATCCCGTACTTTGCAGCCAAATTCGGGCAGTTCACGACGAATACTCTCATCAGAAACATTGTCGGACAGGTGAAGAGCTCCTTTGATTTCAGTGATGTGATGGATAATGAAAAAATTCTTCTCATGAATCTCTCGAAGGGTTTGATTGGCGACATCAACTCCAAATTGCTCGGAATGATCATCGTGAATAAGATTCAGGTTGCAGCGATGCGTCGCCAGCGAGCGGCTTCTGCATCACGCAAGGATTTCTTCCTGTACATCGACGAGTTCCAGAACTATGTCACAGATTCCATCGAGTCGATCTTGTCCGAGGCTCGTAAGTACCGTCTCGGTCTCGTGATCGCTCATCAGTATCTCGATCAACTCGAGAAGGACAGTAAGCTCTCGGGCTCCGTGAAGTTGAAGGGTGCTGTGTTTGGCAACGTCGGCACCATGATGTTCTATAAGATCGGTCCGCAGGATGCCGAGTTCTGTGCGAAGGAGATGAAACCGGTCTTCTCGGAGTCCGATCTCGTGAACCTCGATGCGTTCAAAGGGGTCATGAAGCTGAGTGTCGACAGTCAACCCTCGCAGCCCTTCTCCATCGAAATCCCCCGTCCGTGGCTCGATACAACCTACGTCAAAGAGGCGAAGGCGGTCGAAGCCTACAAGCAGCTCTCACGACTCAAATACGGCCGCGACAAGGAGTTCGTCGGGAGGGAGATTATTCGAAGAATTGGGATGTAAATAGACCAAATATCTGCTATACTATGATGATGCCTCCTATGGAACAGAAACGAAGACTCAAGATCGGCGTGATGGGATCTGCCAGCGGTCCGCAGATCGAAGATCCTCATGCGAGGGAGAAAGCTCGACTCCTCGGAGCCGAGATCGCTCGTCGCGGTCACATTCTCATCAATGGTGCATGTCCCGGTTTGCCCAATGACGCATTGCTTGCCGCGAAGGAAGCAGGAGGACTAACGCTCGGCATTTCTCCCGCATTCTCCGAGTCCGAGCACATCCATGAGTACCAATCGCCGAGTGATCACGACGTCATCATTTTCACGGGACTCGGTTTCATGGAGCGCGATATCATCAATATTCGTTCTTCCGATGCCATCATCATCGTGGGCGGCGGCATCGGGACACTCAATGAGCTCACGATTGCCTTCGAGGAAGGTCGTCCGTGCGGTGTCATCACGAACTCAGGTGGTATCAGCAACTCCGTCCCATTCGTCATCGAGGGTCTGTGCAAGCGGAAAGTACCGCCGAATATGGCGTTCGATGACAATCCTGCAGCATTGCTCGAT
Source organism: Candidatus Peribacteria bacterium (assembly GCA_023245775.1). Lineage (GTDB taxonomy): Bacteria > Patescibacteriota > Gracilibacteria > Peribacterales > Peribacteraceae > SICN01. Next base: position 30,626 of record JAHFJR010000012.1, on the reverse strand, counting down.
AAGATGGAGAAGATCATTCGGGAGTACCCATTACCCATCCACGAAGACGGACGAGTGAAGGATCAGAAGGAGGGAAGAGGGTAGGTGTAGTACGTTGTGTAGGTTTGCTTGGCATACTACCTGCTGTACCTACCTTACCTACCAAACCTACCTCACTTTACTTGCAATTTTCTTTCCTTCTTCGGTGTCGACTTTGTGATCCAGCGTATCGGAACGCCGTCGAAGGCGAAGGTTTCTCTGAGACGGTTTTCAAGATAGCGGAGCTGTGCAACACGCACGTTTCTCGCATCTCTCACGAAGAGCACGAAGGTCGGTGGCACGTCGTCCGCTTGAGTGAGGTGTTTGCATTTACCTATTTCACCAAGTGGATGTCCGTGGACGATCTGCTCGAACCATCGGCGGAGTTCGCGTGTTGTGATTCGTCGTTCGCGACTCCTTCGTACAGAGTCGACCATATCGAAGAGTTTCACAAGTCCTTCGCGGCTCACGGCAGAGCAGGGGAGGATGGGAGCGAATTTGCAGAAGAGCAGATGCATGGAGATTTCAGAAAGACGCTGCTTTCGTGCCTCTCCCTTGATTCCGTCGATTTTGTTTGCGAGAATGATGAGTCCTTTGCCGCTTTCGACAGCCATCGCTGCGATGCGCTTGTCCTGCTGGCTGATGGTTTCAAGAGCGTCCACGACGAGCACCACGACTTCGCACTGTTCGATGGCTTGGACTGTTCGCATCATCGAGAAGCGTTCGACGTCTTCCAACTTGTACGCTCGCTTCTTGAGTCCCGCCGTATCGACGAGCACGTACTCGCGTTCATGGAAGCGGATCAGTGTGTCCGTCGAGTCGCGCGTCGTGCCGGCGATCGGCGAGACGAGCAGAGGCATTTCCTCGCGCTGTGTGTCTGACATCAGCGCATTCACGATGGAACTCTTGCCGACGTTCGGTCGTCCGATGATGGCGATGCGTGGAGGTGTTTCGGGTTTTTTGCTTTCTTGATCATTCTGTATTCCACTTTCCCCGTCCGACCGCATCTGGGGCACTTTCCCCGTCCGACCGCATTCGGGCGGGCACTCTTCACTCTCCGTTGTCGCAGGCTTGAAATGTAGCTTCTTCAGCGTCTGTTGAATCAATGCATTCAGATCATCAATCCCGAGTCGGTGCGGTGCGCTGATGGTGACAATCGCGTCCCCGACATTCATCTCTTGATAGTTGCTGATGACGGCATTCTTGCTGCTCGGGTCATCTACTTTCGTGAGGATCACGAGAATCGGCACGTGTCTCTTGCGACGCTTTCGCAGAAGGTCGATGACCTTGTGATCATCCAGTGTCGGTTCTTCCCGCGAGTTCACCGTGAACAAGATCACGTCCGCATGTTCGAGTGCGAGAGTCGACTGCCCCTTCACGTCGGACTCGAAATCTTTGTCCTCGGTCGAGCCGAGGCCGCCCGTATCGAGGAGCACGTAGGGGATCTCGCTGTCGATCCGGTGGGCGATGAGGTCTCTCGTTGTGCCTGCGACTTCGCTCTCAATGGCACGTCTCGAGCCCACGATCCTGTTGAAGAGTGTGGATTTACCGGTATTCGGTCTCCCGATGATGGCTACGGTTGGAAGCTTAGACATATTTTGGAAGTGAGAGAAGCCATGCAATCCTGCCCTGAGCGAACGTAGTGAGTCGAAGGGTGATGGCAACGGTGGGAAGGTGAGACATGGCGAAGCGGGACGCAGTCGGGACGAAGTGCCAGTGTAGCACATCCTACAGGAATGCGTTCTCTATGAAATCTTCCGTGCTTCTTTTTGCCGAATACTCTGATTGTGATACGCTCTTAGCGCATGTTCAAGCCCTACAATCCATCGGAAGTCGAAGCCAGATGGCAGCAGAAGTGGGCCGATGCGAAGATCTACGAAACGGATCTGCAGAAAGCCAAAAAACCGTACTACTCGCTCGTCATGTTCCCGTATCCGAGCGGAGATAAGCTCCACGTCGGACACTGGTACAACTACGCACCGGCGGATTCGTTTGCGAGATTTCAGAAAATGCAGGGCTACGACGTCTTCTCTCCGATGGGCTTCGATGCGTTCGGACTGCCCGCTGAAAACTATGCGATCAAGACCGGCGTGCATCCTGCAATCTCTACGGCGAAGAACGTCGAGACGATGATCGCGCAGCTCAAGAAGATTGGCTGCATGTACGACTGGTCAAAGACGCTCTCGACGACCGATCCTGAGTACTACCAATGGACGCAGTGGTTGTTTCTGGAAATGTATAAAAATACATTGGCCTACAAGAAGAAGGGGAATGTGAATTTCTGCCCCAGTTGTCAGACGGTACTCGCAAACGAGCAGGTGAAGGATGGCTCGTGTGAGCGGTGTGGTACGGATGTTGTTCAAAAATCCCTCGAGCAGTGGTTTTGGAATATCACCAAGTATTCGCAGAAATTGCTCGATGGACTTGAAGATCTTGATTGGCCGAACAAGACAAAAATTATGCAACAGAACTGGATCGGCCGCAGTGAGGGATGTGACGTATCATGGAATGTTGAAAATTCCGATATTGTTCTCGATACGTTTACGACCACGGTCGATACGATCTATGGCGTGACGTTTGTGGTCATTGCCCCGGATCATCCGATGCTTTCAAAATTAGTGAGTGATGCAGAAAGAACAACTGTGGAGGCGTACATCAAACAGACGTCCAAGAAGTCCGAATTCGATCGTCAATTTGGCGACAAGGTGAAAACGGGCGTCTTTAGCGGCACCTATCTTCTTCATCCTTTTACAAAGAAAAAAGTACCCTTGTGGGTCGCGGATTACGTGCTCATGAATTACGGAACGGGAGTGGTGATGGGAGTTCCCGCACATGATCAACGTGATATGGATTTTGCAAAAAAGTACACCTTGCCCATCATTCAGAGTATCGAATCTACGAGCCACGAATCTCTCGTCTATGACAATATCGACAAATATTCCGTGCAGGGAACGATCATCGATTCCGGTGAGTACACGGGCATGAAGATCCTTGAAGGAAGGAAAAAAATCATCGATGATTTGCAGAAACGCTCCATCGGAAAGAGAAAAATTCTCTACCGTCTCCGCGATTGGCTCGTGTCCCGTCAGCGCTACTGGGGCGCGCCGATTCCTATCGTCTACGATCCTGAGGGCAAGCCTCATCCGGTTCCCGAGGAGCATCTGCCGTGGACGCTGCCGACCGATGTTGAGTTCAAGCCCACCGGTAAGTCTCCTCTCACGGAGTCGAAAGAATTCCTTGCTCGCACCGAGAATATTTTCGGCAAGGGCTGGACGCCCGAGTACGACACCATGGATACGTTCGTGTGCAGCAGCTTTTATTATCTGAGGTATTTGATGTCTGTTCCCCCCCTCCCCTCGGGAGAGGGGTTAGGGGGGAGGGAGGCGGGCAAACTTGTCGACCCTGCCCTCGAGAAGAAGTGGCTTCCCGTCTCTATGTACATTGGCGGTCCCGAGCACGCGTGCATGCATCTGATCTACGCGCGATTCGTGATGATGGCTCTGAAGGATTTTGGCTATGTGTCAAATGAAGAGCCGTTCAAAATAGTAGTTCATCAAGGGCTGATCACGAATAAGGGCGCGAAGATGAGCAAGTCGAAGGGAAACGTCGTCAGTCCGGATTCGTTTGTAGCGCAGTATGGTTCGGACGTGTTTCGGATGTATCTGATGTTCATGGGTCCTTTTGAAGCAGGAGGGGACTGGTCGGATACCGGAATACGGGGAACGGTTCGTTTCGTCGATCGTCTGTGGAAGGCATTGTTGAATACAAAAGTTATACAAGATTCAGCCCTATTTCAAGCTGCTCTGCATCGTACGATCAAGAAAGTCACCGAAGATATCGCTGTTCTTCATTTCAACACGGCGATCAGCTCGCTGATGCAGCTACTGAATCTTCTCGAGGAGAAGGGCGGCTGCACGCAGGAATCCGCGAGGATCATCAGCTGTCTCCTCGCGCCCATCGCTCCGCACCTCGCGGAAGAGCTATGGTTAGGGCTCGGTGGCACAGGCTTCATCATCGAACAGAAATGGCCGACGTACGATCCAGCCCTTTTGGTAGAGGAAAACATGACGATCGTCATTCAGGTGAATGGCAAAGTTCGTGGTGACATCCTCGTTTCGAAAGACGCCTCGAAGGAGGAGATTTTGACTCTTGCGAAAGCGAATGAGAATGTAAAAAAATGGTTAGCAGCAGGAGACATGAAGAAGGAGATCTATATTCTGGGGAAGCTGGTGAGTTTGGTGGTGTAGTGTATTGATCGATTTTTGATTCTTACGTACAATAATCGACTATGGAAGCACCCTCTCTTCTTGCGAAGCAGGTACTACAAGTCATGAAGGAAGAAGCTGGCTTTACACCTCACGTTGAGCAAACGCTGATGCAGTTGTGTGGCGACAGTAAGGAGAAACTTGCACGACTGATTATTCGTCTAGAATTAGGCTTACAGGAAAAGCTTTGTGACGATCGTTACGTTGATTGGCTTGGAACGAGAGAGGTTGAATTTGTGCTTTGGGCTCTCGACCGGAATTTTAGACAGCCTTGCGACGAATTTCCCACAGTCAACAGAGAAGATAGATCTCAGAGGCGTCGTAGGAGTACTCTGACCGGTGCTATGTATGTAGCAGACATGGCACAAGGGTCGTGTGAAGGTGATGCCGAGAAGCATCAGGCCTTTCAAGCTCTTCATAAATTCCGTCATCTCATGCAGACGTTCTTTTCTGCGTTTAAAAGAGGTAAGAGGAAAAAGCAGACAGATGATTGCTGAGCCCAAAAGTCTACTTATAAGATCAATCCCATTCTCTTGCAAAAATCTCTGATTCTTTGGCTTGTCTCTTGAACTTTCCACATGTGCAGGCCATAGTGGCCGGCTTCTGGGTCAGTATGGACTTTCACATTGTCTCTCTCTTCTATTGGAGCGAACCAAGGATCATTTTCTGCATCAAGAACAAGAAGATGTATTTCTTCATCAACTTCTGCAATCACGTCGGCGATCTCTCGCGTCTTACCGTGTAATTTTAGTTCAGTAATCATTCGAGAACGATTCACGGAGCCATTGAGAGAATGTTTTCCATGTCGGATGACCATCGGGATCCAAATTTCTTCGGGCAGATTCGTGATGAGAGGCAGAAGCATGCCTACGCTTTCCCGTGTGGGTACCTTGTCTTTGTGCTTCGCTCTTTCTCTATTTCTTTGTTCTCGAATTTTTCTGAGATCAGGCACTTTTCCTTTTTCGATTTTTGTTCGTGGAGGATTGAAGAGCACAGCGGTTTTTGGCAGATGTTCATTACCGATGAGATCAAGGACGCGTTTGCATCCTCCCGAATGTCCGATGAGGAGATCGTATTGCTTCGTCGAAATCTGATTCCTACATTCTTTGACGACTTTCCCTGTCCACGATTTCCATCTACGGTTATCGTCGTACTCGCGACGGTAACGAGGGCGACGAATTCTTGTGATTTCGAGGAAGTCCGAACACGCTTCTTCCAGAGCCTTCCAGTCCTTTGGCTCGTCTTGAATGCCGGGAATGAGAGCGGCTTTGAGCATAGTTTTCAGGAGACTTCAGTGGAGAAGTCGATGTACACTTGAGTATATATTGACATGATATAACAGTAATGTAAAATCACTCAAATGTCAGATAGTTTGAAAATCTTGCAGCATGCTGGGATTAAGCAGACGGGTGAATTTATCACTCCTCGTGGAAAGCTTTTTGCTCCCGTTGTGCAGCTCCAGGGCGGTCATCGTATTCATGAGTTGCATACATATTTTTTAGCTAAACTGAAGCCATGTGTCGAGCAAGATTTTAGTGATGGATCTTATCAGGCTGTCTTCATTGAGCCGCAAGAAATGATAGGAGAGGTTGATTTGGAAAGCGAGGAGGATCCATTTGTCAGTCAATTGTGGGATGAAGGTGCAATGTCAGTATTGGGTTACAACAAGGAAGCGTATCTTCCAGACCGTGATCCAAAAACAAATGAGTTTTATAGAGGTGGGTGTATTCATACACATTCAGGTTTTACGGTCGCTCTTTCTCTGAAGAGTGGGAACAGAGCAACGGAATTCGTATTGGATGATCAACAGCTTGGTGAAGAGTTGCTGCTTCATGGAGACCAAATACGTACTATTCTCTCTGCGGGTGCAGATCCTCTTTTTGATGAACGTCTTGATCTAAAAACACGTTCAATCCGTCTCACTCAATCGCTCTACTGGGCTTACGATGCTTTCCCTCAGCATCGGTTAGCTATAGAAGAATTGCAGAACGATCTACGGGACAAGCTTGCGATGATTCAGCGTCAACCTCACTATGGTCGATATAGTGTATTCCAAGGTGATGTTTTTCATGCTGCTGCACCGGCAGTATCTGATCCCGGAAGTCTTTTTGTTGAACATTTTCGTATAAGAAAACCACGGTAGAATTCTTTTCTTCAGGAGATACCGTACACGCGGGATATAGGGATGAGGCAGCACTGGGGAGAGAAGACAAGGCAAATCGGCTGAGGCAATGCAAACATCTTTCCACTCTGGAAAGAAGACAGACTCAGGATTGTCGTAGAGATTAGGTTACTACTCTGCAGATTTTTGCAGGTCTATCATTCTTGGATAGCAGTTGCCTGAAACTTCGCCCAGTTTCACTGCATTGATATCGGCAATCTCGAACGTGTGATGTGGCAGAGCAGACTCGAACGAGGTGCAGAATGATCCACCAAGAGTTCCTGCGGCACCGGTGATGTGGATAACGTGATTGCCCATGAAGTGACCCATTATCTTTTTTTTCAGTGAGAAATCAAATGATGCATTCCCTTTGTGAGGCACTTTCTCCTACCATGCCTCCATGTCCCATCCGTTCGATCGTTACGCGGGCTTCACCGATCTCAAGGCTCTAAATGTTGCGAGTGCCAAGTCGCTTCGCAAGTCCATGCGTGTGAATACGCTGAAGTGTTCGATTGATGAATTTAAGAAATGGGCGAAGGAGAAGAGCTGGAAGATCGATCCTGTCCCTTGGTGCAGAGAAGGCTTTTACGTCGACCGCGAGAATCGTGATGAAGCTCTCGGAAAAGATTTGCTCCATGTACTTGGCTACGTCTACATGCAGGAGGCCGCGAGCATGTTGCCGGTCGCGCTTCTGGATCCGAAACCCGGAGAAGTTATTTTGGATATGAGCGCCGCACCAGGCAGTAAGACGACGCAGATTGCTTGTTCCCTCACCCCTGCCTGCCGGCAGGCAGGCCAACCCCCTCTCCCCGCCCGTACCCGCCAGACCTCTGTCGGGCTGGCCGAACCGGTACGTTCGGGCGGGCCGAGGGGAGAGGGGCAACTTGATTCTGAATTTGGTGTGTCCCCCTTCCCCCCTCGGGGGAAGGGGTTAGGGGATGAGGGAGGAAGGGGTCTCGTCGTCGCGAGTGATGTCCAAGAGAAGCGCCTCTGGTCGCTGCTCACGAATCTCCAACGATGCGGGGTTGTCGGTTCTCTTGTCACGCGAAAAGTCGGTCAATGGTTTGCGGGAAATATGACCGAGAAGTTCGATCGTGTGCTCTGCGATGCTCCGTGCACCGCGCAGGGGACGGTGCGCAAGGACAGCGATGCGCTCGACTACTGTTCAGCTGAGAACACGGGGAAGATGGCGAAACTGCAACGTGAACTTCTGGAATCCGCTGTGCATGCCTGCAAGGTGAGTGGAAGAATTGTCTATTCGACGTGCACGCTGACACCGGAGGAAAACGAAGGCGTGGTGCTGAGTGTCTTGAACAAATTTAGTGATCAACTTGTAGTCGTTGATCCCAAGGAAATTTTTGGTTCCACCTCGGAGCTGGGCCGCCGCGTCCCAGATATGGGGTTTGATATCGCTCGAGCGATCGAAGATTCGATCAAGGTTCAGCAATCACTAAAAAATAACTTTTCACTTTCCACCTTACACTTTCCACTCCTGCGGCTCTGGCCCCAGACCTACGATACCGAAGGCTTCTTCTCTGCTGTACTCGAGAAACGGGCACCCACGAGGGAGCGAAGCCGATGGTCGGATCCGCCGCATCGGTATGAACTGATTCCGAAGGCGAGAGTCAAAGAAATGGCGGACCGATTGGAAGATTGGTTCGGCACGTCGTTCATCGAGGAGGGCGAAGTGCTCCTCACGCAGCGCGATCAGATCTGTATTGTTTCAGAGTCCGCGATCGATCTGAAGTTGCCGATGCAGCCCTACTACATCGGACTGCCCTTTGGAAAATTCACGGATCACGGACTGCCGCGTCTCTCGCACGAGATGGCGACACTTCGCGGTCATCGGGCGACCAAGCAGGTTCTTGGGCTGAAACTTGAGCAGCTGAAAGAGATATTCAAGGGCGTGAATATTCCGAGTCTTACATCGGGGTTTGATGATGGCGATGTTCTTCTGGCATTGGAGGAGAATGCACTTGGTCGTCCCATGGTCTTCGGCCGCGGAATGCTGAAGAAGGGCGTGGTGCTGAATCGGCTTCCGAGGGATATCGTGGGAATGTTTACGTGAGGCTATACTGACGATCGCATGCTCTTTCGTTTGTCTTCCTCCTTCGTTGTTGCAGCGACTCTGTTTGTATGCGCGCCGCTCCAGGTTGCAGCTCAGTCCTTTCAGCTTGGATCCTTTGACCCTGTTGCCTACGGTCTACCGTCGGATGGCATCGAAGTTCCCTCGATGCGTTCCTATAGAGCGATCACGTTCCATTTTCCGGATGGTCACTTCATCGCTGTCTCCGATGGCATTGATCTCTTCACCCATGATGACCATGGTCAGATGATTCCGATTGAAGAATCCGGACATGCAACATCCGATGGAATCACCTTCGATCGTCTCCCCAGAGATGTTCATGTCACTTTCGATCTTGCTCGTCCCAGCTACCTCTATCGACAGGGTGATCATTTCTTTCGCATGAGTTTTTCTGGGAGTGCTGCAGCAACTCTCGAATCTCCGAAGACCGTTTCCTATCATCTCGCAGAGCATGTGATCTTGCGCTTCACTGTTCAGGGAGCGATGGTGAAGAAAGAGATCACGATTGATGGGCCATGTGATCCAACACTTCTACAGTTTCAGGTCACGCAAGATCCGACCCTTCTTCAGCAGTCGACTTCGACGGGTATCACGCTCCGTCAGCGCGATGGTTCCATAGTCTTTCAGGCTCTGGCCCCATCACTCCAGGATACTTCTGATCATGTTCTTGATCAGAGGATCGTATTCACTACTCTCGGATCTGGCGTCTATGCCTATGACTACGATCCGAACAAACTTCCAGACACCTACGTGATTGATCCGACGACATGCACTTATCAAGTGCCAAGAATTCGTGGAGTGAATTGGGCGAATCCGGATGGTGCACGGTATCTGCATGCTATCGATGGTGCTTATGCGACTGCTGTGATTGATACTGGCGGTGGCATTCCAGTACTTCTGGGAAACAGCTTGAAGGCAACAGACTGGGGTTTCAACATTCCGTTCGCAAGAGTGGATGGAGTGCAAGTAGGTATATGGAGAGGGATCTTCGCAAATTCTCCGCCCTCTATCACGGATGAGACGGTCAGCCTCATTGTTGACGGCATTCTCGTGGGTCAAAACAAGGCAGATGTGGTCAATTCGTGGCCTTCAGGGATTGAGTACAAGCTATACGGGAATTCGCAGGATCTCTGGCCAGATCCTCCACAGAATAATACTTCGTTGACCACGCATCAGGTGAATGCATCGAATTTTGGTGTCCATCTCTCAGCGCAGTGCACAACTCCCTGCGTTCTCGAGAATGGTGGAGAGATCCGCGTGGATCAGATCAGGATGCAGGTTTCATTCACGCACGTATGCATTTCGCCTACGGATGGGAGTGTGTTCTACAACACAGGTGCTCTTGTCTACGGGTACGGGGGCTACCTGTGCACGTCGTATGATCCTACGATTTCGCAGACCGTGTATGCGGGGCTTGGAACGGGTGCAAGTCTCTGTGCATACAATGGATGCTACATTGCTCCTATGGTTGGTACTGGGATGCTTGCATCCGGTGTCCATGCGTACGTGAATGGGGGAACGCAGCAGATCGATGGTTTGTACTGGGGTTGGGGTTGGGGTCGTTGGGGTTGGGGTGGTTGGGATGGATGGTGGGATGGTTGGTGGGGCAGTTGGTGGGATAGTCGGTGGGGAGGATGGGGGAGTCTGCAGGGGTGGTGGGATTGGTGGAATGGTTGGTGGGGTGGGTGGATCAATACCGTCAAGTTTCGCAAGGGAGGGTATAGCGGAACGAAAATTGCTGATGTACCGATGCAGTTTTATCCCTACTGTGGTGCGTGGTGGAATTGGAATGACAATACCTTCGCTGATAGCAGTGGTCAGAAGTCGCTCTTTCATATTGCCACCTACGGGGGTTACTACGGCAGTGGTCTCACCTACACGCTCTACGTTCCAAAATCATCTTCGCATGATCGGGTACGTCTCTGTTCGGGTAAAAGCACGCTTGGTTGCACGAGTAGCGATAGTTGGAGTTTTCTCGCGAATGATCAGGGCACGATCATCCAGACGAATGGAGGATTTGATACATCAGGAATAGCGGTTACGGTGACGGGCGGGTACTGGGTGATCACTGGTCTTACGAGCACGGGTGGCGAGGGCGAAGACAGCGGCACTGGTGGCACCGCAATACCCGAGTTCTCTGCTGTTGGTTTTGTGCTTGTGCTTCTCGGCTGTTTCTTCGTAGCGGGCAGGTGGGTTCTTCGCAGAAAAGTTCATCTCTCATGGAAGGCACTCTTTCAAATTCCGAGAAATATTTTGTATTGGTTTCTGAGCAGTGACGGTGCCTATGTGTTCTTCGCCTACGCTCTGACCGTTGCGATCTCGTTCGCTGCAACGAGCAAGATGTTTGATAAGATCCTTGGCGAGGATCATCTGGAGATCGTCAATTACAGCGCCTCGCCCGTTGAGTGGTTGGCCCTCGTTCTTGCCATGTGCGCGTTCATTCGTCCTCGTGTGCAGATGGAGAGTTCGAAGACGAAACACGCGCATGCATGGTTGCAGACCGCATCGCTTCTCTCCATCGGAGCATCTGTTGCCGCAGGGTTCATTCTCCTGCATCCGACCGATGCGGCGTATACCTCTCTGCAGGATCTTCTTGCGAGGTATCCTCTTGTAGGCGGACCGCTGCTTGCCAGTCTGGTCGCGGTGCTCCAAGTGCTCCCGTTCTTTCCTGCGTACGTCTTCATCGCGCCTTCTATGAGTTCAAGGAAGTGGAAGGAACTGTTGTTCATTTTTGCAACACTTGTCTTCTGTTTCCTGACGACGGTCTTCGAAGCGCTCTACTTCAAGCCCATCGCACCGTTCGTTCTGAAGATTCTCACGAAGTTGCTCCTCCTCTTCTCATGGAATGTCTATGCGAATATTCGCTACACCATTCTGAGTGTGGATGGCTTTCGTGTCGTCATCGGTCCCGCGTGTGCGGGGTTTGGATACATTCTCCTGTTCACCTTCTTCTTCGTCTACCTTGTCTTCTCACTCTCTCGAGAACATAACATCAGAGTCCTTCGAATGATCATTGCGTTTGTCTTGGGACTCGTTGCTGTCTTTCTCCTCAATGTTCTGCGTATCTTCAGTCTGATGCTTGTTGGTAGAATGAATCCTCATTTTGCTCTGACACTCTTCCATAGCTTTGTGGGGAGCGTATACTTCTTCCTTTTCTTCCTGCTCTACTTCCCGCTCCTGCGCCGATGGATCGTGCGAAAGACTCATCTGCGTTGATTTCTTCTTTTTCTCATGCGTTCCTTTTCTTCCTACATTCTCGGGTTTCTTCTCCTCTCGCAGGTGCCGTTCGTCGCACTCGCGCAGTCTTTCGAGGTCGTAGATCCATCGATGAATCCTGCTGAGTACGGCATCGAAGCAGGTGCCGTCGAGGTTCCAAGCATGCGAACGACAAAGGCTGTGACGTTTCGTCTGCCCAACGGTTCTTTCACCGCTGTTTCCGACGGGCAGGAGATCTTCACGCACGATGAGCGAGGAGTGCTCGTACCCATCAGCGAAATCGGTCAGCAGACTGTAGAGGGCATTCTCTTCCATCGTTTACCGCATGATGTTCATGTGACTTTTGATCTCGATGCTCCTGGGTATACCTACAGAGTGGGTGATCATTTCTTTCGCCTGAATTTTTCCGGTCATGCACGAGCGACGCTCGAAGCAAGCAATGTCGTACGCTATCAGCTTTCCGAACATGCCGTACTGCGATTTACGGTGAAGGGAGTAGCCGTGAAGAAAGCCATCACGATCGATGGTCCGGTCGATCCAACTCTTCTCCAATTCACTTTGTCTCAAGATGCTGGACTTCTTCAGCACTCTTCCTTGGAGGGCGGGCTCACGCTGGATACGGCAAGCGGGAAAACCATGTTTCGTACCTTTGCACCCACTCTTCTCGATGGATCTGGAACCCTCTTACATCACTCCATTACGATCAAACCTCTCAACAAGGGAACCTACGCTTACGAGTACGATCCTACTGGGCTTCCTGCGACGTATATCATCGATCCTAGTACCTGTCTTTTGGGGAATCCTTATTTGACGATCAACAATGCGGCGGGAGCAGGAACTGCTTGGGCCAATTTGGGTGGTGCAAGTCAGTTATCAGATGGCTCTACGGCGGATAATGCTTATACGAACCAGTTCACATGGAACACAGTTCCTTTGCGTGCAACTAATTTTGGTTTCCATCTTCCCTACTCAAGAGTCGACGGCGTCACCGTCAACATTATGAAGAAGAGCGGACCATCGACATTTGCAGTTGATGGGTATGTTTTACTTGTTGTGGGTGGAGCGGTCAATTCACAGGCTAATCGTGGTGATTCATCAAATTTCTGGAGTACATCACTCACTACCAAGACGTATGGTGCGAGTAATGATCTCTGGGGAAGGACGTTTACATGGAGGGATGTAAATTCCTATAGCACAGGTGCGGACGGTGGTCCTTTTGGCGTACAGATTTCTTCTGCAATATCTATTGGAAGTCCAAGTATAACCGCCGGTGTTTACATCGATGGATTTCGCATGATGGTTTCTTACACAGTGCTCTGCAGTGATCCAAATAGTAGTACCGGTCAGTTGATCTCGCCAAATGGAGCGCAAAGCTATTATGGGTACGCGTGTACGACGAACGATACGGCGACATCGAATACAAATTATTCTACCTATGGTACCGGTGCATCTATTTGTGCCTTCAATTCCTGCATTCTCTATCCAATGATTGGTACGGGATCTCTCCCCGCTACGGTTCATGCCTACAGTGATAGCTATGTGTGGAGTGGAGGATCGTACGAACCTATGCAGATCGATGGTCTTCATTATGGATGGGGGTACTATCGATGGTGGGATTACTATTACAACGGTGCGACGTGGGATGGATACTGGGGGAGCTTTTGGAGCAATCCTTGGGGTGGATTTGGCAGCTGGTGGGGATGGTGGAACTGGTGGGGATGGTGGTGGGGTGGCTGGCAGGACAATGTCAAATTCCGTAAGGGCGGCTATAGCGGCACCAAAATTGCCGATGTGCCGATGCAGTTCTATGAAGGTTGCAATGCAGATGGTTATGGTTGGTGGAATGATTACAACAATCTAGTCTACGCAGATACGAGTGGGCAGAAATCCGTTTTTCATCTGAATCCGGACTACTATGGATATACCGGTTCAGGTGCAAAATTCACGCTCTATGTTCCAAAATCTGTGAGTCATGATCGTGTGCGTATCTGCTCAGGAAAGACCACGCTTGGTTGTACCAGCAGTGACAGCTGGAGTTTTCTTGCGAATGACCAAGGACAAATTGTTTCAACGAACAATGGGTACGATACGAGCGGCATCAGCGTCTCGATCAGTGGAGGATACTGGGTGATCTACGGTGTTCATGGAACTGGAGGCGAGGGCGAAGATAGTTCTGGAGGTGGTGGAGGCGGTACTCCAGTTCCGGAATTCTCTGCGATCGGCTTTCTCCTTCTGCTTGTTGGTTCTGGTCTCGTGGTGAGGAGGTGGATTGCACGTAGATGAGGTACAATCTCTTCCCATGGACGCAAAAGATGAGATCAAGATGCGGCTTCCGATTGATCAGCTCGTCGCGCAGTACTGCCAGCTCAAGCGCAAGGGGAAGAGTTTCGTGGCACTCTGTCCTTTTCATAACGACAGCAAGCCGAGTTTGCTTGTCTCTCCCGACAAGGGCATCGCCTACTGCTTCGCCTGTCAGAGTGGAGGTGACATCTTCAGCTTCGTGCAGAAGATCGAAGGGGTCGATTTTCCCGAGGCGCTGAAGATCCTTGCCGAGAAGGCGGGAGTGGAACTGCCGAAGTTCGGTGGACGAGAGAAAGTGTCCGCGAGCAAGGACGAGAAGCAACGCATCCGAGAGTGTCTCGATGCGGCGCAGAGGTTCTTCATGCAGAGGCTCAAGAAGACGTCCGTCGCTTCTGAGTACGTGATGAAGCGTGGAGTGACGGAGGAATTGCTGCAGACGTTCGGTATCGGTTACGCACCCGATTCCTTCTCCGAGACGTATGAACATTTGCTCAAGGAGAACTTCAGCAGAGCGGAGATCATTGCTGCAGGGCTCGGGGTACAGAAGGAATTGAATGAACAGCGCATCTACGATCGCTTCCGTCATCGCATCACATTTCCAATCAGCGATGCGCAGGGCCAGACGATCGGTTTCGGTGGTCGCACCATGGGCGACAGCGATGCCAAGTATGTGAATTCCCCCGAGTCACCTCTCTACAACAAATCAGCGGTGCTCTTTGGCTTGTTTCAGGCCAAGGAGGCGATACGCGCTTCGCACCGCGTCGTGCTCGTCGAAGGCTATTTCGATGCAGTGGCCGCGCACAAAGCGGGCGTGAAGAACGTCGTTGCGGTCAGCGGAACCGCACTGACGGAGGAGCACGTGAAGATCCTCAAGAGGTACGCCGATGAAGTCGTTCTCTGTCTGGATCAGGACAACGCCGGTCAGCTCGCCGCAGGTCGTGCGTTCGAACTACTTGCCAAGGCACAGCTGAAGATTTTTTCTGTGACACTTCCTGCGAAAGATCCAGACGAGCTCGTGCAGCGTGATAGCACACTCTTTCATACGATCATTCTGGAGCAGGCGACTCCGTACCTCGATGCCGTGATTACATCATTGAAGAAGCTGAAGGATCGAAGCGAGCCGAGCGGGAAGAGGAGAATCTCCGAGACGCTCTTTCCTCTCCTCCAGTCCCTTCCGACATCGATCGAACTACGTGCGTATCTCGAGAAAGCAGCAGTCGAGTTTGGTGTTGTTGCGAGCGAGCTTGCAGAGGATTTTCGCGCGTTCACGAGTCGTACCATGATTCCAACGAGGGTACAGTCGAAGACTGAGGATGTCCGTGCGCCCTGTACGACTGGAGAAATAGCTCTCGGTTTGTGTGTGCTCTATCCTGTGTGCAGAGTACACTTGGCGGAGATGATCCCTCTTGATGTGCCCGAGTTGGAGACGGTACGTTTGGCTCTGGTATCAGCTTCAGTCACTCTTGATGCATCGAGCATTCTCAGCACTCTTTCGATCGATGCGAGGATGAAGGAACGCCTGCAGGTGGTCACACTCTACTGCGAAGAAAATTTTCCCGAGTGGTCCGAGAGTCTCGCGATCAAGGAGGTGAAGAAGATGTGCAGTGCCGTGAATCGGGAGATCGTCGTCAAGCGTCAGATCCAGCTCATCGTGAGCTTGAAGGAAGCGAGAGCGAGTGGTCGAGCAGATGAAGAGGCGAAACTCCTCACGCAGTACCAGCAGTTGCTGAAATTGACGAAGATGGCGACAAAAATGTGAGGAAATAAAAGATTCTTTTGTTTCCCTTGTTTCCTTAGTCCCGGTCTTGCGTCAGGCCTCCAAACCCTCTACTCTCCCTCTACTTTATGGCCTCGCACCCACGTAGTTTCATTCATCAGCCGACGGATGACGAGTTGAAGGCGTTTCCAGATGAGATCAAGCACCTTGTCAAGAAGGGTCGTGAGCAGCGGTATGTGACCCACCAAGAAATTTTGCGTGCAGTGCCCAATGCTGAGGAGAATATCGATCTTCTCGATGATGTGTACACCTTGTTCGTGAGTCTCGGTATTGATGTCATCGATGTGAAGGACACGCTCATTTGGCAGCGAAAAGCGAATACACAGACTCCAGCACAGTTGGCGGATAGCGAAGCGGGAACAGGAGCAACAACAGCGTCGGATACTGACGATGAATCGCTCGAAGTGGTGGCAACTGCTGGTATTCGTCATAGGGCAGATCCGAAGAAGGCCGCCGCTGATGACAAGAAGAAGAAGAAAGAGCGCGAGGTCGATTTGCTCGAGATTAGCAATGACTCGGTGCGGATGTACCTCTCCGAGATTGGTCGCGTGCCCCTCATTGACGGGCGCAAGGAGGTTGAACTCGCGCGTCGCATCCGCAAAGGCGATGCGGGAGCCAAACAGCAGCTGGCCGAAGCGAACCTTCGTCTCGTCGTGTCGATTGCCAAGAAGTACATTGGCCGAGGACTCTCCTTCCTCGATCTCATCCAAGAGGGGAACATTGGCCTCTTCCGTGCGGTCGAGAAATTTGATCCTGAACGTGGGTTCAAGTTCTCTACCTATGCCACCTGGTGGATCCGTCAGGCCATTACGAGGGCCATCGCCGACCAAGCTCGTACGATTCGTATTCCCGTGCACATGGTCGAGACCATCAACAAACTCACGCACACGCAGCGTCGTCTCGTGCAAGAGCTTGGCCGTGAACCGACTGTAGAAGAGCTCGCTGTCGAAATGGAAATGGACATCAAGAAAGTGCGTCACATCCAGAAGATCAGCCAAGATATTATTTCACTTGAAGCACCTGTAGGCTCAGAGGAAGACAGCAAGCTCGGCGACTTCATCGAAGATGAGGAAGCGGTGAATCCGTTCGATGCGACCAATCGGCAACTTCGCAAGGAGAACGTGCATGCGATGCTCGAGTACCTCACTCCGCGTGAGCGCAAGATCATTGAGATGCGCTTCGGTCTGAAGGATGGCATCGGCCATACGCTCGAGGAAGTCGGCAAGGAGTTCAATGTGACGAGGGAGCGCATCCGTCAGATCGAAGCCAAGGTCCTCCAGAAGCTCCGCGATCACCCCCGCTCTGCTTGCATTCGAGAACACGCAGGTACGAAGCCTGCTCCGTTTGCCACTCCCTCCTTCATGAGTGGCAAGCTGTGCCCGGAGTGTCGCAAGGGCTCGCTCGTGGAGATCCATCAGGCAGGTACGATGCTCTTCAAGTGTGATCGTTGCGCGTACGTGATTCCCGCTCCTCAGGATTGACCGATGGCTCATCGTCCTCCAAAGAACCTCTCCCTTCGTCAGTTGGTCTCTGGCACGTTCTCACTCCTTGCCGCCAAGCGCTGCCCTCTTGCGCTCAGCATTCTCTCCTTCGCTCTTCTTTCAGCAGTGGTCGGTGTTGCTGTGCAGCAGAGGATCCACTCGATCGAAGATGACATCAGTGCGTCTGCCGGTCTCACGTGGGAGCAGTTGCACGAGCACGTCGATGAGCGTTTGCAGATCTTCACAGAAGCCGATGCAAGGCAGCTGATCCGGCAGATGTTTGTGAGAGGTGCATTGCTCAATCAGGAGCAGAATATTCCCTCTCGTGCAGCCTTCGATTTCATGGTGCGTATCGGTCCTTGGCTCCTCTTCTCCTTTGCTCTCCATACGCTCATTCTTTTCGTTTCGTACGTCTTCTTCGTACTCCTTGCAGTGGCAGGCTCCGAGTCCCCCTACGATACGGTTCGACGTTTACCTCTCATGGTTCTGAAGATGGCAGGCCTCTGGATGTGGTCGATGGTGCGCTCCCTGCTCTGGATCCCCTTCCTTGGTCCGCTGATTGCGATCTACATGATTCCAAGAGTAGCTCTTGGTCCGGCCATCCTTGCGGGCGGGCGGATTGGCATTGTTCATAGTGTTCGAGAGAGCATGCGTCGCACTCGTGGCAGATGGGTATCGATAGTGTTGAGTCTGGTCGTCTCTTGTCTTCTCTGCATCTCTTTTCTCTGGTTCAGTATGGTGATCGTCGCTCTGCTTGCTCTCTTCTCGACGAAGGTGAGTTTCTTTGTTTGGCTCCTCCTCATGTTCTTCCTCGCTGCATTTCAGATGTTCTTCCTTGCGACATTGGCGGCGAGCATGGAGTGATAGGACATCGATATTGAGTTTTGGGATTTGCATCTTTGCATTCATACTTGCAGCATGTCCACGTTCGCTACAGAATTCGCTCGTCTGAATAGGGAGCAGAAGCATGCGGTCGAGACTGTTGAAGGTCCCGTCATGGTCATCGCAGGTCCAGGGACTGGCAAAACCCAAGTCCTTGCGATGCGCGTTGCGAATATTCTGAAGAAGACACAGGCCAAACCAAGTAATATTCTCTGTCTTACGTTCTCAACCAGCGGTTCAACGGCGATGCGGGATCGTCTGAGAAGCTTGATCGGATCGGATGCGTACGGAGTCACGGTGAGCACCATTCACGGGTTCACTAACGACATCATCCAGAGCAATCCTCTCGTGTTTGATGATTGGTCTGCTCTCGAACAGATCAGCGACATCGAACGCTACAGGCAGGTGAATAAGATCATTGATGCACTGATGCCGAAGTGCGTGCTCGTGAGCAAGAAGCACCCGTATACAAGGACTCGCGATATTCTGGCTCGTATCAGCGATGTAAAAAGAGAGGGCAGAGCCGATGAGAATGTTCTGAGGAAGGTGGTTGAGGACTATCACGAGCAGATGGAGGCAAAGAGCAAGGCAGGAACGAAAGCGCATGAGCAGCATGTGCTGAAAGCGAAAAAATTTGCGGATTTCGTCGAGGTTTTTATCCGTTACCAGGACATGCTCCAGCACTCGGGTCGCTATGACTACGATGATATGATTCTGCACGTCATTGCAGCTCTGAGGGAGAATGATTGGCTTCTATCAGGGCTCCAGGAGAGATACCAGTACATCCTCGTCGATGAGTTTCAGGATACGAATGGTGCTCAGTATGACTTCATCGATCTGCTGACAACTCCTAGGACTCCCGAGGACAAGCCGAACCTGTTCATCGTCGGTGACGATGACCAAGCGATCTACAGATTCCAGGGAGCGAACTTGACGAACATCCTCAGGTTTCATCAGCGTTTTCCCCTTGCCCCTATCATCGTGCTGACGACGAGTTATCGTTGTTCACAGCCGATTCTCGATGCTGCAGGATCATTGATCCGTAAGAATACTGACCGCTTACTCACAAAAATCGAAGGTCTCACGAAGGATCTGTCATCATCCAGAAAGTCTGCGGAGCCCAATCCTGAGCTCTTTTTCTCTCCTTCTGATGTTACCGAACCATGGTTGATCGCAGATCTGATCGAAGAGCGTATGGCGAGCGGCACGCAGCCAGAGCAGATTGCTATTCTTGTCCAGAAGAATGCAGAACTGCGTCCGATCTCTGAAGTATTGCGAGCGAGATCTCTTCCTGTGCAGATGACGGGGTCCATGGATCTCTTGGTGCATCCGCTCATCGTACAGGCACTTGCAATCTTCCGTTCATCGATGAATCCAAAAGACAACGGAGCCCTAGCTTCTGCGATGAGTTGTGCATGCTTCGGTTGCCATCCTGCGGATCTTGGTCGGATCTTTCTCGAGCGCGAGCGAGGGAAGAGTCTTCTTGAACTCTTGCTCTCCTTCGGCATTCCAAACGCAGAGAAAGACCCTGTCGCTCTCCATGAGAAAACCTCTATTCTTAGGGCTCGAGACACTATTCTCGATCTTCATAGTAAGATGAAAAATCGCACCATTGTTGAGACATTTGAGAGACTATTGAAGGATTCGGGGATATTACCGTTGGTCACTGACCACCCGCTCGATCCTCTCGACTTCGCCGCGCTTCAAGCATTCTTCGACCGTATCAAGTACCGAGCCTACGAGCAGCCAAACTTCGATGCAGAGGCCTTTGACGATGATCTAGAGCACTATATGAACCCTGACTACGCGGACCTACGCATGACCTATGATCTTCCTCATCTGACAGACAAAGGTGTTGCACTCATGACCGCGCATCGAAGTAAAGGCCTCGAATTTGACACAGTGATCTTGCCAAACTTCCGTGAGCGTCACTGGGACCATCGTCGTAACCCTGGGACGCTGTCACTTCCGGAAGATCTCCTCTTCGGTTGGTCTGGGAAGCAGAAGAAGTACGAGTCGGAGCAGGACGAGCGTCGTATCGCTTTTGTGGCTATGACAAGGGCTCGGAATGAATTGATCTTCACATGTCCGAGACAGCTGACACAGGGTGTTCGATCAAGAGATTCCTCTCCATCCGTCTTCTTTGCCGAGGCCGGAACGCTCATCGCATCGGAGCGAGAACTGAGGGATCCTGAGCATGCCGCAACACTCATGTTTTCCCCCGTTCGCCATCTGGATGAAGAATATAAGACGTTCCTCAGGAGACGAATCGAAAACTTCTCGCTCTCCGTGACCGCACTCAATCACTTTCTCGAAGACCCAGTGATCTTTGAGACGAGTGATCTTCTGCAGATGCCACAGTCGAAAGACTCGAGTCTCGTCTATGGAAATGCCGTGCACGAAGCACTGCGAGACTGGGGTCTGAAGACACAGGCAGGTCAGCCTGTGACGGAGACTGCATTTCTCTCTTCTTTTCGTCGCTACATCGAAGAGCGAGAAGTCCTGACGACAGCCGAAATGGAGCGTCTTACGAAACATGGTGAGGAATCCCTCCCACGTTACTTTGCTCAGAGGCTCGAGGGATTCAAGCCGTTCATTGCCCATGTCGAGTTGCCTATTTCGGCTCACCTTGGAGACATTCCTATCAAGGGAAAGATCGACCGCCTCGATCTCGCTCATCCCAATTCTTCTGTTGTTCGTATCATCGACTACAAGACAGGGGCTCCGAAAACCGAGTCACAGATCCGTGATGATGAGGACTATTTTCGCCAGCTTGTGTTCTACTCTCTTCTCTTGAAGCATGGAAAACCCTTCTATACGCCAGATACCTTCATCCTCGATTTCATCGGCGAGGGAACGGACCATCCGGTCGAGCGAACCTTCCAGATCACGCAGGAGGACGAGCGACACCTCACGAAGGTCATCGAAGCCGTGTGGGCGAAGGTGCAGGCGCTGGATTTCACGCCGATTGATCGGAAGAGTGTGTCATAGTTTTGGCTTCTGTATGTCTTGAATCGACTTCTTGATCGAGATTCATTTGCGCAGGATGCTCGTGCGTTGCACCATGCATGTACTCCATGAGCGAATACAGTCAGCGATGGGCAGAGCGTTTCGTCACTGACAAAATAGATCGTCTCAGCGGCTTGGTTGCTGAAGCGATGATTTTTGACGAAGAAGAGTTTGAGCAATTGGAAGAGATGCAACGAACCGTGCATTCACGATTAGAGGAAATACGAATGAATCCGAAGATCGATACGTACGATGAGTTCGAAGCCCTCTGCAATGAAGTGCGCGATGAGATGCAGTCATTTCGTGAGAGGGTGCTGAGGAACGAAACTCGACTCATTGCGCTCACCGTGAGTTGCAATGCGTTGCTCATTTCCATGCAGGTCTTCGTCGCAGGTCTCGTCTGTACGGCTATTGGGACAGGCTTGATCCGCTCCACGTGGTACATCGCACCGAGTACTACCGAAATGGCTCGGCGAGAGGCATTCCGTCGGAAGTGTGAACAGATCCAAGACGCTCTCTCGACTCATTCGTCGGATCTTCGCTATCGCCTTCTTGCACTGGAGGCATTTGGGCTCTCGGGGTATCAGCAATTTCTTGCGGAAGGACTGCGGCATGAAGCGGCCTAGGATTCTCTGAATGTTTCCTCTCCGTTCTGAAGCATGAAAGAACTCGTCGGAGCCCTAATAGAAGCCATCATCTATGGTTTCACTGTTGGCTCTCGATGGTCTGCATTCAAGAAGCTTCCTTCTCGGTGTGGAATGAAGGTGTGCGAACGACTCTCTGCTTTTGGCTTCTTCTCTCCTGTGTTGCCGCTCTCGTTCTTCCCTCTGCTTCGGCGACAATGATCCCGATTCTCAGAACCGATGATCTTCTCGTGCCACAGGGTGCCATCATACTGCTGAATGTTTCGGACTATGACGGCCATGTACACTCTGTGCTCTCGGTTGCGCACAAAAGCCCCTTCATTCTTCGTCTGAGACAGGACGGCGTTGTTGTCTCATCCAACCCCGTCTGGAACGTCTGTGTTTCAGGTGCGCCCATCCGTCTCGGATTGATACGTCACAATCGAGACACGTACCACCATCGTCGTGGACATATGCACAGAGACATCCCGCTGACGTGCCGAGATTACCATCGGGGCGATACTTCAGTATGGAAGCATCCGGATTTTCCGGAGCTTGAACTGACGTTGGATGCGAGGGGGCATGTGGTTGCAGGAATCCCAAGTGGATTCATCGCAGTGAGAGATCAGGCCTCGCTCGTTGCAGACCAGTGAGTACTTATTTTGTAGATAGATGCTCATTTCTTCACTGCTCGTCTGCATCCTTCATCGGTGAATGTTCTCCGTGTTTTCTCTCATTTGTATCTTCAAAAATTGGCTGAAATAAGCTATAATGAAGAGATTTATGTACATCAATATCACCACCGTACGGAGAGACATCGAGACGTCGATGCTCCTGAGCCCGTCTCGTAAGCAGGAATTGGTCGAGCTTCTTCCTCTACTAAGCATGGAGGGGCTGATCGCCTTCTCCGAACTGTTTCGATATGAGCCTGAGAGAATTGCAGTCGTCTGCTCTCTCGTCATCGATCGAGCAGCGGAAAGAGGAGATACAGAGTCGCTGAAAGATTTGGATCGATATGTACGCGAGAGCGCGAAGCATCTTCGTCATTCTGAGGAGAGTTCTACTGACGTCGAAGAAGCGATCAAGCTCGAGCATTTCTTCGATGACATCGTATGAGTCCCGAGCTTCCAAATGCAGGCGAAGCAAGGCAGGCCATCGATGCCAAGCAGATGAAACTGGACCAACATGACGGTACGGCAGATGGAAGAATCGAGCAGAAAGATGAGTCGGTGGATGACCAGCAGAAGTTGACGGCTGTCTACATCGGCAGAGTGAATGATCTGCAGGGAAGAATCAGCGACGTTCGTAGAACGGTCGACATCGGGAAAAATACTAGTTCACCGACATGGCAAGCGCTCGAGCGCTCATGTACGGAGACGGAAAACGGTCTCCTTGAACGACTTGCGAAGATTGACCCAGACAGCATGCGGGCACTCGTAGAAGCTTTTGATAAAGACGTTGCCCTGCTCATCGAGCAGTTTCAGGGAAAATCAAAAGAACTGCAAGATGCCGTACCGGATAAGTTTGGAGAAAAGCCTCCATCAGCCGTCGAGCGACTCGTTTCCATGGGCCTTCCAAGAGAAGGAGCCGATCTACTTGCTCAGGCCGAGGTCGAGCGTCACGGAGATGGGAGGATTGCCGAAGTTCAAAGAAACATGTCGATGCTCTTGAGGATTCCTGTATCGACTCACCGGGAACTCTTTGGTTGTCCTCCAGCAAAAGTGGGGACAGAGTCGGAGTCTAAGAAGATTGCAAAGTTACTCTGTAAGGATTCTTTGGAAGCTTCTCCGTATGCATATTTGCTTGAAGATCCTGCCGCAAAGGTACGATTGGTTCTCGAAGTGGCGAGGGATCGAGGGAATCGCATCCAGTCGGAGATCGATGAGAAGAAGGGTCAGGAGGAGAGTGTGTTGAAACAGATGGTTGCAGACACGAAGGGAAGTAGCTACAACTATCTCGATGTTGACCTGTCAACGAAGGAAAATAAAGCAACGCTGGAGGTTGCTCTTGCAGCAGCGCTGATTGGGAATTACAAGTTACTCACGACAGCTCTTTTTGGAGTGAAAAATAATGCCGCTGCAGAGAAGGGTATTGAACTCTCTGTCACCATGATCAAAAAGATCCGAGAGAGATCCAAAGCACTCACGAATGAGAAGCAAGAAGTGGACGGCAGTGTGACGATGCTTGATATCGCGCTTGCGGTTCATAGCGCCGATGAAGCACGTGACGGCGGGCGAAGCGATGAGGCGGATCGTCGTATGACGCAGCTTTTGGAACTGCAAGGTGAGAATCTTGGTAAAATCGATGCTGATCTTGCTGTGAAGGCGATGGAAGCAGCGACTCGTCTTAAAAACTCAGGACAACTTTCCAAGACGGAAACAGCACTTCTTTTCAGTGATCCAAGATCCCCAGAAGCCTTGTCAGCAGCCATCGAATCGAAAGTCAAAGAGTCCAAAGAGTCCGGTGACATCGATGTTCTGGATCAAGTCCGTGCAAAACAGACATTTCGAGCAGGCTCATTTATTTCCTACAAGAATGCAAAGAATATCATGTATGAAGGTCGTGATGTCAGCGGAGCCCTGCGCAGCAACGATCTTACGACATTGCAGTATACCGATGGTCGGACTCTTAGGGTTCTTGTTTCGAATCAAGCACGACGTGTTCTTGAGAACCTTCCCGCTGGTAAGGAGCCCGTGCTACTGCGTTCTATTTCTTCCATGCGAACGGAAACGGTAGGATCTGGCAGAGGTGCGAATTCGCGTCTACTGAATGCTCCGAATGATTTCATTATCCAGCACACCGATATCGGTTTCGTCGAAAAAGACGGAACGGTTCTTCGTGATGACGGGAAAACGAAGATCGACATGAGTACATTCGGCAATCGAGCCGTCATCGAATCGCAAATTCGAAATCAGAAGGGATTCCTCATCGAGCCATACAAGGCTCCTATGGAATTGCGATTGATGGATGGAAAGCCCTATCCATACGGTTTGAATACGATCAAGACGCAATCTGGTCTAACGGTGGAGGGCGTGACGATCGCTCAGGATGCCTTGCCTTTGATCAACGCAGATCCGCCTGAAGGAAATACGCTCGTACTGAAAAGAATTCCCC
The DNA here is from genome assembly GCA_023245775.1 of Candidatus Peribacteria bacterium. Lineage (GTDB taxonomy): Bacteria > Patescibacteriota > Gracilibacteria > Peribacterales > Peribacteraceae > SICN01. The sequence continues at coordinate 5,693 of JAHFJR010000012.1, read as the reverse complement.
GAAGGATCAGTCTTCGGACTCCCGATAGTGCAGGGAAGAATAGGCAGCCATATCAACGTGTTCTGGATGCCGATATGATCCAGAAGAAAGATCTCGCCTATGCGAAGATCGACGGAGAAAATCTGCAGACGACGGATGTCGCCACTGGTACTACAACGGAGAAATCTGTGAATGCAATCGAGAAGGAGCAGGAGGAGCAGACACGGGGTTTGGAGCGTGCACTCGACCATCATCCTGGGATTCGAAATGTGAAGAGCACCGCGTCCACCATCCAACAGACGGTCGGGCACTTGCAGAAATTTCTGGAAGCGAAACAGTCTGGTTCGGCACGTGAGGCGTTCGTCACGTTCGCGAGGGAAGAGGCGAAGCCGACCTTGGATTTGCTGCAGAATCCGGAACTTCGTCGAGATCTCGACGAAGCGCGTGATGCTCTCCAAGCGCTCAAGGGCGTCAATGGTGTTGCGCTTGGTGGCCTTGAGCAGAAGATCGATGCGCAGATCAAGGCGCTCGACGGATTTGCAGCGATGCTCGCAGACGGCCGAACGCAACATCTTCTTGAAACGATTCTCGATGCATCAAAATTCGATGCGGATACATGGGCAAATTTCTTCACGAACGAATTGCCGGTGATCGTCGCTTCCATCGTCGTAGCTTGCGCAGCTGCCGCTCTCGTCGTTGCTACATGTGGCGGAGGCTTCATTCTCATCGCGGCTGCGACGGCTGCAGGAGGTGTCATCGGTTCTGAGCTCGGGAAGGAAGCGGTCTACTATGGACATCAGCTTTTGGATAGCCGTGTTCGTTCAGGCCAGGCGACATTCAAGGGAAGATCGCGTACCGGCGATTATTTCGGTGGTGATGCACGGCAATTCAATGAGGAAACGGGAACGTATGAAGATCGGGATTTTCTTCGCGATGTCGCGAGACCCTTGGCAATCGAATTTGGACAGGCGTTTACGACGACACTCCTTACGATGGGTATCGGCAACTTTGCAGGAGCGCAGCTCAGTAAGCTCCTAGAGAATACGAATATCGTCGGAAATCTTGCGAAGCGCAGCGATATCATGAAAGCCATTGCGAGGAAGCTTACGGCTCTCAATAAGACCCCCGAGGTACTCGATAAAGCTGCAGGACTCCGACAGGCGATCGCGAGAGCCCTGAAGGAATTGCCGAAGGAAGTCGGCGAAGAATTCAGGGAAGAATTTCAGGAGAATGCGCTCGAGAAATGTCTGAATCAATTTGATTTGGCTCTTGCCGCAAACGACGCGCTCGACGGTAAGTTCGGACTCGGGAATATTGCTGCTCTGGGTCTTGCGATATTGAAGGGTATGAGGATCGGGAAACAGACGATTCACTACGAGATTGAAGGCAAGCGCACGCCGCAGGCCATTGCAGCGAAAGCTCAGGCGATTCGCTCGGAAGTCGAGGCGAATGGAGGCATCGTAACGGATCTTGGAAAGGGTGTGCTGTCGATCCGCTATCCCGTTGAGGGAGAAGGTGGAAAAGTAGAGTACGAAACCGTGCAGGTGGCGCCGAGTGAGGTGGAGGAGTCGATGGGATTACGAGAAAACAAGCAAGACACTCCGAAGACGGAAGCCATGACAAGAGTTCCGGATGTCACGGTTGGAGAAGTGACCGTCGACATGAAGTCTCGTGAAACTTTGAAGGGTGGTGGGGGAGGAGAGGAAGAAGGAAAAATTTCTGACGAACCAAACTCAGACCGGATCAACAAGAATTTTGACCATGAAGAGAGGAGCAGTATCGAAAGAGTTCGCAACGAAAATGCCTTCAGACGTGAAATGAAAGACTTGATGGACAAAGGTGGTCCGAAAGAATTCAAAAAGCATGTTCTGGATCCGGAGAGGGTGAAGACTTGGGATACCTATCAGTTGATGGATATTTCGAACCGATTGCGTCTCAGCGGTGAGTCGCAGGCGCAGGTGGATTTATATGAGCAATCGGCAGATCCCGAATTCAAGGCGATCCCTCGTGTGCGCGAATTCTATGCATTTGCCCTTCTCAAAACGCATCAGACCGAAAAGGCGATCGATGTTTGCAGGGAGTTGGCGATTGAGCCCGGAAATAGCAAGAGTCTCGTGTGGGGAGCCATCGGAGATGCACTCACGAATAAGGCGCTGAGTGCTGAAAAATTCCTTGCAGTCCTGCAGGATCCCAATGCAGATGAAAAGTCCCTGCAAACAAGCATCAAGAAGTACAGGCAGCATTTCGGCGAGAATGCATCGCTTGATCCGAACGACGTCGAGGTGCAGCGAAAACAATCACTCGAACGTGCAAGGGTGGCCTATGAGCAGGGTTTCGCCGAAAAACCGAATTCGTTCAATGGAATCAGTACTCAGCGGCGACTGCTCGATCAGAAAGCGGATGTCATGAGGGAAATTTCCCTCCTTGCGGATATGCAGAAAGCGGGCCCCCTAAATCCTGATCAGTTGAAACAACTGGAGGGGCTTCAGAAAGATCGTGCAACGCTGACCCAGAAGATTGCAGACTTTCAGGTGCTCAATCGCATTGCGATCAAACAGGAAGGTGGTACGGATTCGAGGGAGTACTGGACGTACAGCAGTGCGATTGAGAATGAAATACTCTCAGGAGCGTCAGTGTCGGACATCACCCCATTATTGCAGAAAGCCTATGCGGATGTGGATGCTCCGTGGAAGCTTGAGAACACATGGAATCGACTCAACCGCGTGGAACAATCTCTGACTGCCGAGATGGAGGCCATGAAGACTCTGGGTGAAGATCCTGCTGTCATTGCTACTGTGCAGTCGAAGATCGAAGCGATGCAGGAGGTGAAGGCGGATCTTCGCACCGTGCAGTCTCTGATGCAGAAACAGGAAGCTCTTCTGCTTCGTCTCTCACAGGGTCCCCAGCAAGATAATGCTCTGGAGCAACTCGATGAAGTGGAAACAGCATTGCAACGAAAATCTTCTGAGACTCCCGCGCAGACGGCGGAAGAAAAATTTCTGCAAAAGTCAGCAAATACTCGAGGCCTCCTCGACAGTGTAACACCGCAGTATATTCCTGGCGGCCTCCAGAGGGGCGGTCGGGTGGCGGACATCATGGTCGGTCGGCAGGATGTGAGAAATTTCACCGCGATCATTCAAGGACTGGATCTTCAGAATATTCAAGATCCCAGAGAGGCCATTCAGAAAATTCAAGCATTTGTACGTACCACGCTCGATACGGCGAAGGTACAGGATTTGCAATCGCCCGAACACAAAGACTTCGACAGAACTTCGGATGCGAATATCAGACTGTCCGGAGTGAATCCTGGGAAGAATACAGAAGCACGAACCATCAACAATCTTTCTGCATCACTCCTCGCAGGCCTCGGGGATTGCCGCGAAGTTGCGTATGCAAATTCACTGCTCTTCAATACCTATCAGGCTTTACAGATTCATGCGATGCAGACGGATGCGCTGATCGCCATGAACAAGGGTGATACCAAGGAGTTCAAGCGCCTCACGGATGCGATTGTAGAAATACAACGCTATGAATTGCGGGTCGCGGATATTCAGGTCTTTTCACCCATCCATGCCTCTGGTGTGTATGAGATTTCACGCCAGAATGAGATTGATCCGACACCCAATGCGCGTCCGTTTTCGGACGGTCAGACATTGACTTCCCACGAAGCTTCAAAAGGGATCCTGATCGTGAGATACGCCGATGGTACATCGGCCTTCATAGAAAAACCCGGTCAGAAACCGGATATTCCGAAGAAGGAAGGGACGGAGGTCGTGTCCATTGAATTGCAAAGTCTTGCAGAGAATCACACGTTGACTTTTTTGCATGTGGAAGGAAAGAAGGGAAAGGAAGGGGAAAGCGATCAGCCGAGCACTGTTGAGTATTTGGATGGTTTTTACAATCAGGATTTTGATGAGGCTGACGCAGAGGTGCGATTTAGGAGCCCCTATGAATTTCAGAGCGGACCGCTGGACGCATCTGAGGGTGACCGGCAGAAAGGATTGATTCGAAAAGGGAGCAGGCCTGCCATTGAACGGGATTCGGACGGCAATGTTGTTCTGGAGAATGGACAGCCGAAGATCATTCAGGTGCCTGTCTATATCAAGTTCCTTCGTTACTCCGGAACCAATCACGTCCGGTCTCTCGGAGAGACCGATCAGCCAAACCGACTTCGCATCACCGGTCGAGGAATCTCCATTTCCGGAGATCCCGAAACAGATGTACAGCCTCTTCTCGATCACGCTCGTGATCCAAATAGCCCTCTTCCTCTGGCACTTGAACTTGATGCGGCACGACAGTGGTTCGATCGTAGCAATGAAGCGATCCCCGCAGAGACGCCTCGGCAGAGCGAAAAGAATTTTGATGCTAATATCGAACTTTCTAAGAAAAGCGAAGCGGGAAGACCGACGCAGGAACAAATATCAGCAGTACTCGAATATATGTCGAGGACAAATGTCAGCGATGCAGAGCGATGTGCGATCGCCGCACAACTTTTTGCTCCTGATCAATTGAGTGACGTTCAAAAGGATGCCGTGCTTGAGTCGCATCGTTTCGGCGAAGGAAATTTGAGAGACGGTTATTCGTTGAATGAGAGAACGGTGAAGGGAGCAAAACTTATGCGAGGCGGTGTTTTCACACGTGAACAGGCCGCATTGCTGCTTGATACGGGGATCTGCGGCAACCCACCCCCTCCGCCGAAACCGAATGATCCAACACAGCCTCAGGTATCAAATCAGCCTCGACGATTGCCGAACGGCATCGTGGCTCCCCCGCCCCCTCCGGTTGTTGTACGAAAAGAGGGTGTTGCATCGAAGCCTACGCATCAAAATGAAGTGGTACGAGCTACGGAAGATGAAAGGAGAGAATATTTTAAGGAAAAGAGGACAAATAATTCGTGGTTTCGTGCTCTAGGAAATACAGAAAAACGATCTGCAGTTTTTTCATCAAATGATACTAGGAGTCATATTTTTTGGATGACAGAGGCACAACCTGGGGTCATGTCTGGAGTTGGCGGCAATTCACCTACATACAAATATTTGAAGAGTCCAGAGGGAAGTCTTGAACATACTATTTTGATTGAGAGTGAAAAAATGCTTGCACAAGCATTTGCAAATGCTAAAAATATTTTTCCGAAGGATGCAGAAACCGGTAATGGATTTGTTGTAAGGAATCTTGGGCCAAGCACCAGTATGAATACCGGTAATGTCTTAGGAATGGGAGTGGATGTCGAAAATACTGATACACTACTTCTGCTTCTAACTCAGGCTAAAAAATCAAAAGATTATTCTCAGGTGCAAAAACATCTCGATTGGATCACTTCTAACTTTGCACATGAAATGACACATGGGGTGAGAGTGGGGATGGATGATCATCCAGGATTGAATTCGAATGAAGTCCCTTCGCATGCGGTGCAATTTCTTTCTGTTTGGAATAAGGATCAAAGCTTCTTCAATAGTAGAATCGCTGTCCTGAGAGGGAAACCTGAACAGAAAATAGGTAGGATCCATGCAGAAATTGGAGGTCTGAAATTGCTCCAGCGGCTTCTCATAGATGAAAAAAATTCGAAGTATAAACCAAAAGATTTTACTCCGAGTGAGTTACAGAGATCCATTCAATCTATCCCAGAAGATAGAAGAGAAAGTGTTTTACGTGAACTCACAGCAACGATCATCCAAAAGCCCATCACGGATTTTGAGCAGGATGTGCGTTCTATT
>JAHFJR010000035.1 GCA_023245775.1 Candidatus Peribacteria bacterium | reverse complement strand
CCCGACTTCATCTTGCTCCAAGCCTTTGCTGACGCGCTGCAAGTCGACTTTGTCGATCTGCTCAATAGAAGTACCAATCGCCAGGAGACATTGGATACCTTTATGACCTCCCTCACCAATGTCGCCGCGCGTGCAAACGAGCGGTTCCAAGTACTCACGGGAACACTCGCCGAGATCAAGACACAGCTCAGAGCTCAGAGCAAGGAGAGAAGCGATGCAGAACGAGACCTGAAGAAAGCGATCAGCAAGAAGGATTTTTCACAGGCTGGAGAGCAGCAGAAGAGCGTTCTCGAGAAACAACAGGCCTATGCCGAAACTGATCTAAAGGCCAAACAGACGGACGATATCATCTCAACGCTGAATTCTCTCCTGACGCTCTACGGAGAGAAGAGTCTCGCGATCAAACAGAATCGAGAGGTGCTGATCGCCGGTAACCGCATCGTGGACGTTCCGGGCATCGAGGAACTACAGATCATCGAACGCAAGAAATCCAGAGGAGCGTCGGGGAGAAAAGCAACCAAGTTCAATTCGCTCTTCGAGGGAACAGGGCTTTGATAATCTCCTGTTTTCTGGTATACTGTTTCGATGGCCGAAACTGTACCGACACCGGCTGTTTCTCTCAAGCCCAAGCCGAGCGGAGGAGGAGCATTGACCTCAGTCTTCGATGAACTCCTCGGACTGCATCAGCATGTCGATGACATTCTCCAATCGGACGATGGAAACGAGTTCACGAAGGAGGAGAGAGACATCGTTCGTAGATACGAAGAAGGCATCCAGAAACTGCTCGATGTGATTGCCCCGAGTGGCCTCACCTTCGAACGGAGCATGATCCAATTGAATGAGCAATTGGTTGCGCGCAGTTTCTACACCTACAACTGGCCAAGTCAGATCTACCCCAACTGGCTCTCGCAACTCATCAATTTCGATATCCAAACAGATATCTCGATGTTCATCTATCCCGCATCGAATAAAGTCATCATGAAGATGCTGCGTAAGAAAGTGGCAGAGATGCGCTCCAGCATTCGTATGCTCCAACAGCGCGGCATCGTACGCGATCCGGGGCTGGAGGCAGCACTGCAAGACGCCGAAGAGCTCCGAGACCTGCTCGCGCGCGGATCCGAGAAACTCTTCCAGCTCGGCTTCTACTTTACCATCTACGCAGAGAATGAATCGAAATTGAAGAAAGTACAAACCGATGTGGAAGCCATTCTTGGAGGGAAGCTCATCCTCACAAAACCGACATCATTTCAGATGGAACACGGATGGAATAGCTGTCTACCCTACTGCCTCGATGAACTCGATTTCAATCGCAATATGAATACGCAGGCACTCGCGACAAGTTTCCCGTTCAGCTCTTCGGACCTCACCGATGACCACGGCATCCTCTACGGCATCAATCGCCACAATGATTCACTCATCATCTTCGATCGTTTTGACCTACCCAACGCCAATTCGAACGTGTTCGCCACCTCCGGTGCTGGTAAGTCGTACGTCGTGAAATTGGAGATCCTGCGTTCCCTGATCCAGGGAGTGCAAGCGTACGTCATCGATCCCGAGAACGAGTACGTCGACCTCTGTCAGACGGTTGGGGGCGCCATGATCCCGATCTCACTCCAGAGTAGCTACCGCATCAATCCATTCGATCTTCCCCATGCCATCCGAGGTGATGAAGCAGAAACGGGCGAAGTGCTACGCGGAGCAGTCATCAATCTGCACGGACTCTTCAAGCTCATGCTTGGCAGTATCACTCCTGCAGAGGAAGGAATCCTCGACCGAGCCCTCCTGAATACCTACGCACTCAAGGGCATCACGCTCCAAGTACCGGACCCCACGAAGATGGAAGTCCCCACACTGCATGATCTCGTCGACGTGCTGATGACGACCGACGGTGGCGAATCCATGGGCCAGACGCTCCAGAAGTACACGACCGGCAGTTTCTCGGGACTCTTCGACCGAGAGACGAACATCGAACTCGACAAGGAGATGGTCGTCTTTCAAATCCGCGACCTCGAAGATGTCCTCCGCCCCATTGCGATCTACGTCGTCCTCAACTTCCTCTGGAACCGCATCCGCTCGGACATGCGTCGCCGCCTCCTCGTCATCGACGAAGCGTGGAACCTGATGCAGTACGAAGACTCAGCGCAGTTCCTCTTCGGCCTCATCAAACGCGCGCGCAAGTACTACCTCGGCGTTACGACCATTACCCAAGACATCGACGACTTCATGAACTCACCGTACGGCAAACCCATCATCAGCAATACCTCTCTCCAGTTGCTCCTGAAACAATCAGCCGCCAGTGTCGATAACTTGGCAAAACTGTTCTACCTAACCGAAGGAGAGAAGTATCTCCTCCTCAACTCCGGCGTAGGACAAGGACTCCTGTTTGCTGGGAACACACACGTGGCCATCCAAGTCGTCGCAAGCGGCAGCGAACACGGCATCATTACGACGAAGCCAGAGGAGGTCATGCGCAAGAAGCAAGTCGCAAAGGAAGAGAAGGAGAGAGAGGCAGGGGCAAGCGGAAGCGACTGAGGAGTGGAAAGTTGAAAGTGCAAAGTGGAAAATTTGCATATGGCAACTCAAACTGATGTTTCTTCACTTTCCACCTTCCATTTTGCACTTTCCACTATTTTTGTACTTTCCACCTCGTCTCCGGCACGAGCTTGCCAGCCACCGCAAATCCTGCGGCTTTTCGATGACCTCCGCCTGAGAATTTCGCAGCCATGGCAGAGACATCGACGTCATCACGGAGTGTGCGAATCGACCCTTTCACCTTGCCTGCTCGCTCGGCAAGCACGAGAGAGAATCGCATGCCCGGAACCGCATTGACGTAATCAATGGCACCAGTGAGCTCGCTGTACTCCGCACCCGTTGAACGGAAATCACCTTCCGTGAGCGCCGAAATAGCACCACCCTCTTCGGAGAGAGAAATCTTCTCGAGCACACGACCCCAGAGACGAAGTGTCGAGAGTTTTGCCGTGCGAAAGACATGGTGCACGATCACAGCTTGCCTCGCGCCAGCACGGAGGAGGCGCGCAACGGTGCGATAGACATGAGGAGTCGTATTACTGTGGAGGAGCCCACCGGTATCCGTGTAGACGCCCGTGAGGAGACATGTCGCGATCTCCGAGGAGATCGAGAGACCAATCGCTTCAGCAAAATCTGCAAGAATCTCGCAGGTGGAAGCAGCCTCCGGCACAATGAAATTGACCGTGGCGAACCTCGTATTCGTCGGATGATGATCGAAGCACACCGAGGGCCAGTCCTTGCCGAAAATCTGAGGATGACTCTCGTGAAACTCCGTCAGTTTCGGTTCGGCACTATCGAGGAAGATGAACACGTCGCCCTCCATTGGCATCATCACCTGCTCGATGCGTGTGATCCACGACAAATACGAGAACATCGGCGGTGATGGATCATAGCAATAAAGTTTCACAGGGATATCCGGCGCGATGTGTTCCAAAAGCTGTGCGATTCCCGTCATGGAACCGATCGCATCCCCGTCAGGATTTCGATGGCAGAGGCAACAGAGGCGCTTTGCACTTTTGAAGAGTGAGAGTGCCCGATCGATATCCGCTTTCGCAAACATAAGGGAGTGAGTGTAGTCAGACGAACACGGACGCTCAACCCGATGCACTTTCAAAATCAGGAGTTTATTTCCTCATCGTATTTTTACAACATGAACCTGTTCGTTATTTCTGCAACATGTAGGGGCGTAGCAATCCGCGGATTGCTACGCCCCTACAATCAGATCTTCTTCAACGACTCCAACACCCGCTCCAACTTCGTCACACGCTCACCTTCTTCATCAATGTGGAAACGCAGCAGCGGAGCCCGATGCGCTTGGAGATGTCGCGCGAGCTCGGCTCGCATCTCCCCTTTGCGATGCGTCAAAAATTTCACCGCCGCTTCACTACCCGTGATAGCCGATACGTACACATCGGCATAACTAAGATCTCCGCTCACCTGCACACGTGCGATGCTCACGATCGTCGCAAGATTCGGAGGAACCTCGATGGCATGCCTTGCGGCAATGGTTCGGAGCATGCCGGCAATCTGGGCGGGACGATGGGACAGGGGGAGAAGTGGAAAGTGGAAAGTGGAAAGTGGAAAGTGGAAAGTGGAAAGTGGAAAGTGGAAGGTGGAAGGTGGAAAGTAAAGATGAAAAATTGGGGGCGGCATGCTTGCCGCGGCATATTCAATACACTCATTGAAAGCTATTTTCATATTCGTCCCGATCCCAAATGATGTAGGGCGAATCGGGAGAATACGTCGTGAGGATTGGTTTGCCAGTCTTCGCACAGGTGCGTTCATACAGCTGTGTACCTCCGAGCTGCTGGATGCGTTCATTCATCCGCTCTTCATAGGATGTCCGCGGGAGCGGAACCTTGAATGCACGGTACCGCTCGATTTCCTGAGCCGTAATTCGAAACGGACGGCCTGAGAGAGAGCTTTTGACCGTCAGAGGATCATTTGTTTCAGGCAGTCCATCCAGAAGCCTGTCTGCATTGATGGCATTCGGAAAATCTTTCGTGTCTTCTTCATACCACGTATATCCCTCCCGTACAGCCTCTGATTCTGTGATAGGAAAATACCGATACGCAACCGACCGATTGTACGGGGTTGGATTGAACGTCGGAGGGAAAAATTCTCCCCATTCTTTTGCCTCTGACATATGTTCGATGATCCGTGGCACGAGAGCCTCGTACTGCTGCTTCGTATACTGCTTGTTCAAAATGCAGTATTCTTTCCTCCAGAGTCCGACACAGCCGAAACAGTTCTTGCATGCATCGCAGGAAATGCAGTAGAACAAATCGGAACTCTGATTTCTACACGTATAACAGAAGCACAAGCGGGAAATGTTGTTACCACAAGTACAGGATTCATAGATAAGCTCCGCAGAACGGCCGAAGAACGAGAAATCCCGACAATCGTTCGTCTTATCATAGAGGTTGAAACAATGTTTGAGGTTCTCACCGTACTGAATGAAACTGCTACTCTGAACATTGCGCGATTCGACGATGCAATTACCGGTACTCTCTTCGGTCTGATGCATGATGGCATGCGGCCGGGGATGCTTCAGCATCATTTCCTCAAATTCTTTTCTATACTTTTCGCGCTCCCTGAATGAAGTTCCTTTGAAATTTTGCAGAAACGACTCGTACTCTTCCTTGCTCTTCTGAGCATTCCAAATGCAGTATTCCTTGTTCCGTAGATTCACGCAGCCAAAGGAATTGCGACAGTTACGGCAGTTTGCGAGGAAAAAACTATCGCTGCAATTTTCGGAGTTGAAACTACTCTGCAGACGAAAACATCGTGTGCAATTGGTGCAGTCGTAGCAAAGTTCGGACTGAATGGTGAGCGTATCTTCGATACAGTCTCTGGATCCCCAAACGCTCTCACTGTACAGACAGTCCTCGGCGTACGACATACTGAACGTCAGGTAACAATTCTTGTCATCGGAAGCGTTATTGCAGTACTCGCAATTCTCCGTCCGGATGTTATTGATCGCCACATACCGCGGAACCGTTTTGTGAAGGACATACAACTGTTCCATGAATGTTTTCTGAAACGAATAGTCCTGGCCGTAGTCCAAGGCATTCCAATGATCACTGAACCAGTCTTCATTTTTCATCACGGGAAACCGGGCACTCTGCGGATACATGGAAAAAATAGTTTCTCCGCCTGGAAAAGCGATTCGCTGGAACAACGCCGTCTGATTGCGAAACGCCATGCGACAACGCTCTCGACATATGGGACAACGCGTCGGAGATGGAATCACATATTTCTTTCCGGAAAAAACGGGGCTGATATGATCATAAAATGCGAGATCTTCGTCCGTGATCTGAAACGTTGCATGACACTGGCGACAAATTCGTTGCATAGATGAACTCTAGCATTGCGGATTCGCTAATACACCTCCTTCAGGTAACACCTGCCTGCCGGCAGGCAGGCTCCTCACCCTTCGACTGCGCTCAGGATGAATCTTGCTGTGCCTGATGTATGTTTTTAAGTCTTTGCTTAGTATATGGCCTCCAAATAGCAAGATTCACAGTACACGATCTCAGGCCTCTCTGGGCTATAGCTTGTGGCAATCGGTTTCTGACATTTGGCACAGGAGCGATTCCAGAGACGGCAGGGATTACGCAAGTTCATACGCCTGATATGCCGCTCATCGGGATGAACCCGCGGTATGGGGAGATGCAACGTGCGATAGAACTCAAGTTCCTGTTTCGTCAGCCGAAATGCTTTCCCTGTCTTCTCACACTGGATCGGATCATTCAGAATATCATCAGAGACGCCTGCAATACTGTCTGGCAGCAGTGTCGCACTGGTTTTGGTTGAAACTAAAGGGGGAGAGACAAGGTCATTCCATCGAAAATTCATGGTGGTCGCTTGACTCTTCGTAAGCGGCAGGAATTCCTGTGCAACCGTTTCATTATAAGCGAAAGGACTTACATCACTCGGTAGAAATTCTCCCCATTCCCCCGATCGCACCATCGACTCAATGATCTTTGCAACAAGTGCTTCGTATTCTTCACGAGAGTACTGCTTGTTCAGGAGACAATACTTCTTATGCCTCAGACTGATGCATCCGAAACAATGTTCGAGATGATCGCATTGTATGCAGTACAACGAATCAGCAACTGATGTACAAATCCAGGAAAATGCTACCGATGTACTCAGACCCACGCCTACACAATCGTAGAGCAATTGTGAATCGTAACCATAACCGAAGAGATCATGTGAATCCTTACAAAGTTTGGAGCAAAGGAGTCGTGTACAGTCTTCGGCGCCTTTCACTTCATAGCAATCAATACAATTTTTTGAGTCGGTAAGGTAATCGCCCGTGCATTGTTCCGTATTGATGTTACTGTTTTCACGATGGATAGAGTGTTTCTGGAGATCTGCAAATGTTGCTTGCATCTCTGCAACAAACGATGCCGACGCTAGCCGAGCCATGTACAGAGAATATTCTTCCGAGGTACAGGGCCTATTGAATAGGTGATATTCTTTCTCTACGAGATTCGTGCAGCCAAAACAGTGACGACACCGGCGGCAATTGAAGAGGAATGCGCTGTCACTACACTGTGCAATATTCTGCGAGAAGAACACAGTGTAGCAACTACTAGCATTCACACACTCATAGCAAAACTGATTCCCGTTGCCAATCAGCATATCGATACACGACTTTGATTCAATGAGTCCACGTGAATAGGAACAATCTTCATCGCGACCACTGTTGTAGATGAGGTAGCAATTACGGGAATCGGGGCCAAAATAGTTCGTGTATTCACAGTTTTCGTTCGCCCCCGACTGATACAGCATCATCAGCGGCATGTCATGAAGAAGCGTCTCCATATTGGACCGGAATGTCTTGGAAAAATCGTACTCCCGTCCATAGGTGAGAGCATTCCAGCCATCGCTATAGAAGCAATCATGACAGTATGTGTGGTACCTAGAATCAAGAGGAAACATTGATACTTTGCTCTTCCCACATAATTCGCATACACGAAGCGCAAGCGAGCGCTCGTTGCGCCAAACCATGCGACGACGACTGCGACACTCCGGACATAGAGTCGGCGACGGAATGAGTATTCTCTTCCCACCAAACACCGGAGATATTTTTTCGTAGAACGCGAGATCCTCCTCCGTGACCTCAAACATACCCTGACACTCGCGGCACGAACGCTGCATGAGACGAGTATATCAGTTGATGTATGATAGAAGTCATGTCTCGCCACTCGATCGTCTTCCTCGGCACATCGGCATTCGCGGTCCCCTGTCTGAACGCACTTGTCAGAGACAGACGATTCGATGTGCAGCTCGTCGTCACACAACCGGATCGTCCCGTCGGACGCAAACAAGTGATGACCCCACCGCCCCTGAAAGTTGCTACGGAAGAACTTGGATTGAAGATCGCACAACCGGAAAACCTGAATTCTCAATTTTCAATTTTCAATTCTCAATTTCCAAACCTCGACTTCCTCGTCGTCGTCAGTTACGGACAGATTCTCTCCGAGGAAGTGCTGAGGTGGCCGACGATCGCCGCGGTGAACGTGCATGCGTCGCTTCTGCCCAAGCTTCGTGGCGCATCGCCGATCCAACATGCGATCCTCAAAGGACTCAACGACACGGGAGTCACAGTACAGCGAATGGTAAAAGAGCTCGATGCGGGGCCGATCCTGACGCAACGATCCGTTCCCATCGATCCACGAGAAACCTACTCGACTCTCCATGAGAAACTGGCGACACTCGGCGCAGAGCTTCTTCTTGCTACTCTCTCGCTTCCCCTCCTCGAACATGAACAGGATGTATCGGAGGCAACATTCTGCAAAAAATTCACCAAGACCAATGGTGTCGTTGATCCAGAAACAATGACGGCTCTGCAGATCGATCGCATGGTACGTGCGCTGACTCCGTGGCCGGGCGTGACGTGGAATGGGAGCAAGATCCTCGAAACGTCTCTGATCGAAACCAGAGAAAGTTTTCCTCTGACGTGCACGGAACATTCGATGCTCTTCATCACAAGAATCCAACCGAGTGGCGGGAAAGTCATGAGAGGAGAGGAGTATGCTCGAGGTCACCGTGCTACTCTGTCCCTGTAATTCTATGCGACGATTTTCGCCCCTCCTCACCCTCGTATTCTTCATCGCCGCAAGCATGCTGCCACATACACTGCATGCGATCCCACCCGATCAGGATACCGACGGCGATACCATCCCAGATGTCCAAGAGGATGCGAACGGGAATGGCATCGTCGATAATGGCGAGACGGACCCCCTCAATACCGATACCGATGGAGGAGGCGAATCCGATGTGTCTGAGATACGTGCGAAGCGCAATCCACTCGATAAGACGGACGACCTGACCTACGACACCGACGGCGACGGTTGGGTGAATGGATTCGAGCTAACCCATGGGACGGATCCGAAGAAGGCAGACACCGACGGCGATGGGATCAATGACTCGGTCGACCCATTTCCATTGGATGCCAAGTACTCAGCCGACAGTAATAGCAACGGTCTTCCTGACGACTGGGAGCGAACAACTCAGCTCGATCGCCAAACAATCCCCCAGAGCAAAACCGACGATCCTGACCAGGATGGGCTCAACAATGCACAGGAGTTAGCACGCGGAACGAATCCAGTCGAAGCGGACAGCGACCGTGATGGGATCAGTGACAGCGATGAGATCGATCACGGCAGTAATCCACGGGAGAACGCTTGTCTCCAGTATCAAGTGGGTCTAGCGCACTTCCCTGACCTAGTCTCACACTGGGCGGAACCGTACGTGACGATGCTGAAGGATACGACGATTCTTCCACAGAAGATCGCCCTGGTGCGCGGGTACCAACTGGGCTCCAAGAATGGTTCTCGATCCATCTTTGATCCTGAGAAGCCCGTGACACGGTTCGAGTTTCTCAAGATGGCGATGCTCGGAAGTTGCACACGTTTGATGAATGCCAGTGACCAAGAACATGCCTTTTCGGACCTCAGTGCATTGGCTCCCCTCAACGAGACTGCCGATGTCACACTGAGACGGCAAGTGATCTACACCGCCGTGCACTACGGCATCGTTGCTGGCTACAGCGACGGAACATTCCGCCCCGATGCACCGGTGAATCGAGCGGAAGCCGTGAAGATGCTCCTGCTCGCAGTGCAGTTCCCACCCGTTCACACGTCAACAGGATCACTCCACTTCGCCGATGTGCAACCGAGCGACTGGTTTGCGCCGTACGTCGACGAAGCAAGCGAACGAGAGATTGTTCGTGGCTACACAGATGGAACCTTCCGTGGCCACCTCCTGATCACACGTGCTGAAGCCGCAAAAATCGTCGCAGTGTCGATGAAGCAAAACCCGCTGGTGAATGGGTACGTTCTGCCGCCGGAAATGAAGGCATAGTAGAAAATTTTCTGGGCTAGAATGAAGGCTTTTTGTTTACTGGAAGCCAAGATATGCTCAGATTTTCCCTAATTCATCATGAAAAATATGTTCTCATTGCAATTCGCGTCGTC
>JAHFJR010000011.1 GCA_023245775.1 Candidatus Peribacteria bacterium | reverse complement strand
TTGCTTGCGGGAAGGTCTTCAGAAAAGCACTTCAGAATTTTTCTGATTTTGAATGTCGAGATTTTGGCGTACCGAAGCTGCATAAGAGAATCTTAGAGGAGATTCTCCTAGGGGAGAGCCATTACTATTCTCCGCAATCTTGCTTCTGCTCATCTCTTGATCTTCAGTCAAGCCCATGGCGCTGCTCGCTTTCCTCCCTTTCAGGCTTTCAGCCCAAAATTCCTGATTCTCACAGGCGAGGGGAATTCCATGCATATGGATCTACAACCCTTCTTACGAGAACATATTGCAATTTCGCGTTCAAGCATGCAATGCACTCTTGCGACAGGTTGCCCCGCACTCGTAGCGAAAGCAGGAAATGGCAAAGACGTCGTGACTGCCATGTATCAATGGATCGCAAGAATCGCAGGTGCGTATTTTTATCCTCACTGGAATGCCATTTCAGATCGTACGAATCTCAGTGATACGTATGGAATTCATGATCTTGAGGAAGCGATGTTGGAGGCAATGCGCTCCCAATAACAGAAGAATAATTCTGTTTTTGGCTTATAAAAGCCATTTTTCCCTTGAAAAATGTATTAATGAGATAATACATTGACTTTTATTTCCTGCTCACTATATTGTGCGTATGAGTAAGCGTCGTTTCACCGAAGATAGTTACAAGAAGGAACCTTGGTTTCGAGCCCTTACAGAAGCCATTTCTGGATTGCAGAGTCCCGAGGATACAGCAAATTTTCTGCGTGACATCGCAACACTCTCGGAGCTGCAGGCTCTGAGCGAGAGGTTCGAAGTCGCGAAGGAATTGGCACAGGGCATCACGTACCGCGAGATCGCAAAGCGTACGGGCGCAAGCACGACGACCGTCACACGTGTGGCGAAATTTCTGGAGAATGGTGAGGGAGGCTATCGAAAAGTATTGAACACGCATCGGCATCATCGATTGGTCTCCAGTCAGCCTCGGCTGACGGAGACCGCTACCCCGCCTCGCGGGGAGCGACCAGCATCGGTGCTGCAGAAGGCTCTGGAGAAAGCGAAGAACCAATAGTTGCGGCACCGGGATTGATCCCTCCTCACGCTGTGGGGGGAGGGTGTATTTCCGTAATTTCACGGAAATATTTGTTCTTTTACAGCAACGGAGAATGATCATGAAGTTCGAAGAAATGGCTGCAGTACTACTAAAGGATTGGTTCAATCTCGAACAGCATGTGCTTGAAGCTTGTCTTTGCTTGCTTTCTGGAACGAAGAACGGAGAGGTATGGCTGGAACAAAATCCACGTTTGTATCTTGATCCAATGGCGGGTGTCGATCCTCGAAGTTTTGGTGTTCATCAGAGACCCGATTGCAATTTGATGCCCAATCGCGAGTGTGTGCTCGGCAGAAGAACAGTGTGGATCTTCGATCATCATATTGAATCGTTACTCCATATGCTGTGAAAGGCAGCTTCCCCGATCCGTCAGTCTGTACCATTTGGTACAGCAGGATCGGGGATTTTTTGTATGACCGTGGCCAGAACCTGCCTGCCGGTAGGCAAGAGGCCGCTCCCGTGTGTGAAAATAATTTGTATGAAAATAGGAGCAGGCTTTCTGCCTGCGTTTTCGAGGCACATATCACTTTCTATGTCATAATTCTTCCATGCACACCTTCTTCATCTGCCGCTGCCTCGAACTTGCCGAGAAGGGCAGGGGACTCGTTGGAAACGGTGCCATGGTCGGAGCGGTTCTTGTTCGGGACGGCAAGATCATTGCGGAAGGGTTTCATGAAGGATTCGGATGTCCGCATGCAGAAAGCATGCTTCTGAAGAAATATGAATACAATATTTGTTCAACTGATATTCTCTACGTCAATCTTGAGCCCTGTTGTCATACAGGGAAAACGCCACCGTGCACGGAGATTCTTCTGGAGCGAGGCATCAAAAAACTCGTGTTTGGGATGCAGGATCCGGATGAGAGAGTTGCTGGGAAGGGCATTGCACTTCTGCGGTCAAAGGGTGTCGAAGTGATCGGACCAATCCTCGAAGATGAATGTCTACGCCTGAACAGAGGATTTGTGTCCGTACGAATGAAGAGTCGTCCGTGGATCACACTGAAAATGGCCAGGACCATCGATGGGAGGATCGCGAATCACGATCGATCGATGATGAAGATCACGACTCAGCAGCAGGATCAGTGGGCACATGAGTTCCTCAGGGCACGACATGATGCGATCTTGGTTGGTGTGGGAACGATCTTGAGTGATGATCCTAGGTTGACCGTTCGTTGCCCCCACCCCCGACCCCTCCCCCGTTCCGGTGGAGGGGAGAGGCAGAGACAACCGTGGAGAATTGTTCTCGACAAGAATTTCGAGACCGAACTTTCTGCAACCGTTGTTGGTGATGCTCATTCGTCCTCGACGATCCTCATTCGAGGAGAGATAAAGTCGACGGAAGATTCCATCGAGAAAGAGCGTGTGCTCGAAGGTCGAGGTGTAACGATTCTGACCGTTCCTGTCGTTCGAGGTCAGTTCGATTGGCCATCACTTTGGGACGCGTTGATTACGCCGCAGCAAGGGTACAACGGGATCACAAGTATTCTCGTAGAAGGCGGGCCGAAGACGTGGGAGTTTTTCAGACATGCAGGGTGCGTCGATCAGGAGGTCCTTCTGATCGGAAAGAAGAGCTTGCGAGGGTAGGCCTTTTTCCCTAAGCTCTGTCAGCCGTATGGCTATTTATGCGATCAAGAAAGGCGAAGAGAGTAACGACCGCTTGCAGAGCCGGTTCAAGCAGCAGTCGCAGAAGGCGAGGATTGTGAAGATCCTGCGCGAGCGTCGTACGCACAAGAAGAAGCGCACGAGGCGTCTGCAGCGCATCCGCGCTCTCAAGCGCGAGGGGTACAGAGCGGAGAACAAGAAGAATCAGTTCTATTCCAATAGGTAAGGAAGGTTTGGAAAGTATTGAAGGTAGCGAAGGTGACATTCGATACTTTCAATACCAAATATATTGTGCATTCTTCAATAATTTCCCGAGCAAGAACACGGGCAGTCCCACGATGCTGGTCCAGTCTCCGTCGATGTGTTCGATCATCAGTTGTCCGAGCCCGTCGATCTGAAAGCCGCCCGAGCGATTTTTCCAGAGACCCAGAGAGATCCACCAGTCGATTTCTCCCTCCGAAAGTTTCTTGAAAGTCACGCTCGAAGTCGAGATGCCTTCATGATGTTTACCTTGTGGATCGATGATGCACAGAGCTGAGTGCACGAGGGATGTTTTGCCACTTTGCACGCGGATCATTCTGCGTGCATCATCTTCATCGTTCGGTTTTTCGAGCAGCGTAGCGTCACTTGCGATGACGAGCGTGTCACAGCCGATGACGAAGGCATCCGGATTCTTCTTCGCCACCTCTTCCGCTTTCAGCCGTGCGAGCACGACAGGCCTCTTGATCGGATCTCTCTCAGGATGCCTGTCTTCATCCACGGTGCTTGGGATGACCTCACAGGGGAGACTCAAACCTTCGAGCAGGACTTTCCGTTGTGGACTAGCCGAGGCGAGGATGAGCCTGGACATACAATTATCGCAATATTTCTAGCGCCCTCGCGAGTTGCTCATCGCGCTCTGTTGTCTTCTCAACAGAGATATCCGGTTTCACACCGATGCCGTCGAGCGGACGACCGAGAGGAGTCAGCCACTGAGCGATCGTGATCTTCAGTGCTTCACCGTCGCGGAATCCAAGCACCTCCTGCACGGTACCCTTGCCGAAGCTCTGTGTTCCGATGATGGTCGCACGCTTGTGGTCCTGCAGCGCTCCTGCGACGATCTCCGAGGCGCTTGCGGAGCCCTTGTTCATGAGCACCGCCAGTTTGACAGACGGGCTGATGGTTGGTTCGTCTTGGGTAAACTCCTGCGTCGTCTGCGACCTTCCCTGGACCTTGGCGACGACCGTGCCCTTCGGCATGAAATTACTGACGACCGTGTCAGCAGCCGTCAGAAGACCTCCGCCGTTGTTGCGCAGGTCCAGGACAATACCTCGAGGGTGTTTGAGGCTGATGTCGGAGAAAACGGAACGAATCCGTTTCTCCGTTGTTTCGCCAAATTGTACGAGCTGGACGACGGCGATGTCTCCCTGCCAACTGACTTGAATCTCAGGGATGGAGATGAGGTCGCGCACAACACTCACACTGAGCTCGATGCCGCCGCGACGGAGCTTCAGAGTGACGGTCGTCCCGCGTTCGCCGCGAATGTACTGGACGGCTTTCTCGACGGTCAGACCGACGAGCGATACGCCATTGGCTTCTAGGATCTGGTCTCCCGTGCGGATGCCGACACGTTCAGCGGGAGAGCCTGGCAGAGGGCTCACGACGATGATCGCACCGCTGCGGCTCTCGATCTGCGCACCAATGCCGCTCAGTTCTCCTTTGATCTGTGACTGGAAATCGCTTGCGGTCGCCGGACGAAAGAACGTGGTGTACGGATCATTCAATGAGTTGACCAGCGCTTCGATGGTCTTGTAGCCTATCTCGTCCATGTCGATCTTGTCCCTGCGCACGTAATCGCGGTTGATGATGTCCCAGACGGCACTGAGGAGACTCTGTTTGGGGAGTGGTGTATCACTTGCTCCGCTCGGGAGACTGATCGTGATGGTTTCTGTTGCAATGCCTTCTTTCCCAGAGACGGTCGCTAGCAGTGCTACGGCTTCATTCCCCGTGAGTGGGCGAGAGAGACCGAAGAAATTCGCTCGTGCTGGGACCATCCACTTCAGGGCAATCGCATTCATCACCGCTTGCTTCTCTCGGTCCGTCTTCACATCTTTGAACGAAGTCACATCGTCATGCTGTTGGGTATTCAGGAGCGCGGTGAGGACTTCGATGGCTTCGCCGTGGGTGATATTTTGGCCTAACGTGTAGGCTTTGGTCAGACCAAAGATGTCCAGAACGCCTTCATCTTGGGCCGCACACAGTGTTGGCATCAGGCCCCGTGGCGCACGCGTGTAGGGCAGTGAGCAACTCCCATCTGTTTTCATCAAGTGCAGTGCTTCGAATGATGCGCTGATGAATTGTGCACGAGTGATCGTCGGCAGTGAGGGATTGATGATCTCACTGATCGATCGCGCAGAGGAGAGTGTTGGTAGAAGAAGAGAGGCTGCCAGTGCGCAACTCAAGAGACGCGTGCGGATGGTCATACGAAGAACGGGGGAACAGTGGGAAGGATGATACCTTTGTTTACTCACGAAACAAACGATTGCGTCTCGACGATGGCGCCGAATTCCTTCATGTCCTCTTTGCGTTCGAACAGATAGCTGAGGAGCCAGAAACCGCCGACGACGTAGAGGATCGAGGGGATCAGGGTGATCGCGATGCCACTCATGAAGGAGGATGGTGGTTGACCAAGGAGTGCGCCGATCGTCGCCGGATGACCAGGTAGTATGTCAGACAAGCTCACGGTGAAGTCGAAGACTCCATGGAGCACGATGGCGAAGAGGAGGCCCAGTGACATTTGGATGCGTGCGTAGATCGCTTCGGATTTTACGCTCAGCATCCGGTGCATCATCGCAATGATCGGATGTCTCTTCCCCTCGGCAAATTGATCACGGATGAGCGGCGAAACGAAGAAGGCAAGTCCGAAGAAGTACCCTGCCACTCCCGTGGAGACGATGTGCACCATGTTCGTGAGGATCGCTCGACCCACGACGCTGCCAATGAACGGCCCCCACTGAGGACTTGAGGGTGTGATGAGGTAATCGGTGACGAATCCAACGAAGTACGTGGGATTCACAAGATTTTCGGCGAAAGCGAAACCGATCGCGACGACGATCGCGAGTTGCAGCGCGTCATCGATCGATCGAAAGAATTCTTTGCTCGAGTGTCGCAGGACCCACGATTTACTCGCTTCTTCGATGACCCCGACCATCAAGTAGGTCACGAGTGTCATCAGGACGACTGAGTGTGTTCCCTTCACGGAGTGGAAGATGCTCTGCGACACGAAGCTCCCCGATGTCGCTCCGTAGTTCATCGGGACAATCTTGAAGAGGAAGAAATTGAGCTCGATGGATCGCTGTGTGAGTTCGCTGTAGAACAGGATCGGTACGGTCGAGAGCATGCCTGCGAAGAATGCGAGGAGCACAACACTCAGACGTTCTCGATGGAAGCCGAGGAAGAGTTTGCACCAGACGACCACAGGGATGATCGCGACCACCGCTGCGAGGCCGGTTGCGATGAGTTGCTGATGAGTCTTGAAACGTAGGATCGCATAGATCACCCAGAACAGGAATGTGCCGAGCACCGTTGCCTTGATGGTGGCGTTCCACGGACCGAACAGGAATTTCCAACCGATGACGACACACGTGATACCGAGTGCCATGAGAAACGGATCCTGACCGACTCCGGTTTCGAAGAACGAACGCTTGAACGCGATGAGGATCCACGTCACGATGGTGCCGAGGACGAATGCGAAGAAGTACTGGTAGCGATCTTTCGATCCGTGCCATCTCCCCTGGTCGTACAGGCCGAAACCGCTGATGGCGATGAAGACGAAGAGCGTCCGATACAGTGCGGTGCTACCAGTTAGTGACTTGAGTGATGTGTTCTTTCCGTACTTCAGCGAGAGGAGAAACAGAATGCCTGCGATCATGACCGATGCGACGATCGCGCCACATTTTGGCAGGTAGGGATGTCGGACTTCGATGGAGGCGATCGATTCGCTGTCGATGGTCTTGCTTCGCATCGCGCCTGTCCAGATGCGAATCAGCACAGCAGCACCTACGATAGAGCCGAGAATGATGAGGAGACTCATGGCAGAAGATAATCTTCGAATTATATCATGTTCTTGGCTCTGTGACAACATTTCTGCAAGCGAGGAAGGTGAAGGAGATGCGGGGGGTGTGCGATGTCTTCCCTACGTTTCCAACCTTCGGTATCCTCCGGTGTGCATGAAGACATTGCTCGTTCTCGTCATCGGCTTTGCACTCGCTGCGTACACGGGATATTCCGTGTATACGGCGATTGATCAAGTCGTGTTGCAGACCAACGAACAGGGGATCGATCAGACGTCGATGGTGACTTCATCGGAGGTGTCGAGTGACAGTGACGACGATGCAGTGACTGATGTGATGCAGCCGCAGGCAACAGGGAAGACGGAACGGATGCTCCCGTGGAAAGACATTGTGAATCGGAGCGGATCGCACGCTCAAGCGACCGAGAGTGGAACACTCCTCCGATAAAAAATTGATAGTGCAATTCTCCATTCACCATTCGTCATGCCAGCTCCCTCCCTCGACTCTCTCGTCTCTCTCTGCAAGCGTCGCGGCTTCATCTTCCCAGGTTCCGAGATCTACGGAGGTCTCGCCAATACGTGGGACTATGGACCCCTTGGCGTAGAGCTCAAGAACAAGATCAAACAATGCTGGTGGAAGACATTCGTTCATCAGCGACAGGACATGGTGGGTCTCGACGCATCAATTCTGATGAATCCGAAAGTCTGGGAGGCGAGCGGTCACGTGGGATCTTTTGCCGATCCTTTGGTCGAGTGTAAAAAGTGTCATCAAAGATCGAGAGGCGATAAAATGCTGGAAGAAAAACTTGGCACAGAGGCAACGGCAATTCTCAAAATTGACCAGATACAAAAAATGCTCCTTGCGGAAAAAATTCCTTGTCCGAAATGCGGAAAAATCGAGTGGACGGAAGCGAAACCGTTCAACTTGATGTTCAAGACGCAACAAGGTGTCATCGAAGGGGAGGGGACTGACCTCTATCTCCGGCCTGAGACCGCGCAGGGAATCTTTGTCAATTTCAAGAACGTCGTGGATACGATGCGCATGCGTTTACCCTTTGGCATTGCGCAGATCGGCAAGGCTTTCCGCAATGAGATCACTCCCGGGAACTTCACATTCCGTACCCGTGAATTCGAACAGATGGAGATCGAGTATTTCTTCGATCCCGAGAAGCAGAAGTGGGAAGATATTTTTGCGCAGTGGAAGAAGGACAGTTGGGCCTTCCTCACAGAGACTCTTGGCATTTCACCGGAGAATCTCCGCTTCCGTGATCATGAGAAGGACGAGCTCTCACACTATTCCAAGGGCACAACGGACATCGAATATAAGTTTCCGTGGGGCTGGGGCGAGCTCTGTGCAGCGGCTGCGTATCGCACCGACTTCGATCTTACGCAACATCAGAAGCACAGCGGTCAGGAGCTCAGTTACACTGATCCCGACGATCCAAAGCGCAAAATCATTCCGCATGTGATGGAGCCTTCATTCGGCGCAGATCGTGTTGCGCTCGCTGTACTGCTTGATGCCTACGCAGAGGAGAACGTTGGCGATGATGACATGCGTACGATTCTGAAGTTCACGAGGAAGATTGCTCCGATCGATCTTGCGATCCTGCCTCTCTCGAAGAAGGAACACCTTCTTGCAAAGGCTCAGGAGTTGTATAAAAAAGTTATACAAGAAACGAGCTTCACCGTGGATTTTGACGTGACGGGAAGTATCGGCAAGCGCTATCGCAGGCAAGACGAGATCGGCACTCCGAGGTGCATCACCGTCGACTTTGGTACGCTTGGAGAGGATCCTGCTCAGGGTGAGAAGGATACGGTGACGATTCGCGATCGGGATACCCTCAAGCAGGAGCGAGTGAGTCTCTCAGCATTGGTCCGAAGTCTCACCAATTCTTGACAGTCGTTCCGCAGAAGCATGATGCTGAGGAAGAGAAGCATCACTGATCCAGCATCACATCACAGAAAAAAACTTGCCACTCACCGAACGAAGCTGTATAAAGCTTCGGCTGAGTTCTGTGAAGCACTTCCTCACCGATCGATCGCTGCGGTCCTGACCCCGAAAGGGATATCCTCCGCACACGAAGCGAAAAGACGTCGGTGAGTTGACCCCAAGGATTTCTATCACCGCTTGCATGCTGTTGCTCCCTCTCCGGAGTCTTCCCCCATTCCTATGTCGATTCCCACTCCCAAAGATCTCATTGCTGCCGCCTGTCACTTCGGCCATCGCCAGGAGAAGTGGAATCCCAAGATGAAACCTTTCCTCTTTGGAGTGCGTCGTGGTATTCACATCTTCGACATCGAGAAGACGCATGAGGCCCTCGTCAAGGCTTGCAGTGAGCTGAAATCTCTGCAGAAATCTGGCAAGACGATCTTGTTCGTGTCCACGAAACTGCAGAGCATTCATGCGATCGAACGCATCAGCAGAGCACTCGGTCAGCCAGTCGTCACCAAGAAGTGGGTCCCGGGCTTGCTCACGAACTGGTCCACGATCAAGAACCGGATCAAGTACTACCTCGATCTCCAGCAGTCGTTCCGTACGGGTGATGTCGAGAAGTACACGAAGAAGGAGCAGACGGCACTGCGCAAGGAGCTTGCAAAACTTGATGCAGGATTCTCGGGTGTCTCATCGATGAAAGGTCTGCCCGATGCGGTGTTCGCAGTCGATGCCGTTCGCGATCACGTTGCCGTGCTCGAGGCGAAGAAGCTTGGTATTCCTGTGTTTGGCATCTGTGATAGCAATGCAGACCCCGATAACTTCAAGATTTTCATTCCATGTAATGATGATGCGGTGAAGTCGATCGATCTCATTCTGCAGACCGTCGAGGCCGAACTGTCCGGAGCAAAGGCTACGACCCCTGAACAATGAAGTGAAAAAATGAAGAAATAAGAACGATCTTTTCCATCATACATTGGTTACTATTTCTTCATTTTTCCACTTCATTGTACCGTTTCTTTATTTTATTATTTTCCCTACCAACCATGTCTCCCATCTCCGCCTCCGATGTTGCCGCTCTCCGTGCCCGAACAGGGGTAGGCATCCTCGATGCGAAGAATGCCCTAGAGGAAGCCAAGGGTGACCAGGAGCTGGCCATCGATCTCCTCCGCAAGAAGGGCAAGGCACAGGCCGTGAAGAAAGCCGATCGAGAGCAGACCGAAGGGGCCATCTTCATCGCAACCGATGGAAAGAAGGCGGCATTGGTACAGGTGCGTTGCGAGACGGATTTTGTCGGACGATCGGACGTCTTCGTCGCATTTGGTCAGGGTCTTGCCGATACACTGCTTGCGAAAGGAAAGAGTGGTTTTGACCTCTCTGCCGCAGAGAAGGTACCAGCAGCTGTACTGGAGCTCGGTGAAAACATTTCGATTGCCGATACCAGAGACATCCATGCTCCCGTTGTGGGAACGTACGTTCACAGCAACAGGAAAATTGGTGTGCTCGTCGGTCTCACTGCTGGCACGAAGGAACAGGCCTGCGATACGTGTATGCATGCTGCTGCGATGAACCCGATGTACGTTCGTCCCACAGAGGTGCAGGAGGCGGTCGTGATGAAGGAGAAGGAGATTTGGAAGGAGCAGATGAAGGGTGAGAAGAAGCCACCGGAGATCCAAGAGAAGATTCTCATCGGGAAGGAGAAGAAATTCCGTGAGGAGAATGCCCTCCTCACGCAGCCCTTTGCGAAGGATCCCAGTCAGACCGTTGGCAAGATGCTCGGGGGCGCTGACGTGACGGAGTATGTTCGTGTGGCATTCAATTAGAGGGCAGAAGGCAGCCTAGGAAGCCTGATTTCATTGAAAAAACCTTGAAAAGAGAGTAGAATGTGTTTTATGGGCAAGTATAAGATCATCATTGCTGAGGATGACACGGTTCTTCGTGACCTGTATCTGCGCAAGTTCAAGATCGATCAGTACGACATCCGCACTGCTGCCAATGGCCAGGAAGCTCTAGATTTCATTGCGCAAGATCCGCCGAATTTGATCCTCCTAGACATCAATATGCCCGTCCTCGACGGATTTGGAGTGCTCGAGAAGATGCCGAGGGAGAAACGAAATTTCCCGATTGTCATGCTCACGAACTTCGACGATCAGGCGAATCGCGATCGTGGACATGCACTCGGTGTCGATGATTACTTTGTCAAGAAGGATATGACGATCAAGTCGCTCCTCGACATGGTCGAGCGACTGCTTGGTGCACAGAAGAATCCATCTCTGTAGTCTATTACTTCAGGGCGATCGTTTCGACGGGAACCGCATGCACGAGGTAGCGTTGAGTGATGCTATCCGGAGGCCAGCACGTGTAGAGGATGAGCTCTTCCTTGTTCTCCGCGGATTCGAATGCACTTCGATCCTTGGCAGGAATCGTCTTCTTTTCACTCACTTGGTACACGAAGAGCGTCCCTTTGTACGTGACGTAGATGTGTGCTCCGACTGAGATTTTATTGATCCCGCGGAAGATTTTCGTGTACTTCGAGAGATCCCACGGGTAGCCGCTGGAGTGTCCGTAGATGAGGATCTTTCCTTGTTCCCCAGGATACGAGAAGAGATGTCCGACTCCATCTTTGAGCACCGAGAGGACGCCATCTTGTGTGAAGGGATCTTCGGGATGTGTGATCCTAAGGTCAGTGATCTTCAGACTGGGAATGGAGAGGGCGAACGGTTGAGTGGAAGCGTATTGCAACGCTGCTGCGTCTTCGACGATTTGCATCGTCCCTTGGTTCTGGCGTTGGCCTTCGATGAAGGTTTGCCCTCGGGGTTGGGGGATCTCGTTCGTTTGGATGGGCGCGACCTGTGTCACTCCTCCGTGGGCTCGCTGCATCGCAGCAACCATGTCAAAAAATTGTCCTCGCGTCAGTCCTCGGCCGATCTTGAGCTGGCTGCCTGCTCTCACTGCATTCTTGGCATGCAGCGTGCTGATCATCCCCGTGTACCACTGGCCTTCGATATTCGGAAGATCTGGTCCTGTGGTGAAGGGTACAGATGATGGAACATCTGCGAACGACCGCATGAGCATTGCGGCTGCCTCCTCTGTCGTCACAGCGCTCTCCGGACGCAGAAGCCCATCGGGATACCCCTGGATCCATCGTTGCCGAAAGGCAAGTTCAACGTATGGAGCGTACCAGGATCGCTGGTCAACGTCAGGGAAGAGCGACATCAGTGGCAGATGCGTTGCGATATTCGAGAGACTCGAGGCAAGAGTTGGTTGACTCTTGAGGAGTACTTTCAGGACTTCACTGCGTTGGATCCAGTCATTCAGGCGCAGATCCACGAGAGGTCCTTGTTCGATGATGCCAGCTCGTTGCAGTGCGGACACTGCTTGTTGATAGCTCTGCTCATCTGCTCCTTGTGCTGCAGCAGGCAGGACAGGAAAGACGTGCGTGACGAAGGCCAAGAGGACGATGACCGAGGGCAGAAGACGCATAAGGAAGTATATTTTACTTATTTTATATTTTTTGTCAACATCAAACAAGACCCTTCGGATTGGCCTTGTTTGAGTCTCAGACTACTGAGGGAACCCCCATGCCCCTTGCCATTCTCTCATCTGGTCGATCTGTTGCTGCTGAGATGACACGATGTCATTTGCCATGGATTTGATCTCATCATGTCCCGCTGACTGCTGAGCCGCATTGGCCATATCGATCGCGCCTTGGTGATGGACAATCATTGCCTCGATGAAGGCTTGATCGAAGTCATCTCCCGTTTTGTCTTGCAGTGATTGCACCATGTCATCCATCGACATGCCTTTCGATTCATTCTCAGCGCGATCCATTCTTTCCCCCTGCTCTCTGCCCATCATGCCGTTTCCCCATCGACTGTCATGGTCTCTGCCCTCTGGCATCGCGAGTGATCCGAGGAGGAAGAGTGCGGCCCCGGTAGCGATGAGCGTCCAACCCCAGTGGTAGATTTGCAGACCTCCGAGGTGCTTCACTGCCCAGTAGGTCATGAGAAAAATACCGAGCAGCAGTGAGAGTGTTCCAAGAGAGTGAAACATACTGAAGAAGAGGAGGTCATGTCCAAAATCAGTAGAGTGCATGGGGTTCATCATGATGGTGCTTGGGAAGGAGACGTGACCATTCTACGTCACGTTTCTCCTGATGCAATGAACCCTGCTTGACCGCAGCGTCTTCTCATCGAACATTCTTCTCGAATGCTCTAGGCTACGATCCACCATGACGAATGTCTATGCACTCCTCGATATTGGCGATCAGAAGCGTCTGGAACAGTGGGGTTCCTACCTCTTAGTTCGTCCGGACCCAACAGCCTCTGGTGTTCCGAAATCTCCACAGCTCTGGAAGGACGCTGATGCCGTCTATGAAGGAGAGAAGGGAAGGGGCCAGTGGAGGA
This sequence comes from Candidatus Peribacteria bacterium, assembly GCA_023245775.1. Classification (GTDB taxonomy): domain Bacteria; phylum Patescibacteriota; class Gracilibacteria; order Peribacterales; family Peribacteraceae; genus SICN01. The sequence continues at coordinate 27,763 of JAHFJR010000011.1, read as the reverse complement.
TGAAGAACGTTCTCCCTGAGCAGTGGACGATCGACTGTGGTGATCTTCGTCTCTGCGTTCGGCTCGCCCCCTACAAACATACAGGCGTGTTTCCTGAGCAGCAGAAAAACTGGACCTGGATGCGGAATCAGGCGAAGAAACAGGGCAGACCACTCAGGATCTTGAACCTCTTCGCCTACACGGGAGGAGCGACGATGGCACTGGCGAAGGACGGTCATTGTATCACGCATGTCGATGCATCGAAGCCCGCGATGCGTATGGCCAAGGAGAATGCCGCACTGAATAACTTGAGTGCAACTGCGGTGCGTTGGATACTCGACGATGTGCCGACATTCGTCGCTCGCGAACGGAAGCGCGGCAAGACGTATGATGCCATTCTCTTGGATCCTCCGGCGTACGGTCATAGCACGACAGGCAAGACGTGGCGCATGGAGCGTGACTTGGCTCCGCTCCTGGAAGCTTGTGCATCACTCCTCTCAGATCAGCCATCATTCCTCGTGCTGAATGGCTACGCTGAACATGATACGCCTGACAGTTTTCGTCGTTTGCTCACGGGCATTCTGCTCTCAAAGACCCCACACAAGAATTTTACGATTGATCCAAGAACATTGGTGTTGACGGCGAAGACGGGGGAAGTTCTTTCGACTGGCATCGTTGCGCGATGTGGTTTTTCTAGAACGTACGACAGTATAGAGAGTTCTTGAGCAGTTGCTCTCACAACACTCTTCAGTGGTAACATACGGCCCATACAGTTCTATTTTTATACTCAATTCTCCCATGCCAACCAACATTTTCATCTCTCTGCCCGTGAAAGACGTGAAGAAGTCGATCGCATTTTACGAAGCACTCGGCTACAAGACGAACCCGCAATTCGCGGATGAAACAGTAGCATGCATCGCTATCAGCGATACAATCTCTGTGATGTTTACGACGCACGAAAAATTCCAGGAGATTTCGTCCAAGCCAATCTCCGATGCGACGAAATTCTGCCAAGTGCTGCTGAGCCTAACGTGTGAAAGCCGCGAAGCACTGGATGTGTTGGTAGCGAAGGCAGTTGCCGCCGGAGGAACGAAAGCGCATGAGCCCGAGGACTATGGCTTTATGTACCAGTGTGGTTTCTATGACCTCGATGGTCATGGGTGGGGACTCACGTGGATGAACCCGAATAAAGCCGAGTGAGTCCGGACCTGTCGTGCGGCACCACGAAGAAAAGATGAGGATTGGTCGTGACAATTTTTGGTTCCGCAGCCTTCGTTCTTTCAGAACTAAGGAGAATCTACCAAGCCTTGAAAGAACTGGATCTCAGTAGGTTACGTCCAATTTCTACTTAGTTTTTTCAGACAAAGACGGTGCGGAAACGCCATGCTGACGTCTCCATTTTTTGAGCATCCATTGACACAAGACCCAGAGTGCTGATGGTGGAAAGCGTTGAGCTTCGATAGCTTGAATGTCTTCGTAACCGAACGGTTTCCAAGCATACTCTGTAGGTTTTGGTTCAAATATATGGGCCAATCGCTCTTGCGTCTGAAAGGCAACGTGTGTGAATCCTTCTATTTTAGGACCCGATTCCACTCGCAATTGAGTTTCGAGAATATCTCCCGTCAAGGCACCCAGCAATTTAATCATGTCTACATACTCTCGCGTAAAGTCTCTCCCTCCCAATTCCGCACCGTATATACCACCAACTACATGCACTTCTCGTGTACCAGGTAAAGTTTGTTCTCGCACGGTTTGTAACAGACGCTCATAATCGGAGCGGAAGTTTCTCCTCGGTTGTTCGCACAGCACAATGCCAGGAGAGACATGTCCGATAGCTGATTTTTCTCGGCCATTCATTTCACTCAAACCGACGATTATCGGTGCAATACAGCAGTGACATTTCACGGTGTGTTTATTTGTTTGATCGAATGGTGAAAAAACATAGGGAATGGTATAGGCCACCTCAGTTGAACAATCTGCCATAGACATTTCCTCTCCTGTTGCTGGATATCTCTGATAGGAAATTGAATTCATAGTTTATTATTTTAATTCATTTTATTATTTTGGTCAAATGACTCCTGACCGGATCCTTCATCGACTTCAGGACAATTTCAAGCCAAGTAATCTCCTCAATAAAAGCGAGGTGCTCCCCGCCCGATCCGAACGACGGACCCGCCAGACTGCTTTCTGGCTGGTCGTTCGGGCGGGTGGCGCCTAGCTACTGCGAAAAAAGTGGGTGCATTTTTACTCCTCTTTTCATGCAGATTTTTTGGGCTTCCTTTGCCAGTTCTGTCATCGTCGTCAGCGCATGGAATCAGCCCTTTTGATTCTAGAAGGGCAACAGGCATCTCACAAGCGTCCAACAAGCGATCGAATGGACATCGGAGAAATTGGAATCAATCCAAAGATCTGTATACTTTCTAGCATGATGGACTCTTATCAACATGTTTTTGCAGCACTCACAAAGGAAAAAGTGGAGTACCTTATCGTTGGTGGTGTGGCGATGAACTTACTCGGATGTCCAAGGTTCACCAATGACATAGATGTTCTGCTTGCCTTGAATGAAGAGAACCTCCAGGCGATGAAAGAGGCTATGAAGAATCTTGGCTATGAACAGAGGATCCCACTGGCACTCGATGAACTTGGTGATGAGCAGAGGGCTAGGCAATTCATGGAAGAGAAAAACCTGCTTGCGTACACCTTTTTCAATCCGAAAAACCCGCTCTACAGTGTCGATATCATCGTAGGAGCTTCCCTGCGGTTTGATCAGTTCAAAGTACATCAGACGTTTGTGGATGTCTGGGGTTTCTCATTGCCGGTGGTATCCATCGATGACCTCATCGGTCTGAAGAAAGAAGCCAATCGTGAAAAAGATGCGCTGGACATTGCCATGCTGCTAGAATACAAAGGTCTATGAAGGACTATTCTTCGTCCATCGATCGGGAGCAGTTGCGCCGCATCAAACATGGTACGACTCCCGAACAGAGAATGAACTGGCTGGTACAGGCAATGGACTTTGCGAACGAAGCCGCTAAAGGTCGCAAGAAAGATTGGCTCCCCCGACTGGATTCGAACCAGTAACCCCCTCGTTAACAGCGAGGTGCTCTACCGTTGAGCTACAGGGGAACATTCAACGCTCGCAGAGTATAGGAAGAATCATCGAAGAACGGAAGGTCTTCTCTGAGTCTTGAACATTGAGTCTTTTTCAGTACAATCCGCGCCTATGGCTCAGAAGTTGCTCGCAATTCACATCCCTTTCGATGCGCATCATGATGTGATTGATGCGGTGATCGCCAATGCTTTCGGTAGGTCGAGTAGCAGTTTTTCGCCTGATGGTCTCGTTTATCACTATCATGATCTTGAGATTGTCGGACTCGATGCCGTGAGGCACGTTATGACGTTTCGACAGATGACCATTCACGCATTGCAGCATCTGCTGCAAGAACACGGTGCATTCGTTCGAGAGAGTATTTTCCAATTTAATACAGATCTTGGTTTGCTGGAGGACAGATCTGAATAAATTGATTACGCATGTCTTGCATTGAAAGATCTGTTCCTTTGAAGAGAGTACAGATATTCTGTTGTCCAATGGCCAAACAACTCATCACCCCCCGAGCGCAGAATTTTCCCCAGTGGTATCAGGATGTGCTCAGTCGTGCCCCCGATCTCTATGACGAATCCCCTGTGACGGGTTGTATCACCTTCGGCCCACTCGGAACGGCTATCTGGGAGCAGATCAGGAATTTTCTAGATCCGAGGTTTCGGCAGATGGGAGTTGAAAATATTCTGCTTCCGACCCTCATCCCCGAGAGTTTCTTCGCTCGTGAAAAAGAACACGTCGAGGGTTTTGCACCCGAAGCCGCGGTCGTTACACATGCGGGAGGAGCGAAATTGCCTGAGCCGTACTACGTGCGGCCGACATCGGAACTTCTGTTCGTCGACTGGTACGGAAGGGGAGGGCGGGTCCAGAGCTACCGAGATCTGCCACTGCTTGTGAACCAGTGGGGGAGTGTGGTGAGGTGGGAGAAGCGCCCGAGAGCATTCCTCAGGACGACCGAGTTCTATTGGCATGAGGGGCACTGTCTGTTTGCAACGGAGGCGCAGTGCAAGAAATTTACACTTGAAATTTTAGATCTCTTTGCAAAGCTCTGTGAAGAAGAGTTGGCAATTCCGGTGATACGCGGTGAGAAGCCAAGTCACGAGAAATTCGCGGGTGCGAATACGACGTATACGATCGAGAGCATGATGCAGGATGGGAAGGCTCTTCAGATGGGCACAAGTCACATGCTCTCGCAGAACTTTCTCATCGGTGCAGACGGCATGCCTCGTGTCTCATTTTTGAATGAGAAAGAAGAGCGCACGGTTCCCTATTACGATTCGTGGGCTGTGAGTTCGCGTCTCATTGGTGCTGCGTTTATGACGCATGGAGACGATGACGGCATTGTTCTTCCTCCACGCATTGCGCCTGTACAGTGCTGCATTCTTCCGATTTTTGGATCCGATACGGCTGAAAACGAGAAGATCAAAACAGCAGCCCGTTCTCTTGCCATGGCAATCGCACATCCTTCGAAGACTTCCAAACATGCAGATCTCTTCCGTCTCCATGGCCGAGCTGACTGTTTCGAAGAGGTGAGGGGAGACATCACTATGAGAATTGATCTCCGTGAGACGAGACTTGGGGACAAGACGTTCCACCAGATCCGAAGTGGTACGCCGGTACGCATCGAACTTGGCGCGAAGGAACTCGTCGAAGGTTGCTGCGTTCTCAAAAGTCGTATTCGCTCTCGTGATGAAGCTCAGAAGGTGTCGCTTGCTCAGGCACCGGCAGCAGTTGCAACAATGTTGAGAGAAGACCAAGAGATGCTGTTTGCTCGTGCAAAAGAGATGAGGGTAAAAAACACGGTCGATGCTACGAGCTACGATGAGGTCAAAGCAGCTCTGGAGGCCGGAAAATGGGCATTGATTCCCTGGGACGGAACGCCTGAGACCGTTAGGAAACTGAAGGCAGAAACTTCCGGGGGAACGTACCGCTGTTTTGCATTCGATGGAAAAGAAGATGCTATGGGTCTACAGGATCCAGTATCGGGTAAGCCCAGTGCATTCAAGAAGCGTGTCTATGTTGCCAAAGCCTACTAGATATCTATGGTGATGTCTGATATTGAAGAAGCACTGGCTCTCTACGAATATTCCTTTCCTCCCGAGCTGATTGCCAATACTCCAGCGAGCCCTAGAGAAAGCGCTCGGTTGATGATCTACGATCGTGCTCACAATCAGGTTTGTTATGATACCTTCGACAACATCACCAGCTATGTACCGCAGGGTGCTGTCATGGTCTTCAATAGAACCAAAGTTATTCCTGCAAAATGTACGTTGAAGAAGAAAACAGGTGGAACGATTGGAGCCCTATTTCTAGAGGAAAAGTCAGATACTATTTCTATTCTTGCATCGGGATCGTTCCAGCAGGGAGATCTTCTAGAATGGGTGGAAGGCCATACCTTCACTGTTCTTCAGAGAGATCAGAAGGAAGCCATTCTCCAGCCTTCATTTCCGATGAAGGATCTGATGGCCCTTCTTGAGAAATTTGGTGAAATGCCTCTCCCTCCCTACATCAAAAATTCTCCGCTCACCGAAGAGCAGAAACGTCGAGAGTACCAGACGATCTTTGCGAAGAAAAAAGGTTCAGTAGCTGCACCAACTGCTGGCTTACATTTCAGTAAAGAGTTGATCAAAAAAATTGAACAATATGGATGTCAGGTTGCATTTATCACGCTGCATGTCGGACTTGGAACATTCGCACCGATCACGGAAGCTCAGTGGCAGAAGAAAGAACTGCATACCGAATACTATGAGATTGATCATGTTACGGCAAATCTTCTCAATGATGCGAAGGCCGACAATCGTCCGATTCTTGCGGTTGGCACGACGACAGTGCGTGCACTTGAATCGAGTTTTCAAGATGGAGCTATCGTCTCCGGTCAGGGCTCGACGAACCTCTTCATCACGGAAGATCGAATGCCAAGATTCGTCGATGGATTGATCACCAATTTCCATGTGCCTCGCTCCAGTTTGCTCATGCTCGTTTCTGCATTTACAGGCCGTGAAAAATTGTTCGAGTTGTATCGGCAGGCAATTGCCGAGAAAATGAGATTATTTTCCTTCGGAGACGGAATGCTCATAGTGTAACTCAAGGAATTTTGAAAAAGCATCCAAAGGGTGGGACCGAAAACCACTGGGGGTGTGCGGATTGGCATACCGCCTCAGCGGTATGCCGTGGGATTGGTTTTCGGAGCGTTTTTCTTCTCACTTCTTTTGTCGCCGTGACAAAAGAAGTGAAAAAAGAAGAATATCAGCTACAATCGCCGCGCTCATGAGCTTAAAAATAGGAATTGTCGGCCTTCCAAACGTAGGGAAATCCACCTTGTTTAATGCGCTGACGAGGAGTCACGGTGCTGTCGCAGCCAATTATCCCTTCTGCACGATCGAGCCGAATATCGGCATCGTTGAGGTTCCTGATGAGCGCCTGAAGAAACTTGCGGAGATGGTGAAGCCAGAGAAGATCGTGCCAGCCATTGTCGAATTCGTCGATATTGCAGGGCTTGTGAAAGGAGCAAGCAAAGGCGAAGGCCTCGGCAATGCCTTCCTCTCACACATCCGAGAGGTCGATGCCATCTGTCACGTTGTACGCATCTTCGATGGCGGTGACATTCTTCACGTCGAGGGGTCGATCGACCCCAAGCGGGACCGCGAGATCATCGAGGCTGAGCTCATCATTGCTGATCTCGAGAGAGTCACGAAGAAGATCGACAAGAACCAAGGAGGCGCACGTTCGGGAAACAAAGAGCTGATCAAGGAACTTGCTCTGCTCGGCACAATAAAAACAGCACTCGAAGCTGGGAAGCTCGCTTCCAGCGTCGAACTGGAGAAGGATCAGCGTCCGATGTTTCAGAGTCTTGAACTGCTGACTGGCAAGCGCATGATCTACGCACTGAATACGGATGAGCAGTCTCTTGCGACCTTACCGATTGATGAGGCGAAGAAGAAAGCAGGTCTCAGTGCATGCGATACAGCCATTACGGTCTCTGCAAAACTTGAGGAAGAACTTATCGAACTGAGCCCTGAGGACGGAGCAGCCATGCTCCGTGAGCTCGGCATCAAAACATCAGGATTGGATCGTCTGATCCATGCCGCCTACGATGCACTAGGCCTCCAGACGTACTTCACTGCAGGCGTCAAAGAAGTTCGTGCATGGACGATCCATAGAGGCTCGACCGCTCCACAGGCTGCAGGAGTCATTCATACTGATTTCGAGAAGGGTTTCATCCGTGCCGAGACGATCGGGTATAACGACTTCATTGCATGCGGAGGTGAGGCAAAAGCCAAAGAGCAGGGGAAACTGAGAGTTGAGGGAAAGGAGTATGTTGTGAACGATGGAGATGTGATGCATTTTCGCTTCAATGTCTAACGTATGACGTTCATTCCTCGTGAAGAACCCTTCGTCTGTGAGAACTGTGGGCAACCCGTCCAGCCCTTGTTGAAGGGAACGTACCGCAATCATTGCCCAAGATGCTTGTACTCAAAACATGTCGATCTGGATGGTCCCGGTGACCGCCTTTCGCCCTGTCAGGGTCTTCTGCAACCAACAGGAATTGATCAGGATAGTAAGAAAGGATATATCATCCTCTATCGATGTACAAAATGCAGAAAAAAATCGAAGAACAAGGCCGCACCGGATGATGATCTCGTTGGTTTCAGCCAAAATGTAGAAAAAAATTCCTGAAATATATCAGCTTAGGACTTCTTCCTTTTGATTGTAGCCCTCTTACGAGCGAGATCATCTAAAGAAGTCTTAAAACCCGCCACAGATTTATTCAGTGCTAACTGAGCCTCTTGACGAATTTGTCCGATGAAACCCGATACATATTCATCAGGATCCACTCTTGAAAATATTGCGCTATTCCTAAGAACATTCAATTGTTTCTGAGTGAGCCTGAGTTCAAGAGGGTATATGAGCTATTCCATACATTGAGGAGCGTAGCACAGATGCTCCGCGTATTGTATAAAAAAAGTGTTCTTACAAAACATTGATAGAAAGGGCTCAGTTGTCACCATGATCATGAAAAATCTTGAGTGAAGACATGATTTTCTGCTGTAAGGCAGGTTTCAAAGGAAACACTTCGGACACATTTCCAGTTGGCGCATCTAGTGTTACCGCAAGTGTCGGTTCAGGGCTTTGCTCATCGACAACAATATCAAATTGACCTTTTTTCAGTGCATCCTGAAGCCGATCAGACGTTTTCTCGAAAGCACTGTCCGCTGGCTTTTCTGCCGAAAATTCTTTGATGATATTCTTTGCTTTCTCCTGAGCCTTCGGTTCTGTTTCCAGTGCGAGCTTCACTTCTGCAAACTCGGCGTTTTTCTCCATTTCCCGCTCGAGATCCTCGGGTCCTTTCACCTTCTCTCGAAGTCGCTCGTACTCTGCTGGGCTACGAAGACGTTTTCGTATTTTTTCTCGTTCCTGACTTGGCAGATGGTCGAGGTAGGGATCGGACATTCGAGGGGAGAGAAATGTAGTCGAGATAGTTGGCCAACATCAGCAATCGTAACCTGTTTTCTTCTTGAATCGAATAGATGTTACGCTTCCCATCTTCACTCATGGTCAGCAATTTTGCCTTCTGAAGAAGTGCCAAATGATGAATCCTACTGGACCATCATTTCTTTATTGTCTTCATCTAAGTACACGTTTGCAAATCCCAACTCGTAACGTTTTCCCATGACTTCCACTCGATATTCAGAGCCTATTTTCGAGGGATCTCCATAAAACACATGATGCATGGATCTATCTCCGGAAAGGAGTTGTTCAACAATCGCTACCAGTTTCTCGTTCGTGCGATTCATCCCTGTTAGTTTGGCTACTCTTTGAGTATGCTTGACAACTTCGGTCTTTGTTTCTTTCAGCGACACTGCAAGAACCGATTCCGTTGTGACTCCAGGAATGAGCAAGAGTGTTTGCAGTGCAAGTTTTTCTTGTGGAGATGAAAGATCTTCAGTCTCAGAAGTTTGAGGATTCTTTTGCCCGTATTTCCATCTGTGTAATCGAAAATTTCTTTCTTGAAGCCCTTGAAGTCGTTGTGTGATATTGTCGTTATGATTCTCTTCTTCACTGCTTCTTAGTGATGTCTGAAGCGCAATAAAACCATCGATGTATTCCTGCCGTCCCTCGTGAAGCATTTTTGTGATCCATGTCTCAAGAGCTGTCTTTTCAGAATCACTACGAGACAGTGCATGTACGTATTCGCTCATTGCACCTGCGTCAGCACTTTCTGCTTTTTCGCTCAATTCACGTACAAATCTGGAGTGCGTTTTCCCCTTCGTGCTTGCCTCTTTCAAGTACAATCCGAATGTCTGATTGCAGCTTCCGATCTCTCGTTCACGGCAGAAGGCCTTGCGATGGTCATGTGTTCGTTCGATGAGAGCATTGGCTGCTCTTCCAAGTGGTTGAATATTCTTTGCTGCACGAAGATCTGCTGCTTGGAGTAGGCAGGAGATTTCAACGTGAGCCGGCAGTTTCACTTTTGCTGCATCGGCAAAAGTCCTGAGTGCTACATGAGATGGCAGGAGTTCATTTCTTCGATATGCTCCTATCGTTGCTTCCGATGTGTGCGAGGCTTTCACGAGTTTTCGTATTTCATATGGTGTTCTCATGGCGATCAATTCGAAGAATCGAGCGATGCTGCTAGGTTCCTGGGATGCGATCCATCGCTGCAGAGGCGGCATGACATTTTTTTCAATGCCGATACTATGAATGTGTGAAAGCATGTCTCTTTCACGAAGGCTGGAGGGTTTGCCACTTCTGATTTTTTTGAATTCATCTTTCTCTGCATCATTGAAATCTAGATCATCAATTCCTACACCGCACAGCTGCATTTCCGCTGGCAATCTATGTGAAGCTTTCACGCGACTCGCGCTCTGGCGTACTTGCAATTCCTTCCGTGCCTGTTTTTCATGCCGCGCTTGTTCTTCTGGATTTCTTGCAAGGATGTGCGTCAGAGCGATGAGTGGCATTCTCTTCGACGGCCCTCGTTCGAGGGCAATGCGAATCACTTCATGAGGGATCACTTCACTCGGATCCATTTCGAAGACACGAACGAGGTCAGCCGGTTCGATATTTCTTATCCCAATCGCCTTTCGCATTCGCTTACTGAAAGATTGTTTTCTATCGAATTGCTCCGATACATTTTTCCATGATGCAAACAGACGATTCGTGCAATCGCGACCAATGCTTGCATAGAATGTTCTTTTCAATGCTTCTAATTTTTCCAATTGCGGCATGCGTTTATTGGTCAATGCAGAAGATGTTTCATTGCTCATTCCGAGTTTCTTTAGATCATCTGTCGTACATTTGTGTCCGCTGAATTCAATCATTGCCATCAGCTGAGCGATAGGCTCTGGTACTCCGCGAGCGACGTGATCAGCAACGTAGGAAGCAAACGCAGACTGGATGTGCGGTTCTGCCCAAGTATTTGGATTATTTGAAGCCATTTTCCTCGTATCCAGAAAGTGTAAACCTCTCATCATGTTCGTTAATTCCCCAAAAGGAACGATCCTCTCATTCACAATGAGACCCCGTATTCTTTGCGTTGCGTTGCTCGTCCGTTCATTGAATGCATCAGGACCTGCGATGATTCTTTCGGAGAGCATGAGACGCTCTGTCTGGAGGGTGTATGGTGCCGTGAGAGATTCCAGCAGTCTTCTTCTTCCCTCCTGCATGATTCTTTGGATCCTTTTTCCAAGTGAACCATTGATACGGTCCATGTAGGCAATGCTGAGATGTGCGGAATCATGTAAGCGCAAATCATTCTCTACCTTTGGGTCTTCCAGTGTTTTGACGATGGTTCTCCCCGATAATTCCGCCGCTTCTACAAAATCATTGATGGTGAGATGGAGCAATCTCCATCGAAGGGAATTGTGAATCCATGCTCTCGGGTTTTCTAATCGTGCGTTCCATGTCACCTCCATCATGTCATTGCTGCGTTCTACTGCATCGCGAAAGTTACCATTGCTGCTTCGTTGCGGATCAATGGATTCCGCATCGATTGAGCTGCACTCATCGAAGAATGTACGAGGGTCCAGCCCATAGGAACGAGATTGACTCATAAGCGGATCATTGTATCCGGCACTACTTCATTTTTCAAGTCATGCCGATACCGAGAAACCGGATTTTCACCCGCATCCGCTCGTCGCACCGCAGTCGAGACAGAGCTCACAGCTGCCATTGCGCTTCATCTTCGTCGAGCCGCAGCCAGAGCACATCGACCCCGTGTAGCCTTGCATTTTGGCTTGTTCTAGGGCTGAAGTACTTGGGAGGGTATCAGAGGCTGTCTGCTCGGTCTCCGTAACCTGCATGTGGGACCCGCCTTCATCGACAACAGGCAGGCTCATGGCGAAGGCTTCTTTGCTCTTCGTACCATCTGTATACGCCTTCTGCACGAGATCTTTGTTATGGAACTTCATTGCCTGCTCCTTCGTGAGGAACTTGAGCGCAAGCCAGCGGCCGAGGTAGTCCATGAGACTTTTGACCATCGGAATCTCGCGGTTTGTCGTCATGCCCATCGGCTCGAAACGGGTATGCACAAGTTTCTCGCAGAGCACATCGAGAGGCACGCCATACTGCAGGTTCATCGACAGGGAGAGAGCGAGGGTGTCCATCACACCCGAAAGTGTGGATCCTTCCTTACTCATCTTGATGAAAATTTCACCTGGCTTGCCGTCCTCGTACATGCCGGCATGGATATAGCCTTCGTGACCTGCGACGGAGAATTTGTGGGTGATGCTGAGACGCTCATCTGGGAGCTTCCTGCGACGGGGAACTTCTTTGAGGACGATTTTCTCGACCGTGACGGTCTCGACCTTGCTTTCCTCTTTTTTCTCGTCGGATTTGTTGCTGAGAGCCTGACTCATCTTCGAGCCATCCCTATAGAGGGCGTTCGCCTTGATACCGAGTTTCCACGAGAGGAAGTAGGCATTCTTGAAGTCTTCGATCGTCGCTTCATTCGGTAGGTTGATGGTCTTGCTGATGGCGCCTGAAATGAAGGGCTGTGCTGCGGCCATCATGCGGATGTGCCCTTCGGCGGAGATGTACCTGCGTCCGATCTTGCCGCATTTGCTTGCGCAATCGAAGACGGGGAGGTGTTCTGGCTTGAGATGTGGAGCTCCCTCCAGCGTCATGTGACCGCAGACAAACGTATTCGCCTCTTCGATCTGTGCATCCGTGAAGCCGAGGGCTCGGAGGACATCGAAGTTGAAGTCATGAATCTGTGTTTCAGTGAACTTCAGTCGTTTCATTGTCTCTTCGCCGAGTACCCACTTGTTGAAGGCAAATTTCATCTCGAAGACGGAGCGGAGATTCTTCTCGACATTGGCGATGTCAGCATCATCAAATCCCTTCGCCTTCAGCGAGGCACGATTGATGTGCGGTGCACCCTCCAGCGAGAGTGTTCCCATCACGTACCGCATGACATCCGCGACTTGGTCGGACGTGTAGCCCAGTGCATCCAATGCCGGCTTGACCGATTGGTTCGCGATCTTCATGTAGCCGCCGCCCGCGAGCTTCTTAAATTTCACGATGGCGAAGTCCGGTTCGATGCCTGTCGTATCACAGTCCATGAGGAGGCCGATGGTGCCGGTCGGTGCGATCACCGTCGTCTGGGCATTGCGAAAGCCATACTTCTTTCCGAGTTCCAGGGCTCGGTCCCATGTTTCTTTGGCGGCTGTCAGAATGTCCGTTGGGCAGAGCTCTTGATCGATGCCAACAGGCTTCACATGCAACTCTTCATAGTCGCCTTCGGGAGCATTGTACGCGGCACGCCGGTGATTACGGATGACGCGGAGCATGTGTGGTTCATTGGGCTCGTAGCCAGGGAAGGCACCGAGGCACTCGGCCATCTCTGCTGATGTGGCGTAACTCTCTCCCGTGAGAATGGAGGTGATGCCGGCGCACATCGCGCGACCAAGTTCGCTGTCGTAGGGGATGCCCATCTGCATCAGCATGGCGCCGATATTGGCATAGCCGAGACCAAGCGTTCTGAATTTGTAACTGAGCTCTGCGATTTCGCGACTTGGGAACTGCGCCATCAAGACCGAGATCTCGAGCACGATGGTCCAGAGTCGTACAGCGTGACGGAACGACTCGGTGTCGAATGATTTCTTCTGATCAGTGCCAGCCTTCATGAAGTGTAAGAGATTGCAGGAAGCGAGATTGCACGCCGTATTATCGAGGAACATGTACTCACTACAGGGATTACTTGCATTGATGCGGCCATCCTCTGGACACGTGTGCCAGTCATTGATCGTCGTATCGTACTGGACCCCAGGATCGGCGCATGCCCATGCGGCGTAGCTCACTTGATCCCAGAGGTCACGGGCCTTCAACGTGCGGCAGGGGACGGGGGGACGACCCTCTGCTTGCGCCTTCTTCAATTCCGTGCGCCAGATCAGGTTCCAGTCGCCGTCTTGCTCGAGTGATGTGAAGAAATCATGAAACACACGAACGGAGTTATTGGAATTCTGTCCTGAGACAGTACCGTACGCTTCGCCATTGAAGTCGGTGTCGTAGCCAGATTTGGCGAGAGCGGCCACCTTCTTCTCCTCATTCACTTTCCAATTGATGAACTCTTCGATATCCGGATGATCGAGGTCCAGACAGACCATCTTGGCAGCTCTGCGTGTGGTACCACCAGATTTGATCGCTCCTGCGGCGCGGTCGCCGATCTTCAGGAAGCTCATGAGACCAGAACTTTTTCCCCCCTGTGAGAGCGGTTCACCATCTCCCCGCAGCTTCGAGAAGTTCGTGCCGGTCCCCGATCCATACTTGAAGAGGCGTGCTTCCCTGACCCAGAGGTCCATGATGCCGCCCTCATTGACCATGTCATCAGCGACACTCTGGATGAAACAGGCATGGGGTTGGGGATGCGTGTACGCATCTTCGCTTTTTCGTATCTCTCCACTGATGGGATCTGCGTAGTAGTGACCTTGGGCCGGTCCCGTAATGTCGTAGGCGTACTGGATACCGGTATTGAACCACTGTGGACTATTGGGAGCGGCCATCTGATGGATGAGCATGTACGTGAGCTCATCTTCGAATGCTTGCGCATCCTGTGTTGTTGCGAAGTACCCGTACTGCTCACCCCACCATCTCCAGCAGCCAGCGAGACGCCTCACGACCTGTTTGACCGATCTCTCAGGACCCGTGATGGTTACCCCGCTCTTGTCTTTGAGGATTTGTCCCTTCTCATCGACCTGCGGAACGCCTGCCTTTCGGAAGTATTTACTCACGACGATATCAGTTGCCACTTGACTCCAGTCGGCTGGAATCTCTGCATCTTTCATCTCGAAGACAATGGAACCATTCGTATTCGAGATCCTGCTCGTCCGACGCTCGTACTTGACCTGTTCCAGTGGATCCGTACCCGGCGTCGTGTACATGCGCTCAATGACGAGTCCGCGATGGGCTTTGAGCGAATGGGCGCTCCTGAGGGCCTTTCTCTTGCTCGATTTCATGACATCAGAGGCAGTCTCGAGAGGAATATCGCGAGCGGTCGCGCTGGAAGTGGACGGGTTCATGGGAAAGGAGGGGAAACACAAGATGTAGTGGTGATCGGACCATCACGAACACAACATCTATGCATTCTACTGATCGGGCACCGAGGCTCAAGAGCAAGTTTTTTGACGTCGAAACACGATACATTTTTCTGTTTTTGATCATCGGAAAGCCAAAAATATTCATTCGATCGAACGGAGCAGAGTGTCATCACACCAGAATGTACTCTACCCGCGAGCCGAACTTTTTCTCAGTCACCGTCTGCTGTCGGTACTCTCGATGTGCCTCTTCAATGGTGCGCATCTCATGGACGAAACAACGAAGATTCTGATCCTCGTCGCTGGCACGAATGAACCAAGCAATGCTCATGTGTTAGCTGAGAGCATGGCAGAGGGTCTTTGTGAATCGCAGCAGGTAACAGTCAAGCTCGTGCGACTCAGGGACCTGAAGATGGCACACTTCGGACTGGAGTGTTACGGACCAGATTGTCCGATCGATGACCTTGAGAAAGTCAGAAGCGAGCTTCTCAGTGCCGATGGTGTGGTGATAGCAACTCCCATTTGGAACTTCAGCGTGCCGGCGCATCTCAAGAACCTCATCGATCGCATGGGAGCATTCAGCCTTGATCCGGATTCCCATTCACTCGGTCTTCTACAGGGCAAGCCGTTCTACTTGATCTACACCGGAGGAACTCCGTTCACCGCATGGCCGCTCATGAAACGCACGACGAGTCATGTCTCTGTGAGCTTGCAGTATTTTGGTGCCTCGATTCTCGGCATGCACTTCGAGCCGCGTTGCACGCTTGGAAGCGGGACCTTCGGTCTCGTCGTCGATAAGCGCCCTCGGAGTCTGGCGGCAGTGAGACGGAAAGGTTTGGCGTTTCTTCGTTCGGTGCAGGAGTTTCAGCGAACGGGAAAACTGCCTTTGAAGTACAGGCTGATCCGCACGTTCGTGCGATTCGCACAGGTGATCAAGAAGAAGTTGGGGTTATAGAGAGGCGCTTTGCTTGTTGCGATGCTCTTGAAAGAGTGTACTTTTAAGTGTACACTGAAGATACTCCTCGCCAAAATTCTCATGACACATGATATTTCGATTAAAGAGCTGAGAGCAGAGCTCTCCAGCGTTGCTAATCGTGCGGAGCATGGGGAGACCTTCCGCGTCATCCGTCGCTCGAAGCCCTCTTTCGTGATTATGAAGATCGATGAAGAGGAGATCGGACAGCAGTGGGAGACGGTGATTGATTTTACGGAAAAGGGGACGAAGACGGGTGTATCGCTGAAGGCGGCGATCAAGGCACTCCGCTCGGTCAACTGCTGATATGGACAAGCTCCAGAAGCTCTTTCGGAGGATTCCCCGTCAGGACCGTTTGCGTCTTGAGGATGCCCTTTCACGGTTGTATCTTGGCAAATCCACTGATGAGAAACAGAAGTTGAAAGGTTTTGACCATATCTACCGCATTCGCGTCGGGAGTTATCGGGTCATTTTCTACGATGACGGAACGGACATCATCCTGAAGGCCATCAAGAGGCGTAATGAAGCCACCTATAGTGATTTTTGATCAAAGTGGCCTTTGTAGGTATCTAGGAGCCCCATGAGCGAGTATTTACAATATACTATAAATATAGTATAATAGTATAAACAGTCACCTCCGCTTTCCATGGGAAAACATTTTTCTTTTCGAACACGCGCCATCAAGAGGCTTCTCGTCGTTGGTGTCGTCGGCGCCGTGCTCATTCTGCTCGTCGATGCTGCTACGATCAGAAGCTACGAGCACCGCTTGGCTGAGCATGCCGCCGCACCTACATTCACCGTGTGCCATGCTACCCCCAAATCACAGAAGGCGTCGTCCTCCGAGAAATACTACTGCAGCAACGAGGGGTGTTATTCTGATGAAACCTACACGATGAGTGTCATTGGTTCGTACCAGGATGGGAATACCTGTGCGGGAATTGCGAAGCATCTACAGGAGGGTATTCGATGAGGAGTCACGATCGATGTTCCAAGATATCCGGCCACGGCATCAGCGGTATATCTGGTGAGTGACGGTCCATGTCGAGTGCTTCGATGATGCGTTTGGCGAGTTGCACGTTCGTGATGAGCGGGATGCCACGATCGGTGGCGATGCGACGGATGAAGTAGCCATCGGTTTTCTCCGTAGAGCTCGTGTGTTGCGGGATATTGATGACGAAGTCGACTCTCCGATTCTCGAGGTACTCCTTGATATTGGGACTTCGGGGTTCCGAGAGTTTATGGAGATGGACGCTCGGGATGTCCCTCGAAGTCAGGAATTCATGTGTGCGGTGTGTTGCGAAGAAGGCAAAGCCCAGCTGCTTGAGGCAGAGGATCGAAGGCAGGAGATCGATCTTGTCTTCGAGTCGTCCGATCGTGAGGAGAATGTTCTTACGCGGCACTTGGAACCCGATGGCTTTCAGCGAGAGGAGGAGAGCTTGTTCGAGGGTGTACCCAAAGCAGGCGACTTCTCCGGTGCTTGCCATTTCGACGCCCAGTCTTGGGTCGGCACCTTTCAGTCTCGAGAAACTGAACTGCGCTGCTTTCACGCCGACGTGATCCAGGTCGAGCGTCTGGTAGCGGATGTTCTCCGGCGCGCGTTTCAGCAGTGCTTGTGTTGCGAGTGAGGCAAAATTGATCCCTGTCACTTTGCTCGCGAAGGGGAAGCTGCGACTCGCGCGGAGATTGCATTCGATGACCTTGAGGCGATTATTCTTTGCGAGGAACTGGATGTTGAATGGTCCAGAGATATGCAGCCCTTCGGCAATCTTCTTCGCAATCGTTTTGATTCTTCGGAATGTTTCGATGTTCACACGTTGCGGTGGCAGCACGATCGTTGCGTCGCCGGAGTGCACTCCCGCGTTCTCGATGTGTTCGCCGATCGCGTAGAGTAGGAGTTTGCCATTCTGCGCAACGCCATCGAACTCGATCTCCTTTGCGCCAACTTCGAACTTCGAGATGACGACCGGAGCTTCTTTACTGACACTGGTGGCTGCTTCGAGATACTCCTTCAGATCTTCTTCGGTGTGGACGACCGTCATCGCTGCACCCGAGAGAACGTAGCTCGGGCGGACGATGACAGGGAATCCCGCCTTCTTCGAGAACTGTTTTGCAGACGTAAGGTCTGAAAATTCCTTCCACTCTGGCTGGTCGACGCCGATGGTATCCAGAAGTGCACTGAATTTGTGACGGTCTTCGGCTCGATCGATATCTGCGGGGTCCGTTCCGAGAATGGGGACTCCTTCTTTTGCCAGTTTCAATGCGAGCGAATTCGGGATCTGTCCTCCCATGGAGACAACGACGCCTGTGGGTTTCAGTAGATGCACGATATCCAGCACGCGTTCCAGGCTGAGCTCATCGAAGAACAGTTGATCGCATTCGTCGTAATCGGTGGAGACCGTTTCGGGGTTGCTGTTGATCATCGTCACTTCGAATCCTTGCGCCATCAATTCTCGGACAGCTTGCACACAGCACCAGTCGAACTCGACCGAAGAACCGATGGAGTAGGGACCACCGCCGAGGACGATGATTCGTCCGAGGTCTTTGTTTTTTTTCTCTTCAAAATCTACATCGCTCTCCGTTGCATTGTAGGTGCAGAACAGATAATTCGTCTGTGCTGGGAATTCCCCAGCGAGCGTATCGACTTGTTTGACGAACGGAGTGATGCCCGCTGCGAGTCTCATATCCGTAATGTCCTCTGTTTTCCCGTCACGAATCAGCGCGATAGACTTGTCCGAGAAGCCCGCACGCTTGCATGATCGAAGCAACGTTGTCGTCAGTGTGTGCGATTTCGTCTGGAATAATTCCTGCTTGAGCGTTGCACATCTCTTGATCCGCTCCAAGAACCATCGATCGATCCCTGTCAGAATGTTGATTTCTTCCGGTGACCATTCGCCTGAGAGTGCTTCTGCAACAGCAAAAATACGTTGAGGACTTGCATTGCGCATCTCACTCTGTAGTTCTTTCTTCACAAATTTCACGTGAGATGGATAGAGGCCGTGGGCGCCAATATTCAGCATGCGTGCCGCTTTCTGCAATGCTTCCTCGAACGACCTTCCGAGTGCCATCACTTCCCCGACCGACTTCATTTCTGTGGAGATTTCTTCTGTGACGAAGCTGAACTTTTTCAGATCCCACCGTGGCATTTTGATCGCCACGTAATCCAGAGAGGGCTCAAAGTCCGCACACGTCACTTTCGTGATGGAGTTTTTGATCTCCGGAAGCGCGTACCCCAGCGCCAGTTTTGCTGCGACCCAAGCAAGCGGATAGCCTGTCGCCTTCGAAGCGAGTGCCGAGCTGCGACTGAGACGCGCATTCACTTCGATCACGCGATACGTGCGACTGCGAGGATGCAGCGCGTACTGGATATTGCATTCGCCGATGATGCCGAGGTGACGGATGACCTTGAGTGCAGTCGATCGGAGCATCTGGTACTCCTCGTTGTCGAGTGTCTGGCTTGGGGCAACGACGATCGATTCACCGGTGTGAATCCCAAGCGGGTCAATGTTCTCCATGTTGCACACCGTGATGCAGTTGTCTTCGCAGTCTCTGACCACTTCGTACTCGATTTCCTTCCATCCCGTGAGGTCTTCTTCGACCAAGACCTGTGGAGATTCGACGAATGCATTCTTCAAAATTTCCTCTGCCTTCTCCTTCGTCGATGCACGTCCACTCCCTTTGCCGCCCAGTGCGAACGCGGCGCGAATCATGACGGGAAGACCGATCGTATCGACGGCGGCTCGTGCATCTTCGAGACGTTCGCAGGCGAGAGAGCGGGGGACGGAGACTCCGATACTCTTCAGTTCTTGATTGAAGAGCGCTCGGTCTTCGGTTTTACGGATCGCATCGACGGAAGTTCCAAGGACGCGGATCTCATATTTTTTCAAAATCCCGAGTTCGTCCAGTCTCACGCCGCAGTTGAGGGCCGTCTGTCCGCCGAAACTCAGCGCGATGGTATCGGGCTTCTCCGCTTTGATGACTTGTTCAACGAATTCAGGCTGTACGGGGAGGAAGTACACGCGGTCGGCCAGTCCCCAGCTCGTCTGGTTCGTTGCGATATTCGGGTTGATCAGTACCACGCGCTTTCCTTCCTCCTTGAACGCCTTGATGGCCTGACTGCCAGAGTAATCGAATTCTCCGGCCTCTCCGATTTTGAGCGCACCTGAGCCAAGAAGAAGAATTGTTTTAATTGCTGGAGAAACAGGATGATCACTTTCCACTTTACAGAAACTAGCCTCCCCGCCCTGATGGGGCACGGGGGTGCCA
Source organism: Candidatus Peribacteria bacterium (assembly GCA_023245775.1). GTDB lineage: Bacteria > Patescibacteriota > Gracilibacteria > Peribacterales > Peribacteraceae > SICN01. The sequence goes on along the minus strand of JAHFJR010000011.1, from coordinate 7,914 downwards.
CTGCGTATCTCGGTTGTCATGTCCCGCCGATCCTAGCGAAGAGAGATCGCGAAGACAAATGTTATGATACTTTCATCACTGACCCACTGAAGACAAGTACGTATCGAACGCAGGTATTTTTGATTCCCCCCGCTCGGTAATGTGAATTTGATTTGCTGAGATTTGAATATACGCAGATGCATTCATACTTTGTATGAGAATGTCGAACGCCACATCTGACATATCTTGGAAACACTTTCGCAGTGTTTCCCTCGACATACCTTCATCTCTTTTGCTGCGAATGAGCATCAGAAATCTTGTTATTCTCTGAAGACTTTTTAGGCCTTTGGCACCAGCAGAGTTTTCCTCATTCATCGCCATCAACCATGCAAATTTTCCCATCGGAGTATCATCTGAGTTTACCATTTGCTTGCTGACTGCTTCTCCCGAAGCTCCTTTCAATAGAGCAGTCATCTCTTCCACAGTCAGATCAACAGTATCATCTGGATCCTCCAATGGTCCTTCATCAGATGGAGAATGATCCTCACTTGGCACTTCTGTATCTTTATGATCACTCATAGAATTATTATAACATCTACTGACAAATTAATCAAATTTTTCTTGTAAACAATTTCATACAAGACACAAGCGACTTTTTGTTTTACTGCTGCGTGAAAACAGGCGTTGCTTGTGGTATACTGATGAGATTTATTTTCATCAACACCCACACCATGTACGTAGAAATTGCCAAAGCACGCGTCTATCCGGCGGCGGTTGTCATGACATCGCTGCTTGGTTCTCTCTTCTCTCCCGTCTACGCTGCTGACCCTCCACATGTGCAGGAGTTCGTGGTGACGGCGTACTACTCACCACTCCCGAATCAGTGTTGCTACTTCCGTGGAAACTACGAAGATGAGATCAGCTTCAATGGCAACGGAACGAATGGTGCTGATGGCACGCCGGTCTACGCTGGCATGATCGCAGCTCCCGAGACGTATGAGTACGGGACGAGGATCGATCTCCCCGGTCTTGGCGTCGGTGCGGTGCACGATCGTGGAGGACGTATCGTCGAATGGGGCAATGACCTTCACCGGATCGATCTCTGGATGGGAACCGGTGAGCAAGGCTTGGCACGTGCTCTGGCGTGGGGTGCACGTCGGGTGACGGGCACGGTGTATCCGATCGGTTCTGAAGCGATGCCGAGTGAGCATTTCTCTGTCGATTCCATCCCTTCCGATACGACCCTCCTTGCGAGCCTCCCGAAGATCGATACGTCGGAGCTTCTCTTGCAGGCGGAATTTGGCAACAAGGAGTACTCCGTTCGCGTGTTGCAATCTGTGCTCAAGGATCTCGGATACTTCAAGGTTGAAGTGAATGCGCAGTACGGGGAGGCAACACAGCAGGCACTGAAGGATTTCTTGAGCAGTGAAGGGCTGGTGGGAGACGGCGCGAAGGTCGATGTATCAGCGGCGGCAGCACTCAGTATTGCCACGAGTATCAAGCCCGAGAATTTGCCTGATATTGTCGAAGGATTGGACCGAGGGGTGACGGGGAATGATGTTCGTCAACTTCAGAAATTACTCCGATTCCTCGGTTTCTACCGTGGACGAACAGATGGACTCTTCGATGCGCATCTACGGGAGTCCGTGGTAGCTTTCCAGATGAAGCATGGCATCGTTGCTCATGCGCTCGATACGTATGCAGGACGCATTGGTCCTGCAACGAAGGCAGCTATTCTCAGGGCGTGGAAGACGAAGATCATCGCGATGAAATTCCCCGTTGTCGCTGCGAAGATGCATCTTGTTGCACGTGTGAAGGAGGAGGGGTTGTCTTCCAAGGTGCTCTCGCTGCGTGACCATGGAAAAGAGGTCTCCGCCCTGCAGGCGTTCCTGCATACGACTGGTTACTTGAGTGCAAAAGATGTGACGGGGACCTTTGGGTCTCATACGCAGGCGGCATTGCTGAAGTATCAGCTCGAGACGAAGATCATCGCTTCAGCGATGGCGCATGGCGCTGGTATCTTTGGTCCAGCAACCAAGACAGCGGCCATGAAAGAGATGGTCGCAGTCCAGTGGAGAGAGCTGCGGGCGAATGGGGTTGGGGAGATGTAAGGATGTATACTTCCCTCATGCGTCCTTTCATCGTTCTCTCAGCTCTGATTTTTTTCTCTGGCTTCCTCGTACCGCATACTGCTCATGCCTCTGACGCGATCACTCGTCGCGACGGTTTCCTCCTGATATGGAACAGCATTGGGCGGCCTGCGGAGAAGACGAAGGAGAAGCCCTACCTCGATCTCGGACCTTCGGACAAAGGTTTTCTAGAGATCACCTTTGCCAAGGCGCGTGGTTTTCTGAATGACAAGAACGAGCGGTTCCGACCGAATGATCCCCTGACTCCGTCCGATGCGGTCCTCCTGCTCCTGCGCACGCGAGGAGTCGAGCGACTGAAGGCTGATGGTTCGAATGATTTCATGGTTTTGCCTGATCCTCCGGATCTACCAGTTCTTGCAAAAAAATATGATCTTTCGTACAACGCTGAGAGCGGTTCATTGACGCGAGAGGAGCTCCTCGATCTCATGCGAGACGTCGACGCCAAACTTGCATCCGAGACGCATGAAGTCAGTCTCTACTCCGAGAAATTTCATGGCAGAGGAACAGCGTTCGGAGAGACGTTTGATATGAACGCGCTCACGGCAGCACACAGGACATTCCCAGCGAATACCCTCGTGCGTGTGACGAATATCGCGAATGGTAGGAGTATCATCGTCCGTATCAATGATCGCGGACCCTTCATCCAGGGGAGAGAGATGGATTTGAGTCTCGCATCATTCACCCAGATCGCCGATCGTTCGATCGGCAAGATTCGGGTGCGTTTCGAGCGCCTCGGTGATGCGCATCTCGTGCAGGCATGTCACGATGATCGTTTCCAGCAACGCATTACGAGCGATGTGCGACTCGATACTGGTATTCCGCATTCTCTTGGGCTCGGTGGCACGTTGAATCTCTCATCATTTCAGCCATTTGTCATCCGGGATGTGGTGTATCCAGACGGTACGCACACGGGAGTGCAGACATGGGTCACGAAGGGAGAAACGTTTGCATTCACACCGAGCATGATCGGCAGCTACGTGTTCCTCCTTGGCACCAAAACTGGTCGCATGCGCGAGATGCGTACGGAGGTGGTGGAGTGTGGAGGAGGTAGCACGCTCTTTCCTTAGGAAAGGTTCCTCGGAAATTGCAAGATTTTCGGCTGAAAGAGAACCTGGGGAGAACAACGATTCCCTGTAACTCAAGCGCTTTTTCTGCTATAATAGAAAGATTCTTTAGTAGAGTGCATCTACTGGTGCCCATTCCTCACGCTCTCTCCTATCCGACACTTCTCTCATGGTCATCGTTCTCCGTTTCCTCTTTTGGCCACTCGTCCTCCTCGTCGTCGAAGTGACCTCCTTCGTCTTTCGCCTGAATCTCTGGTCACAACTCTTCGCGTGGTGGTTGTCGGATCCTCTCTTCAATACGCTGTGGATTTTCTTCGATTACTTCCTGCTCTGGTACGCGATCTTCAACATGCGTTTCACCTACGCATGGTATCGCGCCAGATCACTGGTGTCGCTGAAGATCATTCTGCCTCGTAGTGACAGCAAGATCGATCAGGAGAAACGCACCGAGAAGGATTTCAAGGAGAAGATCGCCATCATGGAACAGCTCTTTCGCGCACTCTACGAAGTGAAAGATCTGGATTTTTGGCAGGTGTTTCACTTCTGGATTTTCCGCTTCATCACCATCAGCTTCGAACTGTTCGTGGAGCGCGGGCTCATCCAGTTCTACGTGCTCGTGCCGAAGCACTTGATCTCCATCATCGAGAAGCAGATCACCTCGTACTATCCCAATGCCGAAGTCACCCTCCAGCCGACACCGGAAATCTGGCAGAAGGGGTACAAGCTCGTCGGATACAACATGATTCTGAAGAAGAGTTTCGAGTATCCGCTGCGGTTCTTCGACCATATGCAGGATGATCCGTTCAACGATATTGCCAATGCACTCAGCAAATTGACACCTGATGAGACAGCGACGGTGCAAGTGGTCCTGACGCCGACGTTCTCGGAGCGTTGGTCGAAGAAGGTGAAGGCGAGAGCCAGTGCCAGTTTCAAGGGGAAGAAAGAGTCGCTGTTCGATCGTATCCCCGGACTCAAATTTGTTGGAGTGCTCATCAATCTGTTGAGCTCCGGCGATGCAGCACAGACCTTTGCGCCGGGTGCTTCCAAGGGTGACTCGTTCATCCGTATGATTCAGCCGGAGGAAGAGCTCTACAAGCGCATGGGAGAGAAGGCCGGCATGAGCGGATTCCACTGCAGCGTCCGTATTCTCGCCGCGTCCAAGACGTGGGAGAGAGCGAACGATATCGCCAACAATCTTCAGGTGAGTTTCAACGTCTTCAAAGATGCCTACGGCAACTACTTCAAGAATCGACGCATGTTGATTGATTTCATGCCGCTTGCGATCAATCAGTACCTGATCTATCCGCTCTGGAAGCGGCGTATCAATGGCTACATGCATCGCAGAAACTTACTGACCGAGAAGGAACTTGCTTCCGTGTTTCACTTTCCTGACAGTCGCTACAACACGATCACCAATATCGACTGGATCCAGTGCAAGGTCCTTCCGCCACCACCAAATGCGCCGACCGAAGGCATCATCCTCGGCATCAACCGGCATCGGGCCGTGGAGACGAAAATTCGTTTCCTCGAGAAGGATCGCACGCGTCACCAGTACATCATTGGTAAATCTGGTTCGGGTAAATCCGCTCTGCTCAACTGGATGTCGAGACAAGACATCGAACGCAATGAGGGGCTGTGCATCATCGATCCGCACGGCGACCTGATCGAAGATGCGCTTGCGCATACCGTCAAGGAGCGCGCTAAAGATGTCGTCGTGTTCGATCCCAGTGATGGAGAGCGTCCGATGGGACTCAATTTGCTCGAGGCCAAAACACCCGAAGAGAAAGACAGGGCCTCGCTCGATGCGATGGAGATCTTCATCAAGCTCTTCGGTAACGAGATCTTCGGTCCGCGCATCCAGCACTACTTCCGTAATGGGTGTCTGACGCTCATGGATGACGAAGAGGAAGGTGCCACGCTCATCGATGTGCCACGTCTCTTCGTCGATGACGAGTTCCAGCGGTACAAAGTGAGCAAGTGCAGGAACGCCGTCGTGAGGAGCTTCTGGGAGAACGAAATCGCGAAGACCGGTGCGAGGGAGAAAGAGGAGATGATTCCATACTTTTCGGCGAAGTTCGGCCCGTTCATCACGAACTCGACGATGCGCAACATCATCGGTCAGCCGAAGAGCGCGTTCAATGTTCGTGAGATCATGGATACGGGAAAAGTTCTCCTCGTGAATCTGAGCAAAGGAAAAATCGGCGATGTGAATGCTCAGCTTCTTGGCTTAATCTTCGTCAATAAAGTGAACATGGCCGCTCTGAGCCGTGCTGATCTGCCTCAGGCAGATCGCAAGAGGTTCTATCTGTACGTCGATGAATTCCAGAACTTCATCACCGATGCCTTTGCGACGATTCTCTCGGAGGCCCGCAAGTACGAGCTTGGTCTCATCATGGCGCACCAGTACATCGGGCAACTCGTTGGCAAGACCGAGTCCTACGGCCAGTCGAGTACGAAGATGCGCGACGCCGTGTTCGGCAACGTCGGTACGATCATGAGTTTCAAGATCGGTGCCGAGGACGCGGAGTACATGGCGAAGGAATTTGCGCCGGTTCTCAGCGAACAGGATGTCATCGGTATTCCGAACTTCCAGTGCTACGTGAAGCTGAACATCAACAATACGACCTCACGTCCGTTCTCCCTCGCGACAATCTACGACGAATCGCAAAGAAACGAGAAGCTCGGCGCGCTCATCAAAGAATTCAGTCGCATGAAGTACGGACGCAAGAAAGCGTTCGTCGATCAGGAGATCGAGGATAGGATCGGGATTACGAAAGGATAAAGGAAATTTTAAGTCAAAACACAGAATAAAAGGAGCGGGCGTTCGGCCCGCGTCGAATCAATGGTTCATGTATCAAGACCGGTAATATCCCATTTCCCCGAGCCTGATGACCAAGGATACTGCTCGATCATTTCACATAGTCCTGCTCGGACAGGATTCAGATGAATGTATTCCAGCGCCTTCCAGCCGTGATCTGGAACTCGGATATGAAATCTCGATTGCCAGAATGCTCCTATGCCAAGGTTGAAGGTGACACCGTACTTGTACGTTCGCATCATGGTGGATATTTTCAGAGGCTCGGGAACTTTCAGCAGAAAATGACAGTGATCCGGCATGACCACGAATCCGAAGAGAAGAAACGGATACAATTGTTGAGTGCGATAGAGAGAATCCACAGCCTCTTTCGCATAGGTAGGGTCTGCGAATATTTTTCTACGATTCTGTGTATTCGTTGTGATAAGCATCAGAATTTCGTTTTGAAAGGGGTGTCGTTGGAACATACGCTCACTCTATTCTTGTAATGCCGCGGGCCGAACGCCCGCTCCCTTGGGAGCTGAGTATGACTTTGAAAAGAGAGCTACAGGAGACGAAAAAGAAGTTCTGTCAGATTGAAGAACGTCTTCTGAGAGGGGAGGACAATGTTGAGATACGGCAGAGGTGTTCTCCATTCAATTAAAACACAGAATAAAAGGAGCGGGCGTTCGGCCCGCGTCGTTTATAGAAGAACTTTCCAAATGACTCCACTCTACTGCTATGTTGTCAGTATGGAATCTTCAAAAAAGATCGAAATCTTCTGTCTCGAACTTCAGAAGTGGTTTGCCATTCACAAGCGCACGCTTCCATGGCGCGATCTCAAGGAAAAAAATATCGATCATAAAGCCTATCTTGTCCTCGTCTCCGAAATCATGCTTCAACAGACGCAGGTACCGAGAGTCATCATATTGTATAAAAATTTTATACAAATATTTCCTCGAATAGAAGACCTTGCAAAGGCTTCTAATAAACAAGTTCTGTTGGCCTGGAGAGGGCTCGGGTACAACAATCGTGCGCTCAGACTGCGAGATGCGGTAAGAGAAATCGTCGAAAAATTTCATGGAAAATTTCCCCGCGAAATGAACGACCTCCTCTCACTCCCTGGCATCGGCCATTACACCGCCGCCGCCATCAGAAATTTTGCCTTCGGTCTTTCCACTCCGTGTCTCGATACGAATATTCGTAGAATCCTGCATCGGTTCTTTGTCGGACCGGAGAATGCGGATGGAACGTGGAAAAAAGATGACAAATTTCTTTTGAAACTTGCAGAGAAAGTTCTTGGTGTTGCAATGAAAACAAATAATAAAAAAGTGCGCGAAGCAGCGGGTCTCGCGGGCCCCGCTGCTGGAGCGCCACCTCTTAGGGAAAAGATGGTCCATGGAAGGAAAACCGTAGGTTTGCCTTCCATGAATTTTCACGCTGCACTCATGGATTTCGGTTCGCTTGTTTGCACCAAGAATAATCCCAAGTGGGAGCTTTTTCCATTGGGAATGAGATCTATTTGCAAGGCTTATAGAAAAGTAAAAGTTCGAACAAAAAAAGTGAACAAGAAGTTGGAGATCGGGCGAGAGGTGGCGGGCAAACACATTCCGAATCGGATCTTCCGCGGACGGATTATCGAAGCACTTCGCGATGCGCCTCGCGGACTGTCACTTCATCAGATCGGATCACAGGTGACGATCGATTGGCCGGAGGCCCTGAGCGAAGTCGAAGGGACGATGGACGATCATCGGGAGTGGCTGATGGGGCTTCTTGTTGCTCTCAAGAGAGACGGACTCATTGAGCGCAGGGGAGTGAGGTGGAAGCTGAAGGAGTAGATCCGACAGTAGGGGCGTAAGGTCTCGAAAGACCTTACGCCCCTACGCAATTGTCTGCCCTTCCCCCTTCCCCCTTCCCCCTTCCCCCT
>JAHFJR010000010.1 GCA_023245775.1 Candidatus Peribacteria bacterium | reverse complement strand
ATTCTCGGTGAGCATTTCGATGTGATTGCCAGAGCTTGCGGAGGAGCCAATGCCGGACACACGATCGTCGTGAACGGAAAGAAGCACGTGTTTCACCTCTTGCCTGCGGGATGTCTGCACGAAGGAAAAGCTGTCGTGCTCGGTTCCGGCATGGTCATCCACCTTCCGACGTTACTCGAAGAAATTGCGACCCTGCGTGAGGGAGGCATCGATCTCGTGGAGAGACTCTTCATTTCGCCTGCGGCCCACATCGTCTTCGACTATCACAAGACGATCGACGCTGTGCTGGAAGAACGACGCGGAGCAGGCGGCATCGGCACGACGAAACGTGGTATCGGGCCTGCATATATGGAGAAGGCAGCACGATCCGGGATTCGCATGGAACACCTCGGAAACATTCTTCAACGACTCAAAGAAAAAGCAAGAGACGTCAAACAGATGTACGGAGTGGAGATCGACATTGCCTCCGAAGTGCAAGCGACTGAGGCCACGAAGAAACTGTTGGGTGAGAGAATCGTGAAGTTTCTCCCTGACCTGATGGCATCGTTTGTCCAGCAGAAAAAGACGATCCTCATCGAGGGTGCACAGGCGACCCTCCTCGATATCGACCACGGATCGTATCCCTATGTCACGAGCAGCCAGACGACCGCGGCAGGTGCACTGCAAGGACTCGGACTCCCTCCGAATATTCTCACATCGTGCATCGGCGTCGCGAAGGCGTACTGCACGCGTGTCGGTGCGGGAGAGTTCATCACGGAGGAAGCGGGTGAGCGAGGTGAGGGTCTAAGAAAAAGGGGAGGGGAGTACGGATCGACGACAGGACGACCACGTCGAACAGGCTGGCTTCACCTTCCAGATCTGAAGCGGAGTGCGTTCATCAACGGATTCACAGCAATCAATCTGACGAAACTGGATGTGCTGGACGAAGAGAAAGAAATTCCGATTGGAATTGGCATGGATAGGAGTGGAAAGGCGATCTACGAAGATCTTGCAGGATGGCAGACATCGACACACAGCATCACGGATTTCAAAGAATTACCGAGGCAGGCGCAAGCCTTCATCGACTTCATCGAGAAGAACATCGGTGTTCCGGTGCGATTGATCGGAACGGGACAGGAAAGGGAGGAAATGATCGCACGTTGAAGAAGAGTGGAAAGCTGAACGTGTACGGTGGAAAGTTACTTTTGGTATTTTTGTCGGAATCATCTATTACTTTCCACTTTCAACTTTCCACTTTCAACTCATAGTTGCTTTTGGCATATGCTAACCTCTGCACCATGCTTTCCGGTCGTTTTTCCGCCATCTCCGAGACCCAGAAACGTCGCTCGTTCGAGCGGCGCATCTTCATTCTCCATGGCGTGTTCCTCTCCATCTGCCTCGTGATCGTTGGCAGACTCATCGAGCTCCAGATCGTGAAGAGTAGTGAGTACCACAAGATCGCACAGGAGCAACAGTATGGAGGCGTCGTGCTCTCGGCAAAGCGTGGAGAAATTTTCAGCCGCAACAGCAAGACAGGCGAGACCAGCATCCTTGCAACCAATACGACCCTCGACCTCCTCTACATCGATCCGCTGGTGATCCAGAGCGACCATGCAGCCGTGGCCGATGAGCTCTCACAGATCCTAGTGACTCCAGAATTCGATGCTCGTTGCAGGAGTGGTGACGCCACATGTCCAAGCGAGCTCATCCAATTCTATCGACGTGCATTCGATCCTCTCAGCAGAGTGAAGATTACCGAAACGGTGAATGCATCCGGAGCAACGATCGCAACACTCACGGGAGCGACTCAAGGCCTCGATACTCTCGCACTTCCCGATCTGACCGAGGTTCGTCGTCTCTTCGCGAGATTCATCGAGGAGCGTGTACGTCAACGCACCGTCACCTTCGCACCCCTGCTCTACAGCGCGAACAAGGTGCAGCAAGCCGACATCGCAGCACTCGCGATCCCGGGGATTTTTGTCAATGAAGAACAGGCACTGATCTACGTGAATCCAGATCAGGTCGACCAGTCGAAGGTGTCTCAGATATCGAGACAGTTCTCTCCGATTCTCCTTATCGATCCCCGTGTTCTCAGCTCTCGGATGCAGAGCCGTCCACTGCGGTACGTGCCCGTGATGGCCAAGCTGCCACCGGAGCTCAGTGTCAAAATTCGCGAACTCAAGGAGAAGCATCTTGCAAGTTGGAAAGAGAGAATCCTCGCTGAAAATCCAAAAGGAAAAAAGGGAGTCCCGCAGATTCCAGATCCCTTTCGAGCCATCACACTGCTCCCCGAGCACTGGAGGTTCTACCCGGATACGAAGATCGCATCCCACGTTGTGGGCTTCATCAATGCACTACAGGAACCGCAGTACGGCATCGAACGTGCGTACGATTCGATCCTACGCGGCCAGGAAGGCCTCATCGCTTCGGTGAGTGATCCCTTCGGGGGACAGATCGTCTCCTCCGATCAGAAATTCATCGATCCAAGGGACGGATCGACGATCGCTCTCACCATCGATCGTTTCATCCAGAGCCACGTCGAGGATCTGCTCGCTGCGATGGTGAAGAAAGTTGATGCCGAGAGTGGGCAGGTGATCATCATGGATCCCAGTACGGGACGGATCCTCGCCCTCGCGAATGCTCCGCTCTTCGACAATAACATCTATGCATCGGTCTACGAGAAAGAAGCATTCGCTCTGGATCCTGAGCATGAGAGAGGCATCGTCGTCGAAGTCTACGATCCTGAGAAGAATGTCCGCGTGATCAAGACGTACCTCGCTGATATGACCCCCGAGGGCAGACAGCTTCTGAGGAAGGACAGTGTTCGGTGCCTCGAGGTCTGCATCGCGAGCCTTGCCAAATTGGATGAACTCGAAAAACTCTATGCGCTCAAGGCGATCACGCGGTACTACCTCTACCTGGGTGACAATAATCGACGCGAGATTTTTCCAACAGACCGGAAGGGGATCTGGCTGAAGTACAAGAACAACATCGGTGTGGGCTCGTACGTCAATCGCACGATTCAAGAGGTCTACGAACCGGGTTCGGTGATGAAAGCCATCACCATGGCAACCGCTCTCGACCAAGGGGAGGTGTCTCCGCTCGACATCTACAATGACACGGGAGCAGTGAAAGTAGATATCTACACGATCAAGAATGCTCTGAACAAGTACTACGGCAAGGTGAGTATGGTTGACTGCATCAACTTCTCCATCAATACGTGCATGACGAGTGTGAGTCTGAAACTCGGTCGCAACCTGTTCCACGCCGCACTCGAAAACTTTGGCTTTGGCACCGTGACTGGCATCGAGCTCGACAACGAACTCCCTGGGGATCTGAAGCCTTGGAGAGAGTGGAGTCCAGCCCTCCTGATGACTATGGCCTTTGGACAGGGCATCACCGCAACACCACTCCAGATGATCACCGCATGGTCCGCACTCGCAAACGGTGGCAAGCTGATGCGGCCAACCATCATCGATGAGATACGACATCCAGACGGTACGATCGACAAGAGAGCGCCCGACATCATCAGACAAGTGATCAAACCTTCGACCTCAGCAACGATCACCGCCATGCTCGTCAACAGTGCACAGAATGGATTCGCGCGTGCAGGAAAGGTGAAGGGGCATCGCATCGCTGGTAAAACCGGAACGTCGCAGATCGCAGGACCTGGCGGCAAGTACGAGAGTGGAACGGGCTCGACCATCGCGACGTACGCGGGCTACGCGCCGGTCGATCATCCGAAATTTCTGATCCTCGTGAAGTTGGATCGCCCAAAGAAGGACGACTTCGGGAGTAAATCAGCCGCACCGCTCTTCAAGAGTATTGCGCAGTTCCTGTTCGATGATTATGGGATACCACCAGATGAGAAGTAATTCATGGAAGGCAAACCTGCGGTTTTCCTTCCATGGACCATCCTTTCCCTAAGCGGTGGCGCTCCAGAAGCGGGACCCACGAGACCCGCTTCTTCGCGCACTTTATAATTATTTTAAAATAAGCTAATAATATAAGTGTATGCTTCAAGATTTTTTTCGAAAATTTAGGAAATACTCAGTTATTTCTAGCTTCGTTCTTTTTGAATACATTTTTGGCTGTATTGTGATTCTCGCAATTGCCCTAATTATAAATATACTGACAGATCATTGGTATAATTAATTTTATGTACAAAATGATGTTCTTAGAAAAAATCCTACTTCACCGTAACGCTCTTCGCCAAATTCCTCGGCATGTCCGGATCCTTCCCCCGTAGAACTGCTAGGAGATACGCCAAAATCTGGATGGGAATAATATTGACAATCGGCTGCGCGCTAGCGGCATCGGGCACCTTGATCCAGAGATCGAACGCGGTGTGACGAACGGGAGAGACAGCGATGATCAGAGCTCCTCGAGCCTTCAGCTCCATGATGTTACTGAGAATATCCGACGTGAATTCGTCGTTGCCTAGAAGCGCGACGCATGGCGTTCCTTCTTCGATCAATGCAATCGGCCCATGCTTCAGTTCGCCTGCGGCGAAGCCTTCAGCATGGATGTAACTGACTTCCTGAATCTTGATCGCACTCTCGAGGGCCATCGGGTAGTTCCATCCCTTGCCGATGATGTACATGTTGTCGTGCTTGCAGATCTTCTTCGCGATGCCCTCGATGTGCTCGATGTAGCGCGGGTTGAGCATGTCGTTGATCAGTCCACCAGTCTCCAGAAGGAGAGTACGTCCGGCATTCAATTTCCCCGCAACGGCATGAGCGATGAGAAGCAAGACAGCCATCTGCCCCGTTGCAGCTTTCGTCGAGGCCACAGCACGCTCCGGCCCCGCATTGATGAGGAGTGTGTAATCCGCCGCACGTGCGATCGACGAGCCTTCGGTATTCACGATCGCAAGTACTTTGGATCCTGACTGCTTGGCTACCTTCATCGCCTCAAGAACATCCGCTGTTTCCCCACTCTGACTCACGACGATGATGAGGCTCTCGGGTTTGAGGAAGTGGTGGTAGATCGGGAACTCGCTCGCCGTGACGAAGTTCACATGCCTCTTGGCAACGACCGAGAAGAAGTAGTCTGCGGCCATGCAGACTTTGCCGGCCGTGCCACACGCAGAGAGGATGCAGCCGAGACACGTCTCGATGGACTTCGCCACTTGGAGAATATGTTCATCGTCCTGATGAACCGCACGTTGGATCGTCTCCTTCTGATCCATAATCTCCTTCAACATGTAATGCTCATACTCACCCTTTCCCGTATCAGCGACCGTCCAATCGATCGTCACGAGGCGCTTCTCTCGCTCCTCGCCTGTCTGAATATTTTGGAATCGGATCTTCCCACCCTCCACCGTCACCATCTCCCCGTCATCGAGATACTCGACTGTACGGGTGTACTCGAGGAAGGCAGGAATGTCAGATGCGATGAAACATTCACCATCACCGACACCGACAATGAGTGGTGAACCCGTACGAGCGGCAACGAGGCTCATGAGCTGCCGATCCAGCACGAGGATGGCGAAACGCCCCATGAAACGCTTGCAAGCAGATCGAACGGCTTCGGCCAATGTCATTCCTTTTTGCTTCAGCAGTTCTTCCACCAGATGGGGAATGATCTCCGTATCGGTTTGCGATGCAAACGTATGGCCTTTGCTCTCGAGTTCTGAACGCAGCTCTTCAAAGTTCTCGATGATGCCGTTATGCACTACAGCAATGCGTCCATCGCAACTGAAGTGTGGATGGGCATTGTCCCTCGTCACACCACCATGCGTCGCCCAGCGCGAGTGAGCGATGGCGAGGCTGCACGGCTGAGCAAAATCCTTGTCGTCCACGGCACCGATCTTGCCAATGTCCTTCGCCATACGCATGGAACCATCGAGGAGACGCATCGCGATGCCCCACGAATCATAGCCACGATACTCGAGGTTCTTGAGTCCCCGAATCACGATACTGCCAGCATTCTTCCTCTCGCCGATGTACCCGAAGATCCCACACATAGAACGCAGAGACTCTACATCAGTTTTCCTTCTTCTTCCATGCTCGAGAAGTTGGACATTCTATACTCTACCTCCTCCTTTCAACCGTACACCTTCCACTTTCAACGTACGGATCCATGTATTGACTTCACCCATCCCTTTCCCTACCCTAGCTCAGCTCTATGCCAATCCTCCCTTCCTCCATCAAGGCTGCCCGTCAGAACCGAGTGCGCCATGCGCGCAGGCTTCCGTTCAAGACGAGTATGAAGACACAGATCCGCAAGGTGTCCGATCTCGTCAAGGAAGGAAAGAACGAAGAGGCAGCAAGAGTTCTCCCCCAGGCCTACAAGGCGATTGATATGGCGATGAAGAGGAACCTGATCCACTGGAAGAATGCAGCGAGGAAGAAGTCCTTACTCGCGAGAAAGATCGGCACTCGAACATAAACACCATTCGCCTCCTCTCCCTCGACATCGGCACCGCTCGAACGGGGATCGCTTACGGTGATACACGAAGCGGGTGCATCGTCGCGCTCGATACCTTCCATCACAAAACAACCGAGGCGCTTGTGCAACATCTTTCTTTGTTGGCGAAGGAGAAGAAGGTTGATCGACTCATCGTCGGAATGCCGCTGCTCCCACGTGGCGCGGAGGGAGCACAATCCGCATGGACGCAGAAAGTCGTTTTGGCCATCCAAGAGAGTGTGAAACTTTCAGCAGAATTCGTCGATGAACGCTACACATCAGTAGCCGATTCTCTCGCTCCCAGAGCCGATTCTGACGCCAAGGCAGCTTGCGACATTCTCACGGTCTGGATGGAGAGAAACAAAGCTATTGACATGTAATATAATTGTTATATCATATCTCCCTTTCTCGAGCATGCTTTCTCCGCTCCTCTCTGCCCATGAACATGATAACCAAACGTCAAAATGGCGACATCGATAGGAAAGAAAGTTTAACTTTATTTTCTGTCAACGTTCTGGTACAACGAGATAGTTTCATTTCCCCCTGCTTCGTATGACTCCCTCCACCACCTCCGCACAAGGCTCGCTGACACCTCCACAGAAGGCTCAACTCAACCTGAGTCTCCAGGACATTCTCGGCGATCTCTTCCTCGTGCTGACACAGAAAGAAACGGAGGTGATCAAACGCCGCTTCGCTCTCGCGGGTGCCGGCAAACAAACACTCGAGAAGATCGGCAAGCACTTCAATGTCACTCGTGAGCGCATCCGTCAAATCGAGAGCATCGCACTGAGTAAATTGAAGCGCACAGTCCGTACGACACGCTTGAATGAAGTGAATGAGATGGCGAAGGGGATCCTGCGCACCCATGGGGGATTGATGCTGGGAAGTGAGCTCGTCAATTCCGTCCTCAAACGTCTTCCAGGATCCGAACTCATCGACGGCTCCATCCTGAAGCTCAGCTTCGCCATCGATACCGAGATGGCTTCCGAGGGACACAGCCTTACCTACAAGCCATTCTGGAGACTCGCAAGCCTTTCGCTCGATGATATTTCGATGGTCATCGACATGGGCGTGAAGTTCCTCAATAAGCGTCACTCATGCATGAAGGCAGGCGAACTCGTCAGCTCGATCCAGGCGATGCCCGTCTTCCAAGCTCGCATTCCCTCGTCCGAACTCATCGTGAGTTGTCTCACCATTGATGAGAGACTGAAGGAGATCGTCGAAGGATGGGGTCTCACCGAGTGGCGCTTCGTCCGTCCTCGCAGTATCCGCGACAAAGTCGAGATCGTCCTGAAGAAGATCGCACATCCGATGCACTTCATGGAGATCGCAAACCAGATCAAAGAGGCCGCCTTCGATCACAAGAACGTCACTGTCCAGGCCGTACACAACGAGCTCATCCGCTATCCGCAGTTCGTCCTCGTTGGTCGTGGCCTGTATGCGCTACGAGAGTGGGGCTTCGAACCGGGCACCGTCGCCGATGTCATCGAGACGATCCTGAAGGCGAAGGGAGCGCTCAGTAAGAAGCAGATCATCGAGGAAGTCGGCAAGCAACGCACCGTGAAGGTAGGCACGATCAGTCTGAACCTGCAGAAGATGCCCTACTTCGTCCGCGTCGGTCGTGCAGTGTACGACTTCGATGCGAGCAAGAAGAAGTAGCTCTCCGCCTTCCTAATGTCACCAGAATCTCCTTCGGCCACATGTTTTGCTTCGAACATTCGTTTCTCAGGTGGTTCTCTTCAATTTCGTGATGAAATAAGGGATGAGTTCATGGACGCACTGCGTGACTTTGCAATTCAGAGAGCTATCGATCACAACAGGGAAGTGGTGACTGTAGGCGACTTTGAAGCCGTCGTTGAGCAAGCCGGTCAGAGAGTGCAGAAATGTATCGCTAGGCAGCTCTGAAGCGAGTTCGTACCATTGTCGGTAGGGGCACAACAAACCGCAGTTTGTTGTGCCCCTACGATGAGAGAGACCGAACCACGAAAGGAAGTTTGGTGTACACTTCACCCAATGAACCGCATCACATCTTCGGTAATTTTTACAGGCATTTTCGCAACACTGATGTTCTCAGCAGGCTGCACAACAAAACTCCCTGATCAAGCTCCCCTCGGATCCATCAGCGCCACCGGCTCCCTCATCCCTGCCGACATTTCACTCATTCGTCGCGGGACGCACATCCTCCTCGTGAATGGAAAGAAAGCCTACTTCGTCGAGAGCAAAACCGAAAATTTGGTCGACTTCGAAGGACAGACTGTCCACATCCTTGGTAGAGCGGAAGAGAATTCTGTGAAGAATGAACTGCCCATCCTCATCGTCACAACACTGACTTCAGTACAAGGAGGGACGCACACGTGGGAAATCCCAGCCCTCGACCTCAGAATCGCCGTGCCAGAGCTCTGGAAGGCAAGTATGCAAATGAGTATCGTGCACTTCGTTCTACCGAGTGAGGAGATCCCTCTCCTCACGGTGACCCTTGCAGGGAGCGGTTCGATGCCAATGAAGGCAGCAGCGTACTACCTGACCGGTCACAGGGCACTGCGGTCCGTCAGCGCCACAGGTGGAACAATCGATGTCTTCATTCAAAACAGGTCCTCCGTTCTCCACCTGCACCTCGATACAGCATCGCAGAAATCGATGCAGAACGTGGATGATATCAAGGAGCTTGAACGTGCATTCGAGAATGCGCTCGAGCGCCTGCAGTTTCTGTCGGATTCCGAGAAGATGACAACACTCTCAGGGTCGGGAATTCCTCCTCCCTGTGGAGGGCCAGCAAATATTGTCTGTAGAGCAGGATACTTCTGCGATGTGACCGATGCGGAGGCGAAGATTGGAGTGTGCAGAAGGCTTCCGTCAAGGTGAACCCAACAGCAGATCACATCATTCTGTTGACGGTCCTCATCCCCGACCCTTCTCCTGCCTGCGGGCTGGAGAAGGGCGCACTGTTTTTGGTACAACACAGGCCACCTCCTCTCCACATCAGTGGAGAGGAGGACGGGAGGTGAGGACCGGAACGAGGCATCCAAAATGCTGCTCCAGCAAAGAATGATGTGATCCGAAAGGAGTGTACAATCGTACACCACCATACAAACTCCGTTTTTCAAGTGCATCCGATTGACCTAGAATCAGCGATAGGAAATAGTAGAGGTGAACGTTCTTACACCCTTTCATTTTTCTTCTCCCTCACTCCCATGACGAAACCCATAATTCCAGCAACACAAGTAGCTGTCACCGAGAAGACTCCACAGGCAGTCGCTGCAAAAGACGGTAAAATTGCCTCTGCTCTCGACCATGCAAAGGCAGATGCACTGAAGGCCGCGATCGTTGAAATCGAGAAACAGTATGGAGTAGGTGCCATCATGAGCCTCGGTGCCATGCAAAACAGCCACATCGAGACCTATTCGAGCGGCTCTCTGAGTCTCGATCTTGCACTCGGCGGCGGCATTCCAAAGAGCCGAATCATCGAGGTCTTCGGACCGGAGTCATCAGGGAAAACGACTCTTGCGCTCCATGCCATTGCCGAAATTCAGAAGAGGGGAGGCCGCGCCGCCTTCATCGATGCCGAACATGCATTGGATATCCAGTATGCCAAGCGCATTGGCGTGGATATCGACAACCTCTTCGTCTCGCAGCCGGACGACGGCGAGCAGGCGCTGGAGATCACCGAGACCCTCGTCCGCTCCGGCGGCATCGACATCATCGTGATCGATTCGGTCGCAGCCCTCACTCCTAGGGCCGAGATCGAAGGGATGATGGGCGACAGTCACATGGGTCTGCAGGCACGCCTGATGAGTCAGGCACTACGCAAGCTCACAGCCATCGTGAGCAAGACCAACTGCTCCGTCGTCTTCATCAACCAGATGCGCATGAAGATCGGCGTGATGTTTGGCAACCCCGAGACCACCACAGGCGGCAATGCGCTCAAGTTCTATGCGTCGCTCAGGATCGACGTCCGCCGCATCGACAAGATCACGGAGAAAGGTGCCGATGAGCAGACCATCGTCGGTAACCGCACGCGTGTGAAAGTTGTGAAGAACAAAATCGCACCGCCGTTTCGTCAGGCTGAATTCGACATTCTCTACGGCCAAGGAATCTCGAGGGAAGGGGACATTCTCGACCTCGGCGTGAAGTACGGCATCATCGAGAAATCTGGTGCGTACTTCCGCGTCGGTGAAGAGACGATCGGTCAGGGGCGCGAACTTGCGCGTCAGTACCTGAAACAGAACCCGAAGCTCTCGGAGAAACTGGAGAAGGGGATTCGGGAGGCGTTTTCGAAGCTGAGCGCGGCGTGATACCAAGTTGCAACAAAAAGGCCACTATTGCGGGAACCAATTACTTTCTCCTCTCGTACCGCGTAGCGTTTCCCAAGGCCAAGATATCCGGCTCTCACACAAGATGTGATGAATGCGGTTCTAAACGCGAAGTGGTATGACGAAAAGAGCAGAAAGGTACAGCGAAGTCAGAAAAGGTAGAAAGGTACAACGATTCAGTTTGTACAACATTTCTGCCTTTTCTGCCCTTCCTCACGTTTCTGCCCTCGTCTACACTCCCTACCTATGGCTCAAGCCTTCCTCGACGTGCAACCCCACAGCCTCGAAGCTGAGCAGACCGTGCTCGGCGCCCTGCTCGTGGACCCCGATGCGATGGTGAAGGTCTCGGACCTGCTCACACCGGATGATTTCTATGATCCGACATACAAGATGGTCTACGCTGGAATTCAAGAGTTGTACCAAGGTCATCAGCCGATCGACATCGTCACGCTGAGTAGCAAACTCTCTGACAATAAGAAATTGCAGAGTGTCGGAGGGAGCGCGTTCCTCGCAGAATTAGCTTCGAAGGTACCAACATCGGCACACGTCTACAAGTACGGGCAGATCGTGAAGACCAAAGCGATCCATCGACGCATCATCCAAGCCGGCGATCAGATCAAGTCCCTCGGATTCGACGTGGAGAAGGAGATTCCCGATCTGCTCGAGCAAGTGGAGAAAACTGTCTTCAACATCTCCGCAACATTCCTGAAGGAGAAGTTCATCCACATTCGCGATATTCTGAGTGCCAGGTATGAGAAGTTCGCCGAAATGCACGAGTCGAAGGACAATGCGATCAAAGGAGTACCAACCGGATATGCGGCACTGGACCACAAATTATCGGGCTTCCAGCCAAGTGATCTCATCATCATCGCAGCGCGTCCCAGCATGGGAAAGACATCGCTCGCACTGAACATTGCACAGAACGCCGCGATCAAGCACAACAAGACGATCGGCATCTTCTCGCTCGAAATGAGCAAGGAGCAGCTCGTCGATCGTCTCTTCGCCTCCATGCTCGGGGTCGACTCATGGAAACTGCAGAAGGGCAAATTGGAGGACAAGGATTTTCAGAACATGGGTCCCATCATGGATGACCTCAATAAGGCGAACATCTTCATCGACGATTCCATGGGTTCGTCCATTCCGGAACTGCGTGCGAAGGCTCGTCGCCTGCAGATGGAACACGGCCTCGACATGATCGTCATCGACTTCATGCAGCTGATGAGTACAGGCAACCAAGGCTACGTCGGAAATCGCGTGCAGGAAATCTCGGAGATCTCGCGGTCACTGAAAATGCTCGGTCGTGAATTGAAGATCCCCATCGTCGCCCTCAGCCAACTCTCACGCGCCGTCGAGAACCGCCCCGGCAACATTCCGCAGCTCTCCGATCTCCGTGAATCCGGTTCCATCGAACAGGATGCTGACGTCGTACTCATGATGTACCGCGAGGATTACTACGAGGAAGATTCAGACCGCCCCGGAGTCACCGACATCTACATCCGCAAGCACCGCAACGGGCCCATCGGCCGCATCGAGCTGATGTTCAAGAAAGAGCAGATGCGCTTCTACGACATCGACAAGACGCAGGAGGTGAAATCATTCGCCTCGAAAGCGAGTGCAAAATTGATCGGGCAAACGCGGCCACAACCACAGAGGAGAGCGGAGATGATGGATGAATGAGAGACGAATGTTCTGTAGCTCACATCGTATGCTTTCACTTCCCATCCGTCCCTCCATCTCGCTGACAGAGATCCTCTGCTATTCGTTCCTCGCATTCATCATCGCGCTGATCTATACGCAACCGTTCGTTCGCGTGCTGCACCATTTCAAATTGGGAAAGAAATTGCGGATCGACGCCGTCGATGGAGCATCAGCAAGCGTCTTCCTCAACTATCACCAAGCGAAGGCAGGAACACCAACGATGGGAGGAATTCTGATCTGGGGATCGATCGTCATCACCCTCTTCATTTCACGTCTCATCGCCGCTCAGGGTCTCATCGACCATTCTCTCCTGCAACGCGGACAAGTCTACATTCCACTCGCCGTGCTCATTGGTTTCGGTCTCCTGGGTGCGATCGATGATTACCTGAACATCTGCGGGATGGGAAAGAACAGAGGGCTTAACGCCATTCCAAAGCTCTGCTTCCTGATCCTGATGAGCGCTGCGGCCGCGTACTGGTTCTACTTCCGATTGCAGTACCAATCGATCCATGTTCCCTTCGGTCATCTGATGGGCCTTTCCAGCGATCAGCTAGAGCTCGGAGTGCTCTACATTCCATTCTTCATCTTCGTCGTCATCGGTACGGCGAATGCTGTGAATGTGACGGATGGTCTCGATGGACTCGCTGGTGGTCTGCTCATCATCGCCTTCGGCGCCTTTGGACTCATCGCCTATGTCCAGAGTCTGTATGTTCTGGCTGCATTCTGTGGTGTGGTCGCCGGCGCAGTCGCCGCATTCCTCTGGCACAACGTCCCCCCCGCACTCTTCTTCATGGGTGATACCGGAGCTCTCGCACTGGGCGGTACGCTCGCGGTGATGGCCTTCATGATCAATCAGGTGCTCATCCTTCCACTCATCGGCTTCGTGTTCGTCATCGAAATGCTCTCGGTCATCATCCAACTCACGAGCAAGCGCTTCTTCAAGAGGAAAATCTTTCGCTCCGCGCCGTTCCACCATCACCTTGAAGCCTTGAACTGGGGTGAGAGCAAAGTCACGATGCGCCTCTGGATCATCGGCACGTTCTTCGCTTTTCTTGGAGTACTGGTGGGAATGTACGGATGAAAGACTTTCCACTCTCCACGTTCCGCTTTACACTGCGCTCATGCTCCGCATTGCGATCAACGGGTACGGCCGCATCGGTAGAGTGGTGCATCGCCAGATCCTCGAGCGTTTCAGTTCCGAAGCGGAAGTCGTCGCCATCAACGCCTCAAGCGATGCGAAGATGCGCGAATATCTCTTGAGGTATGACACACTGCACGGACGTTTCGGCGGCCAAGTGACCGTCAATGGCGAGGACCTTCTGGTGAATGGCAAGGCAGTGCACGTGATCCGCGAACGCGATCCGAGCAATTGTCCATGGAAGAAACTGGCCATCGACGTGGTCGTGGAGGCAAGTGGTAAATTCCGCACTCGCGAGCTCTGTATGCCACACCTGACCGCCGGTGCAAAAGCAGTGATCATCACTGCTCCGCCGAAAGACGATGTGCCACTCATCGTACGCGGAGTGAACGACGAGATCCTGCCAGCATCACTACCGATCGTCAGTGCCGCCTCGTGCACGACCAATTGCATTGCGCCACTCCTCAAGGTACTCGACGAAAAATTCGGCATTCTCAAGGGATTGGTCTGTACCACACACGCGTACACAACGTCCCAGAACCTGCTCGATAACTCCACCGACAGTTCAAAAGTTCGTATCGCACGCGCGGCTGCGCTCTCCATCATTCCATCGACGACGGGAGCCGTGAAAGCGTGCACAAAAATCTTCCCACACTTGCTCGGCAAAATCGACGGTATGGCGCTGCGTGTTCCAGTCCCCAACGTTTCGGCCGCGTACCTCGCGATCAGCGTGAAGAAAAAAACATCAGTGGCCGAGATTCATGCAGCGCTCACTGAAGCAGCAAACGGGCCATTGAAGGGTATTCTCGGTATGGAGAAAGAGCAGCTTGTCTCGGCTGATTTCGTCTCCGATCCACATTCGAGTACGGTAGATATGGATTCCACAGCAGTGATCGATGATACGCTGGTACAGCTCCTCAGCTGGTACGATAACGAATGGGGATACGCGATGCGCGTGACCGAGATAACACTGAAGCTCGGAATGTTCGTCTGATATTCGTTTCCTTGAGAAGAATTATGAATCAAGAATTAAGAATCAAGAACGCTGCTCAACGAATACGGTATAACTTCCGTACCATCATTCTTAATTCATAATTCATAATTCTTCGCATGTCCTCCTGTCCTCTCCCATCACGCATCTCGCTGAATAACCATCTCTTCGAGTCGGGAGTCTCCGATGAACTCCGACACCTGATCAATGACATCGCGAGAGCTGGCAAGTACGTGCAGAATGCCATCCGCACGACCGACCTCGGACTCGCAGGCTCCAGCAATACCTTCGGTGAAGATCAACTGAAACTGGATGTCCTCAGTAACCGCATCGTGAAGGAGGAGCTCTGTGAATCGAGGCTCGTCTGCTGCTTCGCTTCGGAAGAGGAGTCCGATCAGTTGCAGGAACTCGTGCCTGACGCTCCATTCACGGTTGTCTTCGATCCGCTGGACGGTAGTTCACTCGTCGACAGTAACTTGGCAATCGGTTCGATTTTCGGCATCTACAGTGCACAGGGGAAACTGCTCGGCAAGAAACCCCGTGACCAGATGGCCGCGATGTACTTGGTCTACGGCCCGCGCACCATCCTCGTCTACAGCGCAGGGAAAGGAACGCACGCGTTCTACTTGAACGAGGTGGGGGAATTCACCCTCCTCCAGAAGAATCTCACGATGCGCGATGAAGTGAAAACGTACGCACCGGGGAATCTCCGTGCTGTCGTTGACACACCGGCATATCGCACGATGATGGATCTCTGGCTGGATGAAGGACTGACACTCCGCTACTCCGGTGGCATGGTGCCGGATATCCATCACATGCTCATCAAGGGTGCTGGCATCTTCACAAACATCGGTGGTAGTAAATATCCGAAGGGAAAACTTCGTCTCCTCTACGAGTGCGGTCCCTTCGCGTATCTGATGGAGCAAGCTGGCGGAGCAAGCTCGGACGGAGAGAAATCAATCCTCGATATTGACATTGTTGACCTCGATCAACGCACGCCCATCATCATCGGAGCGAGGGGAGAGGTGAAGAGGGTGGCGAAAATCCTGCGAAGTTGAACATGAAAAGAAGGAAACACTTTCAACTTTCCATTTTCCACCTTCCACTTCTTTCTACCACTTCCAGAATGCCTGGCTCAGAGCCTTCGGGAGGACTTCTTCGAGGGTCTTATTCGGCTCTGGATCTTTGATCTTTCCTTCGACTTTGAAGATACGCTTCATGCTGCGATACGTCCCCCACGGGTACACCTTGCGCCAGTAGGAACGCTTCTCTTCCTTGGCAACCTTTCCCTTGGGAGCAACGGCTGCCTTGCCCAAGGCAGCAACGAACGCCTTGGACAGAGGCCTCTCTCCATTCTTGCTCCACTCAACACGCCCGATGACCGTGCGAGTATCAGGGTCAACATAGACGAGGTCGTCATCGCTATACACAATCTGTGATGCCGGAACTTCTGGAGCAGGAGAGGTATTCATGGCTTGAACAGGGAATGATCTTCGATAGGCATAGGAGGGGGAGGAGATGGAGGGGGAGGTCGACCTTCATCGAGAAGGTGTTCCATCACCTTCTTTGCTCTCTGTTGCTCATCGGGATGATGAAACAACTGGTGCACCTCACTCTTGCGCTGCTCATCGACCTTGAGAACAGCATACAGGGTCGCAAGCATGCTGCCGAGGATCGATACGTAGATGCCAAACCGTATTTCGGCGCCAGAGACCTCAGACGTCAGACGAAGGAGGACTGTGAAAGATGCCAGAAGGAGAAGACTCGTACTCCCACTGAGGAGCAAGCGCACGTACTGCCGAATGGATTTACGAACAAGCACCGGACCTCCAAGCAGTGGCGAGAGGGTCATCGCAAGGATGAAACAGTTGAAGAAGAGAACAGCATGCCCCATGAAGCCGGTGTAGAAGCCAAATCCATTCCACTCTTGCTCCTTGCCGTACCACTGGCCACCAAGCCACGGAATGAACAGGCCGATCACACTGAGACCGATGCCGCTGTGGAGGATTTTCTCCTCGAGCTCCATGCCTCGTAGAACACGTGAAAACTTCTCGAACATCGGCGAAAGTGTACCAAATGAATGCTCCTGACGCCACCGACGTGCTAGGATCCCACCATGGGACTCCTCTATCCAACGGTTGGCATCACAGCGAAAGGGGACATTGGAGGTCACGAACATTCACTCAGACGCATTGCAGACATCCTCCAAGCTTCTGGATCTCGAGTCATGATCGATGCGAATCACTGTAGAGCCTCTGCGCTCAAGAAGTGGAAGCGATGTACAGAGATGAGCGACCTCGATTTGCTCATCGTCCTCGGAGGTGACGGATCGATCCTCCGATCCGTGCGCGAGATGGATGGTCTTGGTATTCCCATCCTTGGCATCAATCGTGGAACGATTGGATTCCTTGCCGAGTTGATGTTGGATGAAGTCGAGGGCATGCTCGAAAAATTTTTGCACGGACATGGGCACATTGAGCAACGTAGCTTGCTGCAGATATCGGCACTGCGGGGGAAGAACGTTCTCTGGAAGGGGACGGTCCTCAATGAAGCCGTCATCTCGCAGGGAGCAATCTCGCGTTTGATCGACCTCAAGACAGTCGTCA
The DNA here is from genome assembly GCA_023245775.1 of Candidatus Peribacteria bacterium. Lineage (GTDB taxonomy): Bacteria > Patescibacteriota > Gracilibacteria > Peribacterales > Peribacteraceae > SICN01. The sequence continues at coordinate 24,388 of JAHFJR010000010.1, read as the reverse complement.
ATGGTGATCCGCTCACCACCTTTCATGCTGATGGTGTCATCATCGCAACGCCAACGGGCTCGACAGCCTACTCGCTTGCCGCCGGTGGGCCCATCGTGCATCCGGAACTCAAGGCGACCATCCTGACGCCGATCAACCCCCACAGTTTCACGCAGAAACCACTCGTCCTCCCCGCTGAGAATACGATCGAAGTGACGATTCTCACGAAGCAGAGCACATTCGCAGATGTGCAGATCAGCCTCACGCTCGACGGTCAGAGCTATGTGACTCTGAAACGGAACGATCGAGTGCAGGCATGCATCGCAAGCAGCACGGCAAAATTTCTCAGACGAAACAAGGAGACGTACTTCACCACTCTACGGAGCAAGCTGAAGTGGGGGGAGAGGCTCGAGGAGCACTCCGAAACAGATGGTACAAACAGGTGAATGATGCTATAATAATGAGATGGCAACCATTGACGTCAAGAAGCTCGAGAGACTGCAAGGCGAAGAGCTCCTCTCCACTCTGGAACAGGAGGCAATCCGATGCGGAATTTCAGATATCCACATCAACCCACAAAAAGCAGGAGTGAAGATCGAATGGCGCGAGCTCGGACTCTTGTCAACGCTCCTCGTCATTTCGCATGAGATCTTCGAGACCCTACAGCGACGCATCAAATTCAAAGCAAAACTGAAACTGAATCTCGAGACGGTAGCCCAGGATGGCCAGTACACTTTTCCAACCTCCGGCAGACTCGTCAATGTTCGTGTTGCCAGTCTCCCATCACGCTTCGGCGAAGCCTTCACACTGCGCCTACTCGACCCAGAGCATGGTATCGTTCCACTCGAACAACTCGGCTTCCCGCTCGAGATCAAGCAGAAACTGAACGAGCTCGTCGAACTACCCAATGGATTGATCCTCGTCACCGGACCAACGGGATCAGGGAAGACAACGACACTCTATGCCCTTCTCTCGACACTGGCAGGAAAGGATCGGAACATCATCACGCTGGAAGATCCGATCGAATACGAACTGAAAGACATCATCCAGAGTCAGATCGACATCGATCACGGCTACACGTTCGCATCAGGTCTCCGTGCCATCCTCCGTCATGACCCCGACATCATTCTCGTGGGAGAAATTCGCGACCAAGAGACAGCCCAAACGGCCATCGATGCCTCCCTCACGGGCCACCTTGTTCTGGCGACGTTGCATACGAACTCCGCCATCGAAGCGATCCCACGCTTACTCTCCATGGGGGTGAGCACGTACACATTTGCGCCGGCGCTTCGTGCTGTTCTCGCACAGCGTCTCGTGCGCACGATCAACCCCGAGATGCGTTCATCGCTCGACGTGCATACGGAAACCGATGCAAAATTTTATACGTCGCAGTGCACGCTGCCCGAGCTACTGATCGCAAGCCCAATCATCAAAAATTTGATCTTGAGCCAGGCAACCTCTTCGGACCTGATGGAGGCCGCAAAGAAGGAAGGCTACAAAACAATGTTCGAATGGGGAAAGCAGATGGTACAGGACAAGGTCACAACCATGCTGGAAGTGGCAAGAGTGACAGCTGGATGAGCGTCCACAATATCGGAACGATGTCCCTATCTTTTCCGATTTGCACTGCACCAATCGCTTCGACTATGATGATAGACCAATGCTGCAACACCACAGACGACGTCTCACGAGAATCGGCGGAGTGGAACGAAGACCGCCTCGCGTCCTCATGAGGATCGTCATCGTTTTCCTTGCACTCTTCATCGCCTGGTACCTGATCACGAAGGTGCTTACTCTCTTCGACAATTCGTTCGGCAAACGCATGCCCACACTCCTATCGATACGATCCGGAAATGAGAATGTACAGGTGTCGCTTCAAGGAGGAGCATGGCAGCATGGCGAAATCGGCCTCAAACTCTACAGTGGCGACGCGATCTCGACGAAGGGGAACGGCGATGCACTCCTCACGTTCTTCGACGGCTCCAGACTGCGACTCGACCAGAACACCGATGTGCTCATTGATCGCAGTGATCAGTACGATCAAGGCAGAGCCTACCTGACAATCAACATTCGTTCCGGCCGTGTCTGGATCAGTACTCCAATACAAAACACCTACTCGGGCTCCATCCTACGAACGATACAGACGAAAAATTTCGCAGCATCTCTCCCTGCCGCAACCTTTGCATTGCTCTCTCCGTCGAGCATCACCGTGCTTCGTGCAACGGGCATCGGCATCCACCTGAGCTTACCTTCTGGCACCAGCGACATGATCGTCGGTGAAGGGCAGTCCTTCTCCCTCTCTGATGATGCGAACAAGGCGATCGCACTCGGAAATGACCCCTACGATTTTCGCGATCCCATCACGCCTCTCATGCTGAAAGATGAGTTCCTTGCAAGCAGCTATGCTCTCCTGAGCCAAGAAACAGGGATGGGATCGGAGGAGCGATCCACAGCAGCTGTCGGCAGTGAACTCAGCGACCTCGTCCTGTCGTCCCCCAGCAATCACATGCACGTGACATCGAAGACGATCTCCGTGAGCGGACGAGTCAACCCGCGCGTCGCCCTCGTCCTCGTCAATGGGCAGAATATCGGAATCCATAAAGATCGCACGTTCTCGGTCGACATGAGTCTGTCCAAAGATATAACAACCAGCCTGCACATTGAGGCACAGGACCTACAGGGCATCACGCTCGATGCCATCGATCGTACGGTGTTCAATGACTATGTGCCCTCCGTTGAGCCTGTGCGATTCAAATCCCCAGTGGGCTCGGGGCAGACCCTGACTACCAATCAGAAGGAAATAGAGATCACAGGTGAAGCACCAGCAAATACCGTCGCGATCCTTCTCAACGACTACAAGTTGCAACTCTTCAAGCCCGGCAGTAGGACTTGGAGTTATCTTGCGAGTACGGCACTGGGCAACCTCGTCCAAGGCAAGAATACGTACACCGTCTATGCTGTCGACGGCGACGGCAACAGGAGCCCCGCACGCAGCATCTTCATTCTCTTCAGCCTGACCGTACCTACCACGGGGACAGGGGGTACGACAAACGAACCTCCGCTGAAACAGAATGTGCCCATTCTACCAGGGTCACTGAGCGTGACAGCACCAGAAGCAGGATCCTCGACAACAACTGCCGAAAAAGAAATCGTTCTCGAAGGAACGACCTCCGCCGAAACCTCATCGATCTCCGTCAATGGCTACACGTTGTCCCTCTTCCAACCAACGAAGACCACATGGAATTACATCGCCTCCGTTGATCTGCAAACCATGAAGCGAGGCCGCAATGTCTACCGCATCGTCTCGAGGAACAAGGATGGAGAAATTCTCGATGTGCTGGAGTACACGATCAACTACAAACCCTAAGGAGATATCTATGGCAGGCTGATCTTCAGGCGCGACAGCAGCTCCGAAAAATTCTTCGCTATCGTAGCCTCCACTGAAATCCGTTTCTTCTTTGCGGAATCGAATGAGAGTTTCCACGCATGCAGCGCAAGGAAATCCACCTGCCACTTTGCAGTAGCAGCAAGCGAATCTTTCGTCTGATACTTCTCGTCACCAAGAATCGGATGACCGATGCTACGCAGATGCACACGGATTTGGTGCGTGCGTCCAGTGTGCAGATCGCACGCAAGGAGTGCACCTCCGTTTGCCGCCACGAGGGTGCGATACGTGGTCCTCGCACTGCGCGTGACTCCCGTCTGCAGGATAGACATCTTCGTTCGGTCTCCCGTGTGACGGCCGATCGGCGCGTCGATCATCGCAGCGGCCGGAGAGGGGACTCCGGACACGCACGCAAGATACGTTTTCGTAACAGTGCGCGACTCAAATTGTTTCTGGAGTCTCTGATGAGATTTCGGATTCTTCGCAATCAGCAAGCACCCCGTCGTTTCTTTGTCCAAGCGATGGACGAGAACCTCCGATACCGAGAAGGGGAGTCCTCGATCGGAAAAAAGCTTCTTCAGTCCGTCGACGATCGTCACCTCGCTCTCGCTCATGCCGCTCCCGCGATGCACGGCTATTCCCGCAGGCTTATTCATCACGAGACAATCATCATCTTCGAAGAGCACCTCGAGCTTCAGATCAACTCCATCGTCACTAGGAATATCGGCGATCGGTGGAAGACAATACTCGACGCAGTCACTTGGCCTCAGAATACGGGATGCTCGGAGTTCTTTCTTCCCGCTGATTCGCACGTACCCAAGCTCGATCATCTTCTGTGCCTGCGAGCGGCTCTTGAATGCGGGAATAGTCGAAAGAAGCATATCGAGGCGCCTGCCGCTGCCTGAAGGCGCTTCCAGCCACTCGGATTCCAGCGAAAGGTCACTCTGCAATTGACGCATGGCCCTACTATGCCGCACTCTAGGAGACAATGACACACGAAGACGAACTTCTGACGCGGGCCGTCACCGACGTCATCCCGCGGAAACTGGCGGACGAGAAACTAAAATTTGGCAAGCCACTTCGGATCTACCTCGGCATTGATCCGACAGGAACCAAGCTGCACCTTGGACATTCAGTGCCACTTCGCAAGCTCAAGGCCTTCGCCGATGCTGGACATCAGGTGATTTTTCTCATCGGCAGCTTCACGGCGATGATCGGTGATCCGTCCGGCCGCGATACGATGCGCGAACCTCTGACACTGGAAGATACGAAAAGGAATTTTGAGACGTACAAAAAGCAGGCTGGGAAAATTTTGGACTTCAGCAAAGTTGAAATCCGCTACAACCACGAGTGGCTGGAAAAGCTTTCCATGAAAGATATTCTGGCTCTCACAAGCCACTTCACCGTCCAACAGATGCTGAAGCGCGATATGTTCGCAAAACGCATGAAGGAAGACGCGCCGATCAGTGTGACGGAATTCATGTATCCACTGATGGTTGGTTACGACTCTGTGATACTGGACGTCGACGTGGAGCTTGGTGGCAACGATCAGCTCTTCAATATGCTTGCTGGCCGAACTCTCCAACAGGCATTCAAGAAGCGCGAAAAATTCGTTCTTACGACTAAATTGATAGAAGGTACGGATGGCCGAAAGATGAGCAAAACGTACAACAACTGCGTGTACCTCGACGACACGCCAAGCGAGATGTACGGAAAGCTTCTCTCGATGCCAGATCACCTGATTCCCCTCTACATGGAGTGCTGCACGGATTTTCCGATGGCAGAGGTGAAGAGCACAGAGAAAGCTCTTGCTGACGGCAAGGAAAATCCAAAGAATCTAAAAATGCGCCTCGCACGCGAAATCGTGACGATGTATCACTCATCGGCGGACGCGAAAGCGGCCGAAGAAAGCTTCGAAAATCTCTTCAAGAACAAAGGCGTGCCCGAGGACATGCCGGAGTACAAAGCGAAGAAAGGGGAGTTACTCGTCGATGCACTGCTCGCAAGCAGCATGGTCGAGAGCAAAGGCGAAGCCCGCAGACTCATCGAACAGGGAGGCATGAAGGTGAATGACAAAACAGTAACCGCGATTGATGCGAAAGCCGAAGGAGGAATTGTGAAAATCGGAAAGAGAAAATTTTTACAAATAATTGAATTTGCTGATTTTCATTAAAATCCACCGCGCCCGCGGAGGGGCGCTGCTGTGGTGTTGGTATCAGGAGAATTGTGAATCTAGGCCAAACGGAGGCTATTTGATTCAAACAAGGCTCTGAGAAGAATTGCGCATGACAGGAATTGCAACGGTTTCTCTTTCCCTACACAACAGCAGCAGGCCTCCGCGCCTGCGGCGTTTCGACCAATGGTTATCCAATTTCCGATACATCCCATTTCCCATATGCAGACGACCACAAATATTCTTGCGGCATATCGCACAACCCTGCCTTCACCGGATTCTGATGCACATAGGAAATCACCTTCTCAATATTCTTCTCAACGATACGAACATAAAATCTCGGCTGCCACAATTTTGGAACACCGATGTCAAACGTCAAACCGGACTTGAACGCGGTCATAATCTTCGAAACGGTATTCGGCGGCAGAACCTGCATCAGAATATGACAATGGTCAGGCATGATGACGAACGCATACAAAAGGAACGGATGCATCGATTGCACCCTGTACAAACATTCAATGGCCTCACGAGCACATGCAGGGTCGGCAAATATCGGCCTCCTATCTAGGACATTCGTTGTGACGAACATCGTTGCCTCATTCTGTATCGGATGTCGTTGGGACATATTCATGTACGCCGCAGGCGCGGACCTGCCTGCCGGTAGGCAGGGGCCTGCTGCTGTGGTGAAAAATAAAACAGAAACCGTTTGTCATCTTCACATCACCCACCACCGAAGCACCAATGCGGGTATGGTCGTGAGGACCACCGAGAGGAGGAATGCTTTGCCGAGGGAGATGTGGGCTTCTCTTGACATGAGGATACTAATAACGAGGCTGGAGGCATTTTGTTACACGAGAAAGATCATGGAAGAAGTGTACACTTGTACACCTTCAGGCGCAAGCGGAAACGATGGCAAGACTGTAGTATTGTCCTCAATGGCGAACGAAACGCAAAAGAACGGCAAAGAAGCACCGGAGAAGGGGAGACCAACGGCACTGAAGGATTCTCTCTTGACCGTGTTTGGTGATCAGATAAAAGACCTAGGGAAAGAAGATGCCGCGACCCTCCAAGAGAAATACAAAGCGCTGCTTCCATCCCCCAACTGGAAAGCCAGTAATTCCGGCGACTATCTCACCCTCGTGCAACGAGCGGCGATGGTGCACACCGTACAGCCGAAAGTGTTCGAGAGAGATTTCAGAAAGGACCTACTGCCGCTCCTGAACAATGCCGTCACTGCCTTCGAGAGAGAGCAAGGTCCAAGTCAAAGCGAGACGACCACGCGCAACATACAAGGTTTCAAAAACCTGTCGAAAGAATCGCAGCGTAGGCACGTTCTCGACAGCCGCATCTCTGGATACCGGAACCGTATGAGGAGTCTCGGAGAACTGTTGAAATGGCAGACCACAGTGGAAGGAAAGAGAATCTTCGAGGAGTCACTGCTGCGAAATGAGGCAACACTTCGTACGGAAATCTCCGACCCAAGATACCTGACAGATGTCCTACTGGCAGAACGCCAAGCGAACGTAGACACTCAACGACTGAGGGCGAGAATCAATGCTGGCCTCGTACTTGAAGAACAGGTGAAGAATCCAGCAAGCAGAGAGGCACTTCGTCACATGAGGAAGGAAGGAGGAAAGACCATTTACGAGACCGGAAGCACCCACAAGAAAACGCACTGGGAAGTGCTGGAGATCAGCGTTGCATCTGATGCCGAAGGAAGGAAAGTCGTGGAGAGCGAACTCCTCTTCCGATGCGTGGACCCAGTGGGTGCCGCCTTCCTCCTCGAGAATATCGGTGGCGGTCTATCTTCCTCCATCATCGAGAGCAAGGCAGCCGAATCGCTCCGTTCCTACGATCAGGAAATGTCTCCCTCCATCAACAAAGATCTCCTCGACTATCGTCTCCCTAGGGACGTCCCACTCGCACATTTCAGAGTCTTCCCCATCGTATCTAGTGACCCTCTCACCTGGTCAAAGATGCTCGACGGAGCCTTGCTCGCAAACGCCATCCAGCTGCGACATACGAACATCATCACCTCGCTTCCGATTTTTTCGGAAGATCCATCGAGCTCTCTCAGGACAGAGATTCTCCGTGCACAGAAAGTAGCAGGAGCGAAGAAGATCCACATCTGCATCGATATCTTCTCACACGGATCTGAGGAGGGGCTTGGGTTTCTGCATCCATTCACTCAGAACGATCTCGTGGCTCTGGCACAGGCATTCCCCGACTGCAGTTTCACCTTCAATACGATAGGATGCAAGGGAGGAGGCATACGTGCTCTTCTTGAACATCCCCAATTTCGCAGCAGTCCGGATCTCCAGAAACGCCTCTCGGTCTTCCTGCAGACCAAACCTTCCGTCAACAATCTTGGTGATCAGCAAGACGTCTCCGGATATTATCTGCATCTGATGCGAGGACTCATGCGTGGGGACACGTACGGAAAGGCAGCGCATGACGCTGATATTGAAATGAAAAAGGAGAGGGGGATCGATGCAGAGGCGATCATCAGAGGAAATCTCCATAGCTCACGTGATAGCCAAACAAGTCTGAGTGACGCTCTGGCAGCCTAGAAGCACAAGGGAGTTGTGACGAGAATCTTTAAAATCGCACCGCATATCCTTTTCATCAGAAGTCCAGAGACGGTTATCCACAGGAATGTGAACAACATGTCAGAGAAAGATCTGACCGATGAATATTCCATTTTGCTTGTCTGCATGAGCCAAATAGAAGAAAGGGGAGTGAAAAGAACCTCCCTCTTGAATGACGCACAATGTATCTTGTACATCATTAAAGAATGGCCGAACGAGTCTGTCCTGCAGCATCTCTCTCTTCTGCCTTCCCCCATTCTCTCTCTACTGCACTTCCTCTGTCACCACAATCGAGGAGCCAATACTTGGCAATTGATATGTCCATGGTGGCCATGTGTGTATTTCGACCTTGCTCACCTCCGGCAAATTCTTGATGATTCTGTTCGCTTCAGAGATCGTCTTCCCCTCGACGTTATCACGGATGTACTTGCCGAACTTCGCACCAACAGGTGTGAGGGGGCTGAGGACATAACGCTCAGCATACGTCAAATCTGCTGTGATCTTCACCCACTTCAAATCGTCATCCCAAGGAGGAATGACGTGGAGATCCATATTCTCCTTGGAGAGTGTGATTGCAACAATGGTCTTATCTGCTGGAACTCGATCCATGATCTCTTTTTTGAGGAGGTCTAGGAGTGCGTTCTCATCGTAGAGAATGACGGTGTAATCGATACTGCCTGACAGTGGGATCGAGAGAACATTCTGACCGATGAAAGATTCGCTCAACTGAAAATTCTTGTACTGGATCTTGGTAAGGTCTTCTCTCTTGAGCTGTACGTAGTGTATCCCCCTCATGTTGTTATCGCTCATGCGATCATCCTCCACCTGTTGCTTGGCGACCATCAGGAGTTCCTGCTCCAATCGTTGCTTCGCACCAGGGTGAATGGGCGTTCCGCGAATATCGTCCTTCGACAGCATATTCACATACGACGTTGTCCCCCCTGTCGCAGGACTCTCATTACGACCATAGACGAGGGAGCGCTCTTTCTCCGGCAGGCCAGGAAAATCCCACTTCACACCTGCAGGAACATTGCCTCGCTCACCGAGAACCTCCCCATACTGATCGATAGGATCAGCGACCATACGAATATCGCGCTTCGAATGGGGCAGCAGAAGCACTTCCTTCTGCAGGCGAAAACGCATTCCCGCTTGATTGGTCATGCGTGTCCCCTTGCGGAAGGAATACGGTTCATCGGAGACATTCGAAACGGTCACCATCATGGATGCATTGGTGCCCGTGAAGTTCTTGCTAATCTGATCGTAGGTGATTGTCCGATCGATGTGGACTGTTCTACGTCTCAGTGGCAGGGACTTGACACGATCGACGGGGACAAGAAGTACTGCGCCCGATTCAGCAAGGAATACGTTCGTCGTGAACGTCTCAGATTCCTGATTCGACCAAATACGGATCTCCGCCAACGGCAGGAATCGGAAGAAAACGTAGAGGAAAGCGACAATACTCAGAATCAGCATCGTCCATATTCGAAGCTTTGGCAGTGACAGAAGACCGATGAACTGCAGACGAGAACGAAGATCACGACGCCACGAGATGGGGCTGAAGGCACGCGCTGCCTTGGACTGTGAAGGATGAGACTTCAGGAGGAGTTTCAGTTCTTGCATGCCCTGCACCGTCTGCCAACCCATGTCCTGAGCAGAGAGGCTACTACGCTGATCTTTCGTGGCAAGGAGGAGCCGACGATCCACATTGAGCGCTCTGCATTCACGGAAGATCGCTAGGACGTCTTCGTCCTTCAGATGCGCCACAGACTCTGGCCCAAGGACTAGAAGGAAGGGTCCTGCTGATCTGCGTACCGCACCAAGAAGCACCTTGGACGATGCCTTCTCATCACAGATGAAAACGGTGAACGGAGGAGGAACTGTCTTCTCAGATTCCGACATGGCAGAGAGTATAGCCTATCGTTTCTCGAGCACCTTGAGCGACGCAAATCTCTTTCCTCCGATGTACTCGAGCATCGCTCCTCCACCCATACTGACAAAACTGTAAGCGGAGAGCGGATAGTCGTACTTCAGATGGAAATCGATCGTATCTCCGCCCCCAATGATGCTGATGGCTCCCCTCTTGGTCGCCTCCGCGATCGCCTCCGCGACGCGCTTGCTCGCATGGGAGAAACGGTTGAATTCGTACACGCCAAGCGGACCATTCCACACAATCACCTTCGACTGTTCGATGAGTTCACAGTAGCGTTTCACCGTGACTTTCCCGATATCAAAAATGCACATGTCCCCTTCGATATCCTCAACCGGAAGATCGATCTTCAGAGCTCTCTCGCTGAGCTCCGTGGCAACGACAGCATCACGGGGGACATGGAGTTTAGCGCGCTTCGGTTTCTCGCTCTCCATCATCATCTCCTGTGCCAGCGTAGTCCCCTCCTCATCGTACTTGGATGCTCCGACCGAAAATCCGCGGGCCGCGATGAACGTATTGGCGATACAACCACCGACGAGGATGTGATCGCCCTTTTTCAGAAAGTGCTCGATGACAGGAACCTTTGTCTCCATCTTGGCTCCTGCAACGATCAGCGTCATCGGACGCTTCGGGGACTTGGTCACAGCACTCAGATGCTTCACCTCCTCCACAAGATTGAATCCCATGAACGAAGGCAGAAGTTTCGGGAGTGCGACCATACTCGCATGTTCTCGATGGCAATTAGTGAAGGCGTCGTTGACGTAGAGATCGCCGAGTTTCCTCAGCTTCTTCGCAAATACGACATCATTCTTCTTCTCCTCAGAATGAAAACGCAGATTCTCAAGGAGGACCACCTCACCAGCTTTCGCTCGAGAAACAGCATCCTCAGCCTCCGGACCAATGCAATCCGAAGAAAAGTGAACTCTCGTCTTGAGAATTTTTTTGAGAACTGGAACCAACGCCTTCTGACTGAACTGTGGATCCGGTCCGTTCTTCGGGCGGCCCTGATGCGCAAGCAGAATCAGAATGCCGCCACCCTTCAGCACGTACTTCATCGACTTCGAAATGGCTACCACTCGTGTCGTATCCGTCACTCTCCCCTTCTCCATCGGAAGATCAAATCCCGCACGTAGCAGCACTCGCTTTCCCTTCACCCTAGCCTGATCGAGCGTGCGATACTTGATCATGAAACAAGTGTATGAGGTGCATGTTCAAAGTCAAGAAAACCAGAGCGCCATTTTTCTCTCTGTGTTCTCACGAAGAACATACCCGACCAGTACCCCACCCTCATTCACGACTGTATCAACTCTCCCCTCTCGAAGGGCTTCTGCATCAAGACGATCGAGGAGAGGAAGAATCAACGTCTGAAATTCTTCAGCGACGACATAACCGCGCCTCTCGAGAAGAAACATTTCAGAGAGTCGGAGTTCGAGATCCTGAACGGTCTTCGTGCGGTAGAAATCGAAGAAGGCATCAAGTCCAGCATCCGAGAATTTCTTGTTCCAGAACGTGCGCGCTTGCGAAGTGCAAACGGGCCCGATCAGACCACAGACTGCTTCTCGCATGCTATCATTCTAGCAATGATCGCACTGCTCGCCATCATCTTCCTTGGAAGTGTCGCGCTCTACCTTCTGACACTGGCCATCTTCCCGCTCTGTGGACTCCTCGATTTTCCCGAGCGGTACGGACTGAAGAGACCTCGCCTCCCGTATCCCACGGGCATCGTCGCCATCGGAGTCTTCATCGTCATCGCACTCGTGATCCTGCCACATGAGCAGAAGGAGATCGGTATGTTGATTGGCATCACGCTCCTCGCTGTCACGTGCTTCATCGACGATCGCACTCCCCTCCCCTCCCGTGTACGCCTCGTGATTCAGGTCCTGATTGCCACTCTGATCTTCGCAACAGGATCCCGTATCTATACGCTCACAAGCCCACTCGGGGGCATCCTGAAACTGGATTCCTTCACGATCAATTCCACTTTTTTCGGCTCTCTGCCGATCTTGAGTGGACTCTTCACCATCGGCTGGTTGCTGCTCACCATCAATGCTCTCAACTGGTTCGACGGCATCAGCGGCCAGGTGAGTGTGATCGCTCTCATCGGTTTCCTGATGCTCGGTTGCCTCGCACTCTTCCGAAATCACGAACTTGATCTTGCACTGCTTGCGTTCTCACTCGCAGCGATCGCCGGAGCCGGTGCGCTCTTCGATGTGCCTCCAGCGAAGATGCTCATGGGTGACACGGGTTCTATGTTTTTTGGGCTGATGCTCGGGCTCCTCGGTGTGTACCACGGAGGCAAAGTTGCAACAGCGTTCCTCGCCATCGGCATTCCATTGCTAGATGCGCTGTATGTGATCATCGGAAGAATGATGCGCAGACGATCACCGTTCACCGGAGGGCGCGATCATCTGCATCACAAATTGCTCAAACGTGGTTGGTCGGAGAGACAGATCGTCGGATTGACCGCGATGATCGGCACGGTGTTTGGCGGAGCGGCACTATTTTTGAGTACACCCGAAAAAGCCATCGCAGGCATGATCCTCGTCCTGATCGTCGGGGGATTGCATCTCTCTTCATCGACTCGGCACTAATGGTTCACTCACAGCATTGAATGCCCCCCTCGTGACGATGAACACGGGCTTCGACTGAGTCAAAGGAAGAATCTTGACGACGGCGACCCCGTCTTGAAAATCGAGCGGAGAGAGTTCGCTGGGACGAATCTCGGCCTCACCAAAGTCCGGTAGGACGTACAACCGACCAGCAAATGACGGAGACAGAACAATACCTCCTTGACTATTCAGTGCAGTAATAGTCACGCGCTGCCACGTACGACTGAGCTTTCCTGAATGCTCAATACGAAGGTGATCGACGTCGGTGTTGGAACCATTGATCACAGGATCACCCGAGCTCAAGTCCGCTGAAACAGTCTTCGTGACTGCAGGGGAAACAGGCGATGGAGGAGTTGGCTGCACGGATCCCACAACATGCTCCGAGGGAATCTTCACAACTCTCTGGGTGCTTCGTCCACCTCTCGCAATACGTACACGGAGTCGATCCGCAGTGATCTGCCTCAGTCGATCTGTCGGAGACAGAAAAAGAACCGAAGGGGAGACAGGAATCGAAGACGATACAGACGCCGACTGCTCTGCAACGATCACGGGGGACGGAGCGTAGGATGCGTACTGCTGCACGAACGCCATCGGATTCAAGGTGTACTCATAGAGTCGACCCTGAAAACGTGTGCTATTGACGGCTTGCACATAACTGAGACCGCTCTGTTTGACTTCGTCACTCGTGAACGGCCAGTAGGGATGGTACGGGGCATTGTCCTTGTCAATCGCAAAATAGAGGTGGTAGCCGGTCGCACCGAACACGAGACCCGTATTGCCAACTGTTCCAATCTGCTGGCCCTTGTAGACGACCTGCCCGACCTGCACGAGTAGAGAATCCATGTGCGCATAACTAGAACGGAGAGTCGTCTTTCCACCGGCAACGGATGCATCAGGAACATTGGGGTGACGGATCATGACGAAGTGACCAAACCCTGTCGTATCGAGACTCACTCGTTCAATGACTCCATTCGCAACAGAGCGCACAGGTGTCCCACGAGGAGCATCGATATCGGCTCCAGCGTGACTGCCGCTGGGAGAGTTGTATCCTCCCGCCCAGAGCGTGGAGTACGACTGCATCGCAAGCAACGGCGCTGTACCGTTCGTGAGTTGCTCTTGGTCATACAGAGGTAGCGGATGAAGAACCTGCTCAGGAATCTGATTGAAGGTGTGCAGTTGCTTACTCCCTCCATACTTCGCCCACTCCGCATAATCAGGAATCTTGTCGATCGGAGACACCGTGCCAACGAACGCAAGAAGCACATCGTCATCCTTGCCAAGCACGGTTTTCCAGAAGGAGTACCAGCCATGCTGCCCAACCATATTGCCCATCACGAACGCAAAGAGCGACAGAGAAGCGATCATGAACGAGAGTCGTTGCTTCGCAAGATGCAAGAAGGACGGCTTCTGCAATCTATAGACAGACTGTGCCTGGAATCCAAAACGAGCAGCGCTCATAACTCTGTGATAGGATGGATGTAGTGTGTGAGGATAGTTCTACAAGTATTATAGTATTTTTTTTAAATTATGTCAATCTTTTCGCAGTGCACGATCAAGGCAGAAACAAGCGAAGAAATGCGATCTATTGGCCATTCCTTAGCGCAGTCCGTCGATCGAAGAGATCTGACGATTCTGCTCACAGGAGAACTAGGTGTGGGCAAGACCACCTTCACACAAGGATTCGCATCCGGCCTCGGCATCAAAGACAGGGTCCAGAGTCCCAGCTTCGCACTCGAACAACGCTATGCTGGCTTCACACACATCGACCTCTATCGGCTCTCGAACGAGCAAGCAGTCGCTTTTCTCGCACACTCGCAGGATGCTATCGGTATCCGCGTCATCGAGTGGGCAGAGCGAATCGATGCTGTGTCCATGGGACCTCACATCCATCTGCATCTGAGCGACAGCCAAGGAACGAGAACGATCACCTGCGATTTTCTCGACGAGCCCGTACCTGACGATGCACAGATCGACACCTGGATCACAGACGTCCGTCTTCCGAGGCATATCCAAGCGCACATTGCCGCAGTCACACGTATCGCAGATACACTCGCAGATGCGCTCATCCGATCGAGGAAGTCCATGGTCCGGAGAGAAGCTCTGCATGCCGCAGCGAGAACACATGACCTGCTGCGATTCGTCGATTTTCCATCGTGGAATGGCGATGACCTCTTCGTCCCGACCGATCTCGACCGAGCAATATGGAAGAGCATGAGAGAGAGGTACGGAATCCCGCATGAGCAGTCGGCAGCAAGATTCTTAGGCGAACGAGGGTTCGCCGCCATCGGCGAGATGGTCCGCACCCACAGGGGAGTGGAGAAGAACGGAACAGTGAGCGCGAAGACAGTGGAGCAGAAGCTGCTTGCCTACAGCGACAAACGCGTGATGTTCGACCAGATCGTTTCGCTGGATGAACGTTTTGATGACTTGATCAAACGCTACGGAGCCAGACAGGAGAGCACCGATGCCAAGCAGTGGCGAGCGGCCATGAAGTGCATCGAAACAGAACTGTTCCCTCGAGGAGCTCCTACGAGTTCTGAACTTGAGTGAAACTTTTTCTCAAGACTCAGAGCTCTCTCCTAGGGAAGCTCTGGAAAAGAAATAGTGGCGCAGATGACGAAGCAGAAGGCATTTTTCAGAGGTTCCCTAGAGCTTCAACGACAAGGTACGAGAGAAGACCGAGAGCAATTCCTGCTCGTGCCCATGGAACACCGCAATCGAACCGAGGAGAAGTACACTCGTCACACCAATACTGGCAAGTGCCACACGGTGCAGGAGAGAGAATGGACGACGAATACCTGCATGGGGCGTGTAGAGGTACGTGTGCACATTGAGACAGACAGAGAAGAGATGTTCGAGAATCTGAATTTTCGGCAGCAGAGTAACGAACGCCTG
Source organism: Candidatus Peribacteria bacterium (assembly GCA_023245775.1). GTDB lineage: Bacteria > Patescibacteriota > Gracilibacteria > Peribacterales > Peribacteraceae > SICN01. Next base: position 8,832 of record JAHFJR010000010.1, on the reverse strand, counting down.
AAGAATGGTGAGACCAGAGCGGAAGAGGCCACTGACCATCGACAGCGCCAGATCGTGACTCAGGTAGATCGCGAAGGTGAGAGAGACGAAGAAGAGTGCAAGGTCGACAATGCTCTCGAGGAGCATCGCCTTCACCGTCATCGCAAAACCAAAATGGAAGTAGTCGCGGTACTTCACGTAATCCAAGCACATGTGACACGCGATGAGGAGCGCGAAGTAACCGAGACTGAAGACAGCGGCGACTAGGAACGTTCCAACGAGGTACGCTGCGTGAAAGGCGGGTACATCATCATGTTCGTGCGCGAAGATGCGGAGTCGATGTGCAAGCGTGTGCATAGGCTGTGTGTTCCTGACTATTATAACACTTTTTCACTTATTTTCAAACACCATTTTTTTCTTGATACATCGCACTCTCTCTGCAACTTCTTGCTCAAATCCTCTCTCCGTCGGCTCATAGAAGAGTGTTGATCCCTTCCAGCTGATCGGAAAATAGTCCTCGGCCACGACCGCCCCCTCATGATCATGTGGATACTGATAACCCTTACCATATCCATGTTCGTTTCGCATCGCTTTCACAGGGGCATTCCGAAGATGCATCGGCACTTCGAGTGAAGATGCCGATTCGACCGCCTGCTTCGCGCGGTGCATGGCAACGTTCACTGCATTGCTCTTCGGTGCCTGTGCCAGATACACGCACGCGTGCGCCAGAAAATATTCGCCTTCCGGGAACCCGACCATTTCAAAAGCCTGCCATGCGGTCACTACGATCTGCAGAGCACGCGGGTCGGCGTTGCCGATGTCTTCTGATGCGAAGATCGCCATGCGCCGCAGGAGAAAACGAGGCTCCTCGCCGGACTGCAGCATCTTGTACATCCAGAGAAGAGAAGCATCGACGTCCGAGCCTCTGAGAGATTTGATGAACGCCGAAATCGTATCGTAGTGATCCTCGCCTTTCTTGTCGTAGCGATGAGTCCGCTGTTTCAACAATTTTTCAGCATCTTCACGGCTGATCTTTGCGCCAATCATGAGGACCGTCATCTCGAGCAGATTCAGCGCGATGCGCGCATCGCCATTACTCGACTCCGCGATCTTCTTCACAGCATCCGGATGCATCTGAATCTTGCCGTCGTATCCGTCTGCACTCGCAAGTGCTCGCAGAACGATCGTCTCAAGATCCTCAACCGCGTGAGGCTTCAACAAATACACCTGCGAACGGGAGATCAACGCACTATTCACCGAGAAGTACGGATTCTCCGTCGTCGCGCCGATCAGAATGACGATGCCGCTCTCAACCGACGGCAGAAGTGCATCCTGCTGCGACTTATTGAAACGGTGGATCTCATCGATGAAGAGGAGCATCTTCTGACCGAGTGACGTCCTCAGTTGTTCGGCCTGCGCGCAAACTTCCTTGATGTCTTTCACACCACTCGTGACCGCATTGAGTTGGACGAACTGCGCTTTTGTCGCTTCAGCAATGATGCGCGCGAGTGTCGTCTTTCCGGTTCCCGGCGGTCCCGCAAAGATCACGGAGGTCAGTGCATCCTGCTCGATCGCTTTTCTGAGATGTGTCCCCTCTCCGACGATCTCCTTCTGTCCCGAAAATTCGTCCAAGGTCTTCGGTCGCAGCCGATACGCGAGGGGTGCTTTTGGGTCCACGGGAGGAAAGCATAGCACTGTCCGCATGGTCAAAGGCCCTCCCGAAGGAGTCGTTTGGTCGCCAACGTACTGTCACTTCTCCGTGACAGGGAAAGAAGAGCCAATTGCAGCTGGTTGTACATCTCAACAGTCACCTCTGCATGGATGCCGTCCGCACTGATCTCCCCACGATCGCCGACACCACCCCGACTCCTAAGGACAGTCAGAGTCTCTTCGAGCAGAGCATCGCGCTGCGACGAAATCTCGCTCGCGATCCCGAGGCGATCCTGCGGCCATGTGTGTCTCGAAATCCACGGCCAATTTGCGATGTAACCCTTGATCAGGTATTCGATGCCGTGGGAGGAAAAAATCTCGTCCGCCCGTTCGTGTGCGTACCGCTCTGCCTCCTGAAGATTCTTCGAACGCTGTATCTCGGGATCATCACGCATAGAATGGCAGCCAGCAAGAGTCAGAAGTGAGGCAGCAAGCGCACGCGAACTTTGATCCAAGAAGTAACGTCGTGGCACCTGACTCTCAGGTGTCAGAGACTCCTGCGATGGCGGGGCGCTCCTGAGCATGGCTACTGATCGTACATCACGATGAGCGGACAATACCAACATGGATATTTGTGCAACACCTCTGTACCCTGTTCGCGTTCGGGGTCAGAGCTCTTCAGGGAATGAAGGGCTGGTTCCGTGTGCGCCTGGACAGTACAGAATTATTTTTGCAGTCGAAACAAAGACGAAACGTATCGAGATCAAAAGGATCAGCCGGAGAAATGAGGGGACGTACAGGAGACTGCGGTAGAATCAACACCGCGGCCACGCCTGCGTGCCGTAACACCGATAATAGTTTGAACTAAAACGGCACTTCGGTGTGCAGGCACGGAGGGCCGCTGCTGTTTTGTACATATTTCCTGCACCTTAGCAGCACCCCTCCGCGGGTGCGGCTGTTCCAGATCCAGCATGGATCTTTGCTTAATTCATCTGTACCCTGTTCGCGTTCGGGGTCAGAGCTCCCGCCTTCGCTCCTCGTTTCGGCTCGGAGCTTCGGTGGGCAGGCAGTTGCCTAGCCCCGCTCTGCGGGGCGTCGAACAAAAAGCGCCGCGCGAACTCTGTTCCTTCATTTTCTACCGCATTTTCGGGACGTAGCTCAGTTGGTAGAGCGCCTGGTTTGGGACCAGGAGGCCGCGAGTTCGAGCCCCGCCGTCCCGACCATCGTTAACCGCCACAGCCATGTCAAAAGACTCGTTAGAATTCGCATTTCAGATGCTGCTGTGTGCCCAGTTCCTGCACTCCATTGAAGAACTGTCGACAGGATTTCATGCGAAATGGTATCTGTTCAGGATGCCATTCCTTGTCTTCCTGCTCTGGGAAATTCTGTTTCAGCTTTTTTGGATTTCCATTCTCTTTCTCCCAAATATACCAAACAGAGATCAGCTCATGAATTTCTTTCTTTGGCTGATGCTTGCAAACGGCATCCAGCACCTTGTTTGGGCGGGAATCAAAAAAAAGTATGTGCCGGGACTGGGCACTGCGCCGATCTTCATTGCCATATTCCTATGGCTACACATGAGATAGCATCAAAGTAATTCACTCCTTTTTAATTGTGCCACACCGCATCGATCGCAATCCCCCCGCGCGTACGAAATTTCACCGTGACCGAAACCGACTTCGGACGAATGAACTTCACGAAGTCCTTGCCGATGTCGACCGCAAGGTGCTCATGGAAAACACCGACGTTGCGATACGTTTCGAGGTACAACTTCATCGATTTTGACTCGACAACGAGCTTGCTTGGAATGTAGCTGATCTCGATCTCTGCATAATCGGGCTGTCCGGTCTTGGGACATAAACACGTGAACTCGGTGCAATGCAGTGTGACCTCCAGATTTCCAGGAGCGTGATTCGGAAAAGTCTCGAGTGTACGAGCAGGCTTCGATGAGCGGCCGAGAGCTGTCAACGATGTCAGATCTTCTGTGTTCGTTGGCATGAAGAGGAGGAAGAAAACAGAAGTCGATTGTATCGAAAGAAGAGGCATGAGAGAATGCGAAATGTGCTCCTGAGAAAAACTCTCCTCACCGCAGTGCTCCTCACTCTTCCTGTGATTGGCTCTGCACAGACGCTACGGATCACACCTGCGCTCATCGATGCAGCACATTCGGTGGAAGAAGCCCTTACAACGCACAAAGGCCACGCTTCGACGACCATTCAGGGACAGGGTGGTACCGTGACGATCGACTACCAGAGCAGCGAATCACTCGAGGTCTATCTGGTGCCACTCCACGCCGATGCGTCCTACACACTCACGGACTACCTGCGCTTCACTCTCCCCATGGCGACGGAAGGGGGTACCGTCAGTATCGATCTCACGATGTCACCTGGATGGTCGCCAAAGCAGCAAACATGGCTTCTGAACCTCTTGAGTACGGATGAGAAGACGAATGCCGCATTCACGAAGATGAGCTTTGATGATGCGAACCAGCCGAATGCAGCGATCATTGCGCTCAGACATCTGTTCACCGAAGAGATCTACACACCGAGCAGCTACCACGCGCTGCGCGGATACAAGATGCTCGATGTGTCCTTCACGGTCCTCCTCGGACTCGTGACGGTGATTGGAGCGCTCGGATGCTTGATCTTCCTGCGCGAGCAGAAGAGGAAAACAGGAGCAATGCTCATGCTGATCCTCGGAATGCTGCTCTACCAGATGCGCTTTTCGGTTGATCTGGTGCGATACACGGCGCAACACCTCACAGAGTATTCGCACGGAACGTACGACGAAGCAGGTTCCATCCACGCAGTGGCTGCATTTCTGCACACCCTCGCGAAGGGAAAGGAATCGACTCTGACCGTCTACGTCTGTCGCGACGGAACGAATTTCAAGGAGAAACTGTTACGGTACTTCAGCTATCCGATCCGCATTTCCTCTGAGACAGAGGATACAAAGAACGCGCAGTACGCAGTGGTCATGGACAAATTCAAGTGGGGATTCGAGACGATCGTCACGAAGGAGAATGCATCGACCCTCCTGAAATGCGGCGATCTCGAACGAAGGTCAGAGAAACTCACGACATTCCGTGACGGCACGATCGTCTTTCGACTCCTTCCATCTCCAAAAAAATTCTGATGCCCTCCGCACTCCTCTTCATCGGGATCACGTTCCTTCTGATTCTGGAAGGGGCACTGACCGCACGTCTGATCCTACGAACGAATCATTCGCTGCTTCTCGGTTCCCTCGGACTACCGATCTCGGCATTCACGAATGTGCTCGTCGTGTTCACGTGGACAATCTTCGGTGTTGCGCTCACCCCCCTGAGTCTGATCGGAGCTCACCTGATCATCACGGTACTTCTGGCCACCGTGAATAGAAGGACATCTACTCCCTACGAGAAGAATGAATTGCTCGTTTTACCGCGGGCAGAATGCCCGCTCCTTTGGGAAAGGGGAAGAATCGTACCGATCATCTGCTGCCTGCTCATCGGGACCACCGTGATCTCCAGTTTCGCACACGCGGTGCTGCTTCCGACGTTCCAGTACGACAGCGCGACGAACTGGACCATGCGTTCCGAGATTTCCTTCGTTGACCGCCATATTGCCTTCGATCCAACCGAAGTGCGCGGCATGGCGAAGCCGCAGTATCCCTTCCTCTTCCATGCTTTGCAGATCACAGCGAATCAAGGTCAGTCAACGTGGAATGACACGGCAGCGAATACGATCCTGTGGCTCCTCTCCATCACGAGTTTCCTCGGTCTGTTCCTGATCCTTCGAAAACTCACATTGTCGACAGGAGCACTGGTGACACTCACCCTCATCCTCGGCATTCCTCTACTCTCACTGCATCTTGGACAGGGTTACGCGGACATCACGTTGACGCAGGAATTGCTCTTATCGCTCGCGTGCCTCTTCGTTTGGGTTCGAACAAAAGAGAACCGATGGCTCCTGTTCTCGGCAATCATCGTTGCTTCCGGAGTATGGACCAAATCGGAAGGGCTGCTCTTTGGATTCATCCCGTGGCTTCTCGTCATCGCAGGAGTAGCACTCATCAACCGAACACAGAAGAAATACAGCATGATCTCAGGACTCATCGCGCTTGGTCTCTCTCTCCCGTGGCAACTCTTCGCATGGAGCAGAGGCCTGCTGCTCACTCCTCACAGCAGCGATACGTTGATCGGCTTCCATCGAGAAGGTCTCCGTGAAGCATTCTTCGGACTCTTCGATCGCGGTTCGTTCGGCATCGTCTGGTACGCGCTGATCGTCGCAATTCCTCTCATGATGGTGAAGCTTCGCACGACGGAGAAATCCGAACGAGCCGAGCTGCTGCCACTGATGTGGGGGCTCATCATTCTCGCAGAAATTCTCTTCATCTACCTCTTCACGCCGAATGTGCGCTTCCTCCTCAATGCGGAGTCCTACTACCGTCAGATGATGATTCCCGCGGCGATGTTGATCCTCAGTGCCGGAGCGTGGTTCAGTAAACAGAAAAATCGGTAACATTCTGAGAACTGAAAAATGAATTTTTCATGTGTCTACCAAGGCATGAAACTGAACTTCTCCGAAGAGGAACAACCTGACTCAAGAAGGCCTACTGTAAAATTCATTTTTCAGTTCTCAGGAATGCATTGGTCAACGTACCCTCCTCTCGTAATCCGCTCTCTGATATTCGGTACCGGATTTAAGTTTGTCCATTTCGGCTCTCTTCATCTCTTCCTCCTTATCCCACTTCACCTTGTTCTGGCACCAGTTCCCAAATCGCTGCGCAGTGAAGATCAGTTTGCCCCTGCCCAGGCACCAGTCGATGCAGCGATCGATCTCCGCGGACATGCCCTGCACGCGACCGTAGTAGCGATGCACCGTGAGGTAGAAATGCTTCGCATCGCACTTCTGACACTTCAGTCCCACAAGCTCACATGCATCCTTCGCGTGCTGCGAGAGCTTAGCCGAAAGATCGAGCTGGGTGGGGGTAAGTTCGATAGGCATAAATAGAAGTTCGATAAACTGACCAAATTATAGCAAAGAAGACTCTCGTCCACCTCCTCGGCAATCATCTGCATCGATGGATTTTTAAGGAGCCATTTTCTTGGAAGCTTGACCATGCCATTCTTCTGAACCTTGATATATTCGTAGATCATATGAAGAGATTGATGAAGTTTAGCGAAGCATCTTCTCCGCAGCCTTCCTCGCCCTGAGCACGAGATCGACGTTCAGAAGTCCTCCGAAGCGAAGCTCCGGTATGCCACTCTGACGAAGCCCGAAGAGCTCTCCGGGGCCACGAAGCTTCAGATCGATTTCCGCAAGCAGAAAGCCAGAATCATGCTGCTCCATGGCTTTTAGACGCTCGGACATCGCCTGCTCGGGCAACGTCGTGAGCAGGAAACAGTAACTCTGATGGTCGCTCCGCCCAACACGCCCCCTGAACTGATGCAGTTGTGAAAGTCCAAAGCGTTCCGCACCCTCGATGACGATGATCACGCTGTTCGGGACATCGATGCCGACTTCAATCACGGACGTGGAGACGAGGAGATCGCATTTCCTGCCCTTGAAGTCCGCCATGACCTGAGACTTCTCCTCAGCACTCATTCTTCCGTGCAAGGTTGCAATCTTTCTATGCGGAAATTCCTTCGCAAGTCTTGCCGCTTCGACTTCAACGTTCTTCACCTCGGCCATCTCGTCGACCTTCGACTCGCTGATGAGCGGACAGATGACGAACGCCTGTCTTCCCTTTTGAATCTCAGACTCGATGAAGCGTTCGATGGTTCTGCGCTCGAGCGGTGGCACGACCTTCGTGATGATCTTCTTTCGCTGCCCCGGCTTCTCGAGGAGCACCGACAGATCGTGATCTCCATACGCAGTGAGAGCGAGCGTTCTTGGAATCGGTGTGGCGGTCATCGCCAAAAAATGCGGGTTTCCCGCCCGTACCGAACCGGCACGTTCGGGCGGGCCCTTGTCCTTGAGCCGCTGCCGCTGCGCGACACCGAAGCGGTGCTGCTCGTCGACGATCGCGAGGCGAAGATCTTTGAATTGAACACTCTCCTCGATGAGTGCATGCGTTCCGATCACGATGTCAATAAGCCCGGATGCCAAACGTCTTCGGATATCTTCAGCCTCCGCTTGCGGAACAGAACCCGTGAGGAGTGCGACGGTCGGAGCACGCATCGACTTCAAGTGTTCGGCATCGATCCCCTTCTCCCGAAACTTTCCGCTCTGAATGTACGTATGGAAATTGATAAGGAGGCGCAAGACGGTCGCAACATGCTGCTTCGCAAGCACTTCGGTCGGGACCATCAACGCACACTGGCCGTGTGAACGCAACACGTTCGCCATCACGATGACGGCGACGAGCGTCTTGCCGGACCCTACGTCCCCTTCGAGGAGTCTGGACATCGATCGATCCTGTTCCATGTCTTTCAGAATTTCGTAGATCGCGACTTTCTGGCCTCCCGTAGGGGTGAACTGCAATGAATCGAAGAACGCTTTCACGAGCTCGATGTCCATCGGCACCTTCAGACGTTCCTGTCTCTCACCCTGCCACTGCTTCTTCCGTTCAAGTGCTTCGATCTGCAATGCGTACATTTCTTCAAAGGCCATTCGCTGCTTCGCTTCCTCAAGTTTTTCTGGCGTCGACGGAAAATGCAGTTCAAACATCGCTTGTGACCGCGAGAGTAATTTCTCTTCCGAAATAATTTCAGGGGGAAGGGTTTCAGAAATCAGCTTGATCGAGTCTTTGACAAGCAACATTTTGTCCCGAAACCACCGGCTGCTGATCTGCTCACTCTGGCTGTACACGGCAGCAATGCTGCCGGCATGCAGCGCCGCCTTCTTCTCATCTTCGAACAGAGGACTCTGGAACTGCAATTTGAGACCGTTCTCGAGAATCTTCCCCGTGAGCGTCACGTTCTGGCCGTCCCTGAGCATGCGCATGATATGCGGCTGATTGAACCAGATCACCTGCGCGGCGTTGCCCTCCTCATCGAAGAACTTTCCCTGCACCAACACTTTCTTCGTCCTTGTCCGAACAAGTTTTAGGTCGTGGATCGTTCCTCGAAGACTGACTTTCTCATTGAGCGGTGCGCTGAGCAAGTTCTGCGCTTGGTTGATGTCCTCGTGCGTGCGCGGCAAGGTGAGGACGAGATCCTCCACCGTACGAATATTCATCGCAGCAAGTCCATCGATGAACGCCTGCGTCGTCCTCAGCATC
>JAHFJR010000034.1 GCA_023245775.1 Candidatus Peribacteria bacterium | reverse complement strand
TTCTTGCCGCAAAGCGGCAAGAACAGAGCGTTCTTCAGAGGAGAGTTTTCGATGATGTTTCATAGGAACACGAGGGTAGAGGAGCTACCTCAGGTGTTCGGATTCGTTTTAGAACTCGGGACGACCCTGATCATCAGAGTCCCAGCTCTCCATGGGTGCCCATGCGCAGGAGAAGAACAATCCCTGCGTCAAATCTCAGTAGGACAATCCAATTCTGACGCAAATGTATATCCCAGATACCATCCATCGGACCTGCAAGAAGATGAGGCTCGTATTGTGCAGGTGGTGGCCATGTGTACTGAATCGTACATATGAATGCCTCGAGCGGTTGCATGCTCACGCCGGATCTGCTCCATTTTTTCCTATCCTTCAGAAACTGTCTAGAAAAATCAATCTTCTGCATACAAGGCTTTGAGTGCTTCCTCTGCCGTATCAAAGGGACCAATGGTCTCATCCTTGAGAGCCTGCGCAATAATCCTGCAAGCTTTTTTCGATGGGATCTTCACTTTTGGTAGAGGAAAAGGCAGCGTCTGCTGCAGCGTCATCTGGGTGAAGAAGAGACGAACGGCCGATGATGTGTCGAGACCAAGTGCATGCATAATCACCTCTGCATCGCGCTTGAGCTTGGCAGGGAGACGGATATGGAGGTTGGCTACCGCTTTCTTCATAGTGTACATAGTGTAACCGATTGTGTTGCTCAGATCAAGAGGGGAAAAACCTCTTTCCCCACTTCGCCCCCTCGAAGATCGCAAACGTAACGAGAACCCCAACAGCAATCTCCTCCCAGAGGAGCATCGGGATCGCCGTCACTCCGAAGACGAGCGAGAGTGGCGAGAGTAAGAGAACAAGGTGGAGACCAAAGGACAGTCCTATCGCACCGATCATCCAGGGATTCCCGAATGGTGAAGCCAAGAATGCGATACCCTTCGTTCGCGTAGAGATGGCAAGCGCCAGCTGAAAGAGTATCGTCGTCGTGAGTGCCACCGTGCGTGCGAGTACGAGGTCACCAGGGACGATCGAACGAACGTAGGCAAATGCGCCGAGTGCCAGCGCAGCATTCAGGAGCCCAGCCACGATGAGCAGAAGCCACTCACCTGTAAAAATATCATTGTGTCTGCTGCGAGGTGTGCGACGCATGATGTCATCTTCGCCGCGCTCCGCAGCCAGTGCCAATGCAGGGAAACTATCGGTAACGAGATTGATCCACAGAATGTGCAGGGGCAGGAGCGGCAAGGGCATGCGTAGGAGCATCGCGATGGCAATGATGAGGACTTCACCAAGGTTGCTGCGCATCAGGAAGAGAATGAACTTCTGAATATTGTCGTAGATGCGGCGGCCTTCGGCGATGGCGGCAACAATCGTCGCGAAGTTGTCATCGGTCAGAACCATTGCCGCGGATTCGCGTGCGATATCCGTCCCATTCAGACCCATCGCCACTCCGACGTGCGCACGCTTCAGGGCAGGAGCATCATTCACTCCATCACCACTCATCGCGACGACGTCTCCGAGCGCGTGGAATGCCTCGAGGATCTGCACCTTGTGCTTCGGCTGCACGCGCGCGAAGACTGATGTTGTCCGCAGCGCATGCTGGATCTCCTCGAGATCCATGTTCTCGAGCTCGTCTCCCAGGATCACACGATCCGTCTTCATCCCCACCTGCAAAGCGACCGCAAGTGCCGTCGCGGGATGATCTCCCGTGATCATGACGGTCCGAATACCTGCCGTCCTCGCACAGGCGATCGCATCGGTGACACCGACGCGAGGCGGATCGATCATCGCAAGCAGCCCTGCACACACGATGTGATCTGCAACGCCAGAGGCAACGGCAAGCACGCGCAGACCCTGCTGCGAAAATTTCTCGCTCTCTGCGAGCACTTCCCTTCGCTCGTGATCTGGCAGGAAACGAGCGATCACCTCGGGTGCCCCCTTCAGGTAGCGCAGCCGCTCACCCCCCTTCTCGTGGATCGTCACCATGTACTTCGCCTCGGACGTGAAGGGAACCTCCTCTTCGAGAATCGGAAGTCTCTGGATGCCGTCCTCTTTGGCACGCTTGAGAAGAGCGACCTCGGTGGGATCTCCGATATCAGGAAGCTCTGCATGGTTGCAGGAAGCCGCAATCTCGATCGCCGTTTTTCTGTTGCCATCCGGAGCGATCCACACGTGCTTCACGACCATACGATTCTGTGTGATGGTTCCCGTCTTATCCGCACAAATGACGGTGACCGAACCGAGTGTCTCGACCGCATCGAGTCTACGGATGAGTGCATTCTTCCTGATCATTCGCTGGACACCGATGGCAAGACAGACGGTGACGACCGCAGGGAGGCCCTCGGGGACAGCAGCGACCGCGAGGCTCACCGCAGTCAGAAAAATATCTGTGGCAGCCATTCCCGAGAGCACACCAGCTGCAAAAATCAGCGCACAGAGCGCGAGCACAAAAACGCCGATGCGATTGCCCGTGCGCTTCAGTTCCAGTTCCAACGGGGTGGGTGGCGACTTGAGACAGAGGACCATGGACGTGATCTTGCCGATCTCTGTGGCCAGTCCAATGGAGATCACGACGGCTTCAGCGAACCCGCGTGTGATGAGGGTAGAGGAGAAGAGGATGCCACAGGGAGCATGCCCCGAGCTGAGGTGCTCCTCCACACATTTACTCACGGGTAACGATTCCCCCGTGAGACTAGATTCATCGACCTCGAGAGATGAGCTGACGAGAAGACGTGCGTCTGCACTGATACGATCCCCCGCCTCAAGAAGCAGAATGTCACCGGCCACGAGCTCCCTCGACGGGAGGATGGTCACGCTACCACTTCGACGGACTTTCACGCGCGGAGCCGAAAGCTTCTGGAGTGCTGCGATCGCGTTCTCGGCCCTCCACTCCTGAGCAAATCCGAGCAGGGCATTGAGCAGTACGATGATGAGGATGACGATGGCATTCGTCAGGTCTGCTCGATCGATGGTCCCATGGCGAAAGAATGGGACAGCGACGGACACGGCGGCCGCTCCCACGAGGATATAGATCATGGTGTCATGAAACTGGCCAGCAACGAGTTCCAGCATGGAGGTGCGCTTCGGTGGAATCTCGTTCCAGCCGGACTGCTGACGTCGCTCGAGAACCTCATGCGCATGGAGTCCATGGAGACTCACCTGCAACTGACTTGCAATGCGCGCACGTACATCGTCGTTCATAGAAATGGGAGAAAATACAATACTGGCGGAGAGGGTGGGATTCGAACCCACGAACCCCTTGCGGGGTTAACAGTTTTCAAGACTGTCGCCATCGACCACTCGGCCACCTCTCCCTGCACGCATTCTACCGACCTTTTCACAGACCCACCATCGGTGAATGTGTACAATGCTCCTACTGCCATGACACAACCCCTGCATCCATCTTCAGGTACATCCGTTCCTCCACTGTTTCTGATACGCGGAGGGAGGATCATCCCCGGCGCTGGACGCGGACGAACGATGGGCATTCCGACACTCAACATCGCCCTGACGTCAGCGCCGAAGACATTGGCACACGGCATCTACGCCTGCTTGATTTCTTTTGGGGGCAAGACCTACCAGGGCGCGATGCACTTCGGACCACGACCGGTCTTCAAGGATACGGATGCACTCGAAGTCCACGTGCTCGACTCCATCATCGACCAACCCCCCGTGAGCGTTGATCTAGACATCATCGGAAAGATTCGTGAGGTGAAGGACTTCCCAAACGCCGAAGCCCTGAAGGAAGCCATTGCGCAGGATATCGCTGCCGCTCGTGCTATGCTCGACGCTGCATGAAGACACTTCTACAATGGCTTGTCCCTGATACATCACGTGTTCGACTTGCGTATCACCGCACGAAGGCCCTCATCGCGGCGATCTCTGAGGGTTTCCCTGCAAAAAAACTCATCGTCATCGGCGTCACGGGGACCGATGGGAAGACGACGACCGTCGGCATGATCGCGCACATGCTCAATGCATGTGGTCTCAAGACAGGCGCGCTCTCGACTGCTTTTTTTCAAGTCGGAAGAGAGATCCGCTGGAACCCAACGCAGAAGACATCGCCCTCACCCTTCCTGGTGCAGAAATTTCTTCGTGAACTCGTGCACTCCGGTTGCACGCATGCCGTGATCGAATGCTCATCCCATGGCTTACTGCAGGGACGAGTCAACTACACGTATCCCGCTGTTGCAGGCATCACCAACGTCTCGGAGGAACACCTCGATTATCACAGAACGATGGAGCGCTACATCGAGGCGAAGGCCATCCTCTTCCGCATGCTTGGGGGCAAAGGAACCAAAGTTCTGCATGCCACTGACCAGTCCTACGGGACCCTTGCTCGCATTGCATCAGAGAGAACGATCACGTACGTGGCGGAAGCTCAGGGTCCTTCCCATCTCTCCGATGGAGACATCTCGCTGTCGCTTCGCATGATCGAGAGTCATGCACAGAAATCACGAGCTGTGCTCGAAGCAAGATCTGCGAGAGCAACGAGTGAATACCCCCTGACCATTAGCATCGCAGGTACATTCAACCTCGAGAATGCGCTCTGCGCCATCGGATGTCTTCAGGGTCTAGCGCATCCACCCGAGATCACATCAGCCCTTCGCGCACTCGCCCTCTTCCGTGGTATTCAGGGTCGTATGGAACGTCTTGACGTTGGACAGAATTTTTCAGTCTACATTGATTTCACGGTCACGCCAAAATCCTATGCAGCAACGCTCGCAACACTGAAATCAATGCTTCCAGATGGCAAACGACTTCTCGTCCTCGCAGGCAGCTGCGGCGACCGCATGAAGGAGAAGCGTCCGATCATCGGGAAGATTCTTTCCGACCATGCAGACATCGCCGTGATCACGAATGAAGATCCCTACACCGAGGACCCCGAAAAGATCATCGATGAGGTGCTCTCCGGTGTCCCTTCAGGCATTCAAATATTCAATCAGATTTCTACGGAGCCCTTCTTGAAGATGAAATCATTGAACAAATTTTGTGTTCGTATTTCAGATCGACTGCAGGCAATTCGCTTCATCCTCTCTCAGGCACAAGAAGGAGACATCGTGATCGTCTGTGGCAAGGGCTCGGACACAACTATGATGACGAAGTCTGGGCAAATTCCCTGGAATGAGCGAGTCATTGTTCAGGAAGCATTGAAGAGCATGAAGCATGAGAACGGAGGAAACAAATCCCTATACCGGCAACAAACAAGGGAATCGTCAGCAGCTGCCCTCGGCTGAGCAGGACTCCAAAAACAGACACAGTCCCATAGGGTTGTTCTCGAAAGATTTCAAGAGTGAAGCGGAGAACTGCATACATCACGAGAAATAGTGCTGATGTTCCCCCTCCCCCTCGCCCCCTCTCTCCTTGGGGGAGTGAAGAAACAGAATGTGAAGCGGTCGATCTCAGATGCAGGAAGCACACGAATGCAATGAGAAGATCCTTGAGGACTGCATACAGTTGCACGGGATGACGGAGCCCTTCCGCCTGCGGAAAAGACATCGCCCATGGCAGTGTCGTCACCGTTCCATAGAGCTCACCATTGATGAAGTTCCCAAGCCGACCGAGTGCCAAGCCAAGAGCAATCGGGATAACGAGAACATCGAGCAGCGAGAAGAGATCGATCCGATGACGGCGCGTGAAGAGTATCAGTGCAATCGCAACACCGATGAAGCCTCCGTGCGACGACATGCCGCCATGCCAGACGGCGAGGATCTCCAGAGGACGGTGGATATAGTATGAACCACCGTAGAAGAGCACGAACCCCAGCCTGCCGCCAAGGACGACTCCAAGAAACACTGAGAGGAGGAGCGACTCGCGCAGTGCAGGAGGAAGATCAAGCTTTCTGAAGCGCAGCAGTCGAGGCAGGAGCCACATCCCGATGAGAAATCCAAGCAAGTACATGATGCCGTACCAGTGAATCTCAAGGGCACCAACGGAGAGTGCAATCGCCCGCGAAGGAAAGAAGTGAATCATGATGGGATGCAGTATACACTTCGCCCATACTCGTCCTTGGCATCGAAACATCGTGCGATGAGACATCCGCGGCCGTCGTTGAAGACGGACGCATCGTGCGAAGTTGCGTGATCGCAAGTTCGAAGCTCGATTTTCAGAAATTGGGTGGAGTGATCCCAGAGGATGCGGCGAGAAAACAGCTCGAGAGCATTCTTCCCGTGATCCACCGAGCCCTCGAGGATGCGGAAATTTCGCCAAAGGAACTGTCCATGATCGCGGTCACTTCTGGCCCAGGATTGCTGGGGTCTCTGCTCGTCGGTACAACGACGGCACGAGCCATGTCAGCGGTATGGAACGTGCCGCTCGTGGCGGTACACCACACGATCGGACATCTGAGTTCGGTGTGGCTCACGAACAAACAAGAAATGGAAAGTGCCTGCCTGCCGTACAGGCAGGGAAAGTGGAACGTAGATGATGATCCGGTTTTTCCGATCCTCACACTCTCCATCTCAGGAGGACATACGGACCTGTGGTACAGGACATCGCACACGGTTGGCAGAAGACTAGGCTCCACACTGGATGATGCCGCAGGTGAGGCCTTCGATAAGGGTGCCGTCATGCTCGGACTCCCCTACCCCGGCGGTCCGCATCTGATGCAGCTGGCAGAGACCGGCGATCCGCATGCGTATGAATTTCCACTTCCTCTGGAGAACGAAACATCACTGGACTTCAGTTTCTCGGGACTGAAGACATCGCTGAAATACCTCCTTGCAAAGCTCGACCAATCGCAGAGCGAGATGCCTCTAGGGATTCGGTCTTCGATCGCAGCGAGTTATCAGCGTGCCATCTGCCTGCATCTTGCTGATCGAGTGGACATCGCACTGTCTCAGTATCCGCTCACGAGAGAACTGCACATCGTCGGAGGGGTCGCCGCGAATACGGACGTCCGATGTACGCTCCGCTCTGTCGCAGAGAAACACACTATCGTCATGAGGTGTCCCATGGACATCCGTAGCTGCACGGACAACGGCGCGATGATCGCAGCCGCAGGATATTTTCTCTGTCAAGAAAAGCCAAAAATGGTGAACAGTCCATTTCAAACAATGGCCACGATGGACCTAATAATTCAGCGCCCCGAGTGCCGGAAGTAGGGCACCGAGCAGAATCGCAAGAACTCCTGCGATCGCGATGCCGCGGATGAGCGTCTTCGTTCTCATGGAGCAGAGACGGAAATAGTCAGGGTCTTGGTGCTCTTGCGCCCATTCTTGGTCTGAGCACTGAACACCACTTTGTACTCACCCTCAGCGAGGAAGACGTGCGAAGGGTTCTGCTGATCGCTCTGAGATTTGTCACCAAAATCCCACAGCCACTGCGTGAAATCTCCCGTAGAACACGATGCGTCAAATCGCACACCGAGCGGTGCGGTACCGCTGCTACGGCTCGGCAGGAAGCATGCATCGATGATGGGAGCCTTCACGAGGAGGGTCTGCTTCCCGGTGTAGATTTGATTCGATGTCGTGCGAATGTTGAGGGTGATGATGTACGTGCCAGGCTTCTGGAAGAGATGGTCGATGCGCGAGCCTGTGAACTTGGTCTCATCGTTCCCCTTCTGACCATCGCCGTAGTCCCACTCGAAGCCCGTGATCTCCTCACCCGAGGGAATGAACGTGTCCGAAGCATCGAAGGTGACGGTCGCCGGTGCCGTGGGTGTTGGCGGGTCCATCGTAAAACTGACATTGGTCTTGGGGGACTTCGCATTGACGATGATGCGCTTCCTGAACACATTCTGATCAGGATCAATGCCGATGATATCGAGGAAGTAGCGCCCTGCATCTCGATACACAGCGTGGAATCCCTTCTCGGTCGCGAGGACCTCGCTGGCATTCTGCGCATCCCACGAGAACGAGATCAATGGCTGGGATGTGACAGGCGTAATATCAACCGTGAGGGGCACTTCTCCTTCGATCGCAAACCCCTTCACATCCGGCTTGCCCTGGAACACCAAATCAGGAATGACGAGGGGATTCGTGACACGCACGACTCTCGAGAGCTTCGCCGTTGCGCCGCTCTGGGAGCGCGCAACCACATTGACGTTGAAGTTGCCAACAGACGAGAAGACGTGCGCGATGCGCAGCCCCTCTCCGAGTTTCTGATCACCAAAATCCCACGTGGAGCTGGCGATAGGCTCCTTGGTCTTCAGCGTGAAGACAGCACCGAAGGGAGGAGGTCCTAGGAGTGTCTTGGGCTCGGTCTCGAGTGTGATCGGAAAGGGCTGATCCTGTGGCTTGACGACCTCGATGGTGCGCTGGAGTGTCGACTGTGTCTGGTTGCTCAGGGTCATCGTGACCGTCACAGTCGTAGGACCAAGTCGGTGGTACGTCGTTGCCGCCGTCATCTTGTTACTCTCAGCATCCGTGACACCATCACCATCGAAATCCCACTTCGCCTTCTGCAACGTCGGTATCTTTGCATCTCCCGCTGCCTTCGGTAGCAGGTGCTCAAGCGAGAACAGCACGGGCTCATCGATGACGGGGCTGCTCGGTTCGACACCGAAACTCTCCCGTGGAACCAGCAACCGAAGGCTCGCGCGCTTCACCTCTCCCGATGTCATGGTGATGATCGCGGTGACAGCATAGATGCCTGACCTCCTGACGATGAAAGTCGCACGCGGATCGAATGTCTGCTGATCGATCTTCCCATCACCCGTGAAGTCCCACTCGTACTTGAGTGGCTTCAGTTGCTGCTGACGGAACACCTTCAGTGCTGTCTCCATACCAAAGGTCACCGACACGGGAGCGATGAGATCCTCTGACAAGGTCGGCACGAGAATCTCGAGTGAAAATTTCGGTTGCGCATTGATCAGGAACAGTGTGATGGCACTCGCCAGAAAGACGGGGACGAGGCCGATGAGCAAACGAACGAAGGCGATCGTCCTCATCTTTGGGTTGTCCTTGATCGTCGAGATCCGCAGGAGAGCAACGAAACCCGAGACCATCCAGAGTACAGCGCCGATCCCATAGAACATGTTCCCAAGCAGTTTGATATTCTCCAAACTACCGTCCTGTCTCGGAAACATTGGGATCAGAATGAATGCAGGAAAGATGTACGCACATGCCAAGCAAGCGAAGATGATGAGCACAAGATGTGCACTCGCTGGTTTCTTCGTCACGGACTTCGTGACGATGGCAGGGGTCGTGACATCCGTTGTCACCGCAACAGGAGACGCCTGAGCGAGTGGAGCTGGGGAGGCAATGCCGTCGATCGGAGTCGTTGGCGGAAGTTCCTGTGTCATTGTTTCGCGTAGTATCCACGCAATGCAGCTTCTGAGGAAGTGGCTCGTTGCACGAAATCATGTCGAAGATACGTTCGAGTGAGCATCGATCTGCTCATCGATCGCGGTAGGGCAGGGCCACGATGTCTGATGGCTCCTCGATCGTGAAATCAATCTTCTTTGACTGCGAGCCATGGATCTCGGCTTTGAGAATGAGAACGACGGTCTCTGCCCTGTGCAGAATGTATGTGGGATGGAACTCGAGTGTCACACTGTAGCTACGCATACGAGGCACCGAGGGAGTCAGTCTCGTTGCAGAGAGCGTCTCGAGCGAGAGCCACTGGAGATTCATGTCCCTCGCATCGCCCTTGTTGGTGAGTGTGATCCTCTTCAGGAGATGCCCGCTCCTCGCATCTGCCGTCAGTTGCAGCCTCGCGACGGTTTCGATGCGCCCATAGCGAACGGTCTTGGACACCGGAAGCATACGCACCGTGAGGATTCCTGCATCGGTCGGAGCAGCGATGATGTTCGCTGAAACATCCTGGGATACGAGATGCGTCTGCTTCGCAGAACTGAGGATGCCCGAGACATTGGCGAGCGAGATCGCATGTTCGGATGCGACCGTCGCATCACTCGTCATGTCTGCAAAGATCTGGAGACTCGCGGCACCACACTTCGGGAGTGTGAAGGAGCGAAAACGAAGCGTTGCCCTAGCACTGCGGGCATCGAAGTGTGCCATGCGCGTGACGCGTGTGAATGCATCGACTGCATACACGCCAGCGATGTCATCGGACTTGCCGAGGCCCGCGTGCCTCAGTTCGATAGCATCCACCGTGATACTGCTCTCACAGGACGCAGAGATATTGAGCGAGAGGAAAGGGACACGGGTCGCACCACGAGGGACCGAACCCATCGACTCTGCACGGTCCACCGTCACGGTGAGTTCTCCCACTCCGGTTGCTGCGTATGCCGTATCGGGCACAGGAGGAAGAGCCGCAACCGTAGGACGGAGCAAGTCTAGGAGCATGAAGCTGACGAGAAAGGGTGAGGCAATACTCATGGATGGAGTGTACCAAGCTGGGAAAAAAGTGGAGAGTGGAAAACAGTGAATTTTCACTTTCCACTTTCCACTTTCCACTTTTCCTCACCACCGGCCACTCGCTCCCCCTCCACCAAATCCCCCTCCACCGAACCCACCGAATCCCCCACTCCCCCGCCCACCTCCTGGTCCCCACCCACCCCCCGCCCACCAACTGGTGGGACCACGACGGT
>JAHFJR010000033.1 GCA_023245775.1 Candidatus Peribacteria bacterium | reverse complement strand
TCGGACACATCAAAGATAAAATTCGTTTGCACAGAGGTCTCAAGTTGCACAGAAAGCAAAAACTCATTGAAGAGTTACTTCAAGGTGAAAACTAGCCCAGAAAATTTTCTACTATGCCTATTTCTCACAGGTGAGAGAGTGAGAAAGAAGTTCCTACGAGGGGGAATTTCATTGATGATGCTCACGAGCAGAACACCAACTCCATGACGAGAACACGATCGATGCAAAGGAGCATCTGCCTGCCTGCTACAATCAGACCCTTATGAAATCCGCGATTCTCAGTTTCGGCCGCTACATTCCTCCTCAACGCATCGAAGCGAAGACGATCGCAACCCACTGGAAACGCGGTACGGAACAGGCCGACGGACTCGGTATCAGGGAGAAATCCGTACCGAGTAGCGATGAAGATGCATTCACACTCGCATGGGAAGCGAGCCGCGGGGCCATCGAATCCGGTGACATCGATCCCCTAGACATCGAGGCTGTGTTCGTAGGATCAGAAAGCCATCCGTATGCTGTAAAACCGACGAGCGCGATGCTCGTAACCGCTCTGAAGATCAATCCGTTCAGCCGAGCAGCCGACCTTGAATTTGCGTGCAAGGCAGGAACGGCGGCAATGCAGATCGTCTCTGCCATGGCCGAGAGCAAACAGATCAAGATGGGCCTCGCGATTGGATCGGATACTGCGCAGAGCAAACCGGGAGACGCACTCGAGTACTCGGCAGCAGCCGGTGCTGCGGCATTCGTCATCGGACTGCCGACGAAGAAACACGCAGGCATCTGCTCGATCGATGCCACACTCAGTTACACCTCCGATACGCCGGATTTCTGGCGCGGTGCACAGGACAAATATCCGTCACATGCCGGACGATTCACCGGCGAGCCTGCGTACTTTCATCACCTCGAAACGGCGACGAAGAAAATTCTTGCAGAAAACGATCTGACCCCAGGCGAGATCGATCACGTTGTCTTCCACATGCCGAACGCGAAGTTTCCGATGCAGGCTGCGAAAAAACTTTGCTTCACCGAGACACAGATGCAAGCCGGCTTCATCGTTCCGTCTATCGGCAATACGTACGCGGCTTGCTCCCCGCTCGGGCTCACGGCCGTCCTGCAAGTCGCCAAGAAGAATCAGAGAATCCTGCTCGTCAGTTACGGCTCAGGATCGGGCTCGGATGCGTTTCTGCTGACAATGCTTCGAGACGGTTCAGCCCTGAGAGAAGAGCAAAAAGAACTCACACGACTAAGTTATGCAGAGTATTTGCAGGCAATGAAGGTTCTCTAACAACCTAAAGAATCCGCATCGTTGTGATGCAAATATAAGTCGCTACACCATGTGGCCTTCTGGCCGAACCTTATACGATGGCCAATCATCAAGATGTGCAAGAGAGTTGGAATAGCGAGAAATACTATGGGGTGGCAATAAATCAACATTCGTTGTGGACATCAGATTTACCGCACTCACTACATCATGTACAAAATCACTCATCTCTGTCGCCGATATTGATGTTCCACTATCATTCTGTTTTTTCATATGCAAAAGAGAGCCTGATGCATGAGACAATACTGGCTGAATACTTCCAGCTGTTCGCCTATCCAAATGAGCATGATAACCAAGATTCCAATAATTTTGTACGGTGCGCAGCCACTTCTCCGCCTTGTTCAAAGTAATATCCATTTCAGTCGGACACAGCACTCTACGACATTTCTCTACAATACTATCACCAAGCAGCAGCAATGCATGCAACAAGGTTTTTTCTTGAGATACTTCATGCCTCTGATGCAGAGCATTGAGACTCACAAGTTGTATTGTAGATTATTAATTAATATTAGTCAATAATTTCTCGGCTGTGTTTGTATCGATTGTCGCTAAACTCCCCTCGTCCTATGCGCGAGACTGTCTACGTCCTTGGAGGTGGCCAAACGAGATTTGGCGAGCTGTGGGAGAAATCTCTCTCCGATGTGATTCAGGAGGCGGTCGATGCTGCCATCACCTCGACAGGAGTGATGCCGACCGACATCGACTGCATTGTCATTGGCAATATGGTCGGCGGGGAAACGGCGGGGCAAGCGCACCTCGGCACATTCGCAAGCGGTCTCCTGCCACATCACCCGCCGGCACTTCGGGTGGAAGCCGCATGCGCATCAGGCGGGCTCGCAGTCCACACCGCCTGCGCGCTTCTCGAGAGTAACCGAGCGGAAACCGTCCTCGTCGTCGGAGCCGAAAAACTCACGGACGTCGCAGGCGACATCGTGACGAGTGCCCTCATGCACGCCGCAGACAACGAGAAAGATGCACCGTCAGGACTGACATTCCCGTCCATCTTCGCCCTCACGGCCACCGCGTACATGCACCGCTACAATCTGACGCGCGATGACCTCAGTCTCGTTTCGGCCGCATCACACCGCGCAGCTACCCAGAATCCCTACGCACAGTTCCGAAAAGAAATCCCTGCAGCAAGTATTTCAAAAAGCCCACTCATCGCAGACCCACTCAGGCTCCTCGACTGTTCGCCGATCAGCGATGGTGCTGCTGCACTGATTCTGTCGACCAAGAAGGAGTCCGGCGTACGCATCGCAGCAACACAGCTCGCGAGCGAAAGCCTCAGCCTCGTCGATCGCCCCAGCCTCACCTCTTTTGGCTCAACGAAGACAGCATTTCTGAAAGCCATGAAGGAAGCGGGTTGGAAACAGAACGAGATCGACTGCATCGAGCTGCATGACTGCTTCTCCATCGCCAGCCTCATCAATCTGGAAGACATGGGCTTTGCCGAAGAGGGCCAAGCGATCCGACTCTTCAAAGACCAAGACACCGAATCCCAAGGCTCACTCCCCGTGAATCCAAGTGGAGGTCTGAAGGCCTGCGGACATCCCATAGGGGCAACGGGGGTGAAGCAAATCCTCGATTGCTACAAACAATTGACGAACCAAGCTCCGAATCAAGTGAAGAATGCCCGCCACGCCCTCGCACATAATTTGGGGGGCGTTGGAGCAACGTGCACAGTTCATCTTTTAGAAACCGTCTGACAAGAATTATGAATTATGAATTAAGAATTAAGATCGGCAGTCATTCGTATCTTCATGCACTACCTGTGCTTTCATTCCTAATTCCTAATTCATAATTCTTGTCATGGACAGTATTCCCTCCCTCCACCGCCGAACGAAAGCCCTCGCTTCCACAGCGCTCGAAGCAGGAACAATCGAAAGTTTCACGGTCGTCCACCATCCGCCTGCGGGCTTTGGCAGCGAATCCTACACTGTAGCGCTCATCAAGACACAGAGCGGGAAAAAAGTCCTCGCACAACTCACGCGTGAAAGTGCAGCAGCAGCAATCGGAGCAACTGTCACCCCGCACCTGCGAAGAATCAGAACGATGCACAATGGACTCTTCGTGAATGATCTTAAGTACGAAGTGGTCACGAAGAAAACGGAACCGCTCTTCACCGTCACCTCCTACGTTCTCGCCGTTTCAGGACCCTCGGGTGTCGGAAAAACAACCATTGCACGAGCACTCCTCTCCCTCTTTGCAAGTGTCGCTGAGCAAGTACCGATCTACACCACGAGGCACGCGAAAAAAACAGATGTCGAACCCTATGTCCATGTGAGTAAGGAGCAATTTGATAGGATGATCACGAGCGGCGACATCATCGCAAGTACGCACATGCCATCGAAGACAGAGACGCGCTCCTACGGCTACCGTCGCAAGGATATCGAAGCGATCTGGAAGAGGGGAAAACTCCCGATCGTCGTCACAGAAGTGCATCTGCTCCAGGGTCTCGTGAAAGCGCTCGGAAGACGAGCAATCCTCAGTTGCGGACTTCTCCCTCCGGGAAAATCGCGCCGTCTCATGCTCAGCTCTCTCCTCCACCGTCTACGGACACGGGGCCGCGATACGGAGGAACAGATCGAAGAGCGCATGAAAGTAGCCGAAGTGGACCTCCGGGCCTTCGCCGACCACGCACACCTCTTCGACCATCTCCTCGTCAATGACCAATTGGAAACGTGCGTCGAGACGATACGAGAGATCGCAACGATGAAACGTTAGCATCCTAGCATGCTTGGTAGATCGACCCGTACTCCTCAGCAATCACGCTCCAGTCGTACGACCCAGAGAACTTCTTTCCATCGCGCGCAAGTGTTGCTCGTAGCGTCACATCGAGAAGCAGTCTGCGAAGCGCATCGGCAGCCGCATCGATATCGTCGACCGGAACGAGCAGACCACTCACGCCGTTCTTCACGATCTCGGGAATGCCGCCCGTGTTCGTCGCAAGAACAGCACACCCTGCAGCCTGCGCCTCGAGGAAAACATTGCCCATCGCTTCGCTTCGCGAGAGTCCGCAGAAAATTTCACCCTTCGCAAATTCATCGAGCACAGCTTTCGGACTGACTCGTCGCATAAACTCAACACGGTGATCGATCTCCAGATCAGCAGCCAATGTCTCGAGAGATGTCCTCTGTGATCCATCTCCAACAATGCGCAGGTGCACCTCCGGTGAAAGACCAACGATCGCTTTGGAAAAGGCATGGAGGAGTGTATCGACGCCCTTCATCGATTCCAATCTTCCCACGAAGAGCACGCGGCCTGAATCTTTCGCATGGAATGAGCACGCCTCACGGATCGCCACAAGATCGATGCCATTCGGGATCAGCGTCACATCGGATCTTCCGAATTTCTTGGCCCGCTCGATGAGTGCAGTGCTGATCGCGGTGATGCAGTGCGCACTCCTATGAATCAGACCAAGAAAGAGTGATGTATTCGTACTCTGGAGAGTGAGGATGCGCTTGGCTCGAGGGACAACCCATCGACACAGGACAAGTGCAAAGCCTGCATAGGACTCCAGAACGGCATGAACGATATCGGGGCGAAGCCCACGTGCAGCAAACGGAGCGAGAAACGGGAAGAGGTACTTATCGAACGGAGTGCCTAGCCCGAGACGAATCACGCATACCGAAGACGTCCCCCCTCTCCCCTTGGGAGAGGGGCAGGGCCTGCCTACCGGACAGGCAGGGGTGAGAGCAGAGCGTAACGGCAGGGCTCGTGAGAGTCTCGCAGTCACAATGGTGATGTCATACTGATCTGCAAGACGGAGCGATACCTCTTCGACCATCGCCTCCGCTCCGCTGCGATGTGGAGAGAGGAAGGCCGAGAGGAGAACGAGGCGTTTCTTGTGCATAGGAAAGAATGATACATGGCTAACTGGTTCAATGGCTAAATGGTTGCGCAAGCGAAAATTTTGTTTGTTGCATGCAAACCATAGAACCATTCAGCCATTTAACCATTCGTCATACATTCTTCAAACACTCTCCGATACTGCTCTCCAACCTTTCTCCAATGAAACTCCGCCTCGATTCTTGCCCTAGCATTTTCCCCGAGTGAACGACGCTTCGAGGGATCTTCGAGAAGTCGACGGATGTGCGAAGCGAGCGCATCGCGGTCTCCAGGCGGGAAGAGGAATCCTGACACGCCATTCTCGATGAGGAATCGATTGCCACCGACGTCGCTCGCGATGCACGCACATCCGCTCGCCATCGCTTCCATTAGAGCATTACTGAGGCCCTCGGAGTAACTGGGGAGTACGAAGAGATCTGTGGTGCTGAGGATCGCCGGAATATCGCTGCGGAGTCCCGTGAACAGGACAGTGTTCCTGTTTTCTTCGACGAGAGGGTGAGGCGACGCGTACCAACCGACTACCTGCACGGCAAGTTCCGGATGATCTTTCTTGACACGAAGTGCGGCCGCGACGAAATCATCGACACCTTTGACGGATTCGAGACGACCGATGTAGGTAGCTGTGAGCGGTGAGCGGTGAGCTACGAGTGGTGATGGCTCTGAGCTCAGAGCTCGTACCTCATAGCGAGAGGGGTCTATCCCCGTGGGAATAACCTGCGATTTCTTCTCGATCCCCAATGTCCTCAGAGTGGCAATCGGTTGCGGATGAAAGAACACGATCTTCGTCGCCGCTTTCAGGATCAGCCACCCGAGTGTCCACGCGTAGATCGCAGCACAGATGGAAGCGAAACGCCCACGTGGCCACCATGTGATCCCGACGAGCGCATCCGTCGTAAGGATCACCTTATAGCCAGCAAAACGAAGTCTGAGCAGTGCGATCGAGCTCCAGAACAAAACTTTATTCACGACGATGACATCAGGTTTGATCGAACGAGCTAACCTCAGAGCAGTCCCGCTGAATCCGAATGCGATGCCGTAGTTCCACGGATCGGGAAGAAAAAAATCTGGGATTCGATGAATTTCCAACGTCTCGGAAATTTTTTCAGTATCCGCGGGTGAGTATGCCCGCTCTGTAGTATTTTTACTTTCCTCTTTCCCCTTTCCACCTTCCACTTTTCTTTTCCCCATACAGAGAACAACCACCCGATACCCCAGTCTCTGCCAGAGCTCGGCCAACTTGACCGTGCTCACCATCCAACGGTGCTCTTCTTTCCAGTAGGGACTGAGGAGGAGGATGGATTTCATGAGATGAACGGAAGTGAGTGAGTCGTGAGGAGTATGTCGTGAGGAGAACAACGAACTACTCACTACTCACTACCAACTACTCACTTATTTCGTTGTATGTGAATCATCGTTAATCCCCGCCTCACTCAGTGCCTTCTCCCTCACTACTTTCACCAGCCGCTGCTCCAGTTCTTCTATCCGCATGATGAGGTAGAACAGAATGAAGAAGATGACACCGATCGCCGTGATCGTCGCAGCATTCTCATTCTTCTTAATGCCCGTGAGTGCACTCAGAAACTGAAGGCTACTGGGGACCAAGGAAATATAGATGATGGCAGACCAGAACGTCGTCCAAAGAATCCCCTCCCAGATCGTCTTCTTCTGGCGAACAACAAGATTCCACGCATACACGATCATCAGCACACCGAAGAGCGGAACGACAACTTGGTAGGGGGTGAATTCGAGAGTGATCATCGGAGGAACGTACGAAGGAGGATCTTACAGGCAGTCTGCAAACCGCTTGCGAAGGATTGGCCTTTGGCCAACGTGTACTCAGAGTACACCACTTTGGAGGGGAGGGAGACGATTTTCCATCGTCTGCGAGCTGCCTCGCGAATGACTTCAGTGCAGAACTCGAACCCCGACATTCTCAGATCCACCTCGGCAAGTGCCTTCGGTCCAAACACTTTGAAACCACACTGTGTATCGGGCAGATACACGCCGGTCACCGCGAACGTCACAAAATTTCCAAGACCATTGGCGATCCTACGAATGAGCGGGATGTTGTTTCTTCGACCGAAACGATTCGCAACAACGAGATCTGCCTTCTGAGACACGACGGCCTCGAGAAGACGCGGAATGTCTGCCGTTGCATGTTGACCATCCGCATCAACCGTGATGACGGTATCGTATCCGAGTCGCCTCGCCGCCTCGATGCCCGTCATCGTGGCTGCTCCCGCGCCACAGTTCTCTGGATGCACGATCACCCGCGCACCAGCATCTCTCGCGATGTGTGCGGTGCCATCCGTCGCACCATCGACGACAACGAGAACATCCGGCACGTACTGGCGTGCCCCGCGAATCACCGCTGCAATACGTGTGGCTTCGTTGTAGGCCGGAATGACGACGATGGGCTTCATAACTTCGCGGCTCCTGTTCCAGCGACAGGAAGCAGAATGTAGGCAATGCCATTGCCGGGATCATTGACCAGAATATTCAGTCCGAGTGTGGTGTCGTTCGCAAAATCAAGAAACGCATTCACTTTCTGATGCAGGGATCCGTTTGGATCACGTTCGATCGTCTGCGTATTCGTATCGAAGATGATACTGTTGAAACCGAGAGCTTCGAGACGCTTCAGCGTCAGAGTATGGTTGCGCTCCTGATTCAAGCAATTGAAGAAGGTCATCTGATGATCCGCAAGCGGTAGAATCTCGCGATTCCTCGGAATGAAGTACGAGATGAATGTGCCAATACGATAGGTGTACGGAGTAGCAGCGAGTGTCTCATGGCGTGTCACAACACTCTCACGGATATCATCGTAATCAGGAATCGTAATCTCGCGCAGTGCCGATGCACTCACCTTGCCGAGCGGATACTCGAAGATGTTCTTCTGCGTATCGAACTGCCACAGACGATTGAGTAAGCACACGATGATCCCCATGGTGAGGAGGAAACTGTAGAGTGAACGATTGGGAGTGTCGGGTGCGTACACGAGGAACGCCTCGAGCAAGAGACTGAACCCCAGGAACATACCAATGCCATACCATGGGATACCATTCGCAACGAGAATCCACTGCGAAAGAAAGATGGCAGTGGTAGCGAACAACAACCGGAGCCACCGCCGTTCCTTGGTCCAGAAAAAAGGCAGGAGCAGAAGGAGAGGAAGGAGGAGGAGTGCGGGCTGCAAGGTCACGTAGTATCCGAATGCATCGCTGTTCATCACCTGCCTCCACGGCAAGGTCAAGAAGTGCATGAAACCCGTGCCAAAGCCCCAGTAGCGATCCAGTTCTTCCGTGCGAGCGGATCCTCTGCACGCACTGTTGGTAGTATCAAGCTTCAGTTCGGGTGGAAGGTAGTGCACGGGAATCGTCGACGCAAGCGCCATGTTCTGCACCTCTTCCTTCTGCTCATAAAAAACCTGAGGGCCAGACAGATCCGGAGCGGAGAGCATGGAACTCACCGCAAGATGCTTCGCGAGGAAAGCATTATGCAGTGTCCACGGCGCTGAGACAGCGAGGATTCCCCCAAGGAGGAAGGTGCAGGAAAGCAGTCCAGATCTGACAGACCATCGATGTCTGTAGACGCCGTACCCGAGAATCGCAAGACCAAAAACGAGTGTGGCAGCCGAGTAGACTTCGGGGCTCAGTGAAAGATTGAGCAACGCACGATGCGCTATCTCCGTCACTCTGATCGCACCAAAATACTGGAGAATGCCAAACCCAACGATGATCATGCCGATGCAACCGATGACACCGAAGCAAGAACCACCGATCACCGAAAGAATGAGAAGAGTCGAGAGAATGGCTGTAGGCTTAATGGCGAAAGCGAACGCCGCAAACACCCCCGCAAGAAACATCATTCTGGTGGAAACTATTGGACGCTCTTCGTTGACTCGATCAGGAGGAAACAGAGCTACGAATGCCGCGAGAGTGGCAAGGGTGCTTGCGAAGAAAACCGCATTGTCGATCTTCATGTCCGCAAATGAGAAGTGCCCCGTCATCGGAAGGAAGTAGTAGAGCATGGCAGCCAGAACGCCACGACCACGGCCAAAGTACAAACGACCGAAGGTGTACACGCTCAGGACCGCCAGGAGTCCAGCCGCCCAGTTGATCTCCATGGCAAAGGTGGAACCATGCCAACTGTCGTACCCGAAGAGGATGAAGCCGAGAGACGTGAGGTACTCCCACTGAAACTGTGACATCGACGGGATGAAGGCACCGTAACTTGCGAGCAAACGTGGACGATTCAGATAGCTGCCAAGATCATCCCAGCCGATGGGGAATGGACGAACGACATTGAGGAAATTCAGAGCGAGGTACGTGATCAGGAGCCAGACGAGGAGGAGGAAAGGATTCTTCCATGAGATCTCCAGCTCGATGGTCTTCTGAAGGGAGATCTGCAGCCACCATCGTGTCTCGGTGAAGAGGAGGAAAGGCAGAGCAAAGAAGAGAACGCGGATGAGCGTCATCGAGAGCGCTCCGAAGATGCCGAGTGTCCAGAGCATCACGACCCATCCAAGCGCACCAAGACCGAGGGAGAAACAGAGCACCAGAAGGGGGTGCAGATGGTCCTTGCCAACAATCCTACGAAGGAGAAAGCGTCCAAGGGAGAGCACGTTCAAGAGGAAGAGAGCGACCATGAGGAACTGCAAACCTACGCGCGCAAAAAGGCTCTGCTGCATGCACAGAAAATGGAGGTCATATATTTTTGCTCCATTCTGCGTCGTACCGATCTCCGTGAGACAACCACGAGCGAGGAGTACATCGTAGTTGGACTTCAGTTCAGCCATCCCCTGCGGTCCAACGCCACCGTACACCTGCTGCAACGGTTCGTAGAAACGATTGAACGGAGGCAAGATCCTCTGTCCTGCCGTATCCGTCACCATCTCATTTCCTGGTGTATTGCTGTTGTACAGTGTCCCGACCGAGAGTGTCGTCGCGATCAACCAGAGAGAAAGTGCAAAAGCGCCGATCACCGCTATCGGACGAACCCTCATCTTCAGCTGAAAGTACCCTGTGCGATACCCATGCAGAAGGAGAAGCCCGCCATACGCCAATACCGACAGGAGAACGTACAGGGAGAACGGACTGCCCATCTTGAAGAGTGCAACGACGAAGGGGAAGAGTAAGGCTGATCCACGACAGAGGTAGGTACCAATCGAGCTATCTCCGCCACATGCAACGTCCATCACATGGACATCATCCTGAGTCGCGTACACGAGCTGATGGATCGGAATACCGAGATACACGAGCAAGGTGTACCCACCCCAGAGTAATCCTGTAAGGAAGAGGAGGAAACTGAGCGTAACAACGGTGCGCTGGGTCATAGTGATAGCTAGAGTAGAGCAAAGAGGGACTGTTGGGTAGGTTCGATATGTCTCACCGCAAATGTGACAACTGATCGGAATATTGGCTTGGGGACATCATAGACAAGGAGAGATGGGGTTGCACGTTGTTATAGAGATCAAGGAATTTCCTGATCTGTTCC
>JAHFJR010000032.1 GCA_023245775.1 Candidatus Peribacteria bacterium | reverse complement strand
CACTGCCATCTTTTCTCTCGGAATTCATGTTTCGTTATAACATCCGTTGCTACGAGACTCGTGTTTCCGTACTCTCAGCCTTGCTCTCTCGAAAAACCCACACACTTCTGGTCTAGTCCCCTGTAATGGCATGTCGAACATACGACATTGTTTTTTGCTATCATGTACGCATGATTCTCTACAAAACACCTGCTTGGAAAATCGGCCTCGCACAGACGGTATGTGTTCTCAGCTACGTCCTGTTCTTCGCACTCTCCATACAGACCGTCCACGGCTTGCTGGGGGATAATTTCTTCACGAACCCCTTCGTTGGTATGGCCTTCTTTCTGACAGCCTTCTTCTCGTAGCGCATGGTTTGTTGGTGGCAGACAGGCAGTTTCAACGAACGACACTTTTGTCGTCACGCGGTTTTTTCTCTTGTTCTTCCCTCTTCTTTCCTGTCGTAGCATCCGATTCTTTCGATGTTTGGTACTCAGCAGGCCGAGACGCACCGGTCCGCATGGGGAGGGCCTTGCTCTGACTGAGATCCGCACGCTTGTCGGGAGCGAATGCAATGCTCTCGATTTGTCGTTTCGCGTCGATGATCAGAATTCCACGTTCTCCATTCTCGTAGATCTTGCCTCCTACCGCTGGGGCGAAAATGGTATCTAGGCGTTCTCCGTCCTCCCAGTTTTCTCCTCTAATACTTTCTTCACCCTGATGAATATCGGCACCAATCTGCGTACGTACGCCAGCGTCAAGTTTAAAGAATTCCAGCTTGTGACGGTCTTTCGGATCAACAATGTCCTGTGCAACGGGGCCATCGTTGGCTGGAAAATGACGCAGCACCGTTTTGCCTGGGAGCCCTGGAATCTCACCGATCCATCGCTCATCGGGACTACTTGTCACGAGACGAAGTCCATACTTCTCATGTGCGTCCTTCCATGTCTGGATATCTGCTTCTGATGGCTTGAGATCGACCAATTTTCTGAGGAAGGCAGTGTTGGTGTCATCGACACGTACTTTCTCTCCCTCTGTGAGCGGTTGGCCATCCACCAATTTCTTTCGAATCTTCACATCGTTCTCGAAGGAAACGGACTCTTCTGTGCTCAGTGGTGTTCCCTCTTTCAGCTTCTTGGTGATGCCACGATCCGTTTGGACAAGTGCATCTGCTTCAGCAGACGAGAGTTTCGGTTTTTCAGACTTCGCTTTTGAGACGAGCTCAGAGCGGCGATCCAGCACGTCGGCGACTTGGTCCGGTGTCGCCCTCTTCTCACCGAAATGCTGGAGAGCTTCTTGGATTTCGGGATTTGATGAGAGAAGTTTTGCTTCGGCTTCCGAAAAATTTGAAGATTCTTTTTTCCTCACGACCGGTTTGCCATCTGCAGTGGTGACTGGAACCGTGTCGGGGATATCATGATTGCCTGTGACCACGAAATACTTGTCCGGATCGACACCTGCAGATCTGGCAAGCTTGCTTCGCAGGCGTGCGATCACCTCTGCTTTTTCCTTATAGGTCGGCCTCTTTCCCTTGAATTGATCTCCTACTTTTTCGAGGAAGTCTCCCATATCGATGATCGATTGTGCCCCTTCGTTGGCCTCCTTCTTCTCACGAAGTTTTTTGCTTACGGCAAGGAAACGGTTTGAAGCATTCTTTTCCCCAATATGAAAATCTGCGACGATCGCAACTTTGTCAGATCCTGCGGGTGTTTCGATTGCTGCCTTCGCAGATGTCTTCTTTGCACCATCAGTCGTCTCGGTCGTTGTTGTCGCTTTGTTCTTCTTCATCTCGAGGGTTACCTCATTGGAAACAATATCGGGCTTGGCAGTTGATTCGATCTTCGCTTTCACGCCCGTCTTCTCCAGTCCTTTGCCGATCACTTTGCCGATGACTTTCCCCGTTGCCGTCTCTGCGAGAGTTGCACGGTTGGCTTCTTCTCCCGTGACGAATTCTTTCGCTTCTGCAAAGGCATTTTGCAGTCCCGTATCGCGGAAGACTTCGAGGACGTCGATGAGGACTTTCTTCACGGCAGTCTTACTTGACCATCCTGATGCATTTGCAGACTCGAAGACTTGAGCGAGACGCTTCCCCACTGGCCCCAATTTCGTGAAGAGTGCTTTCGCAACTTTCCCCGAGCCGATATAGGCGCTGATGACGTCTTCAAGGATGCGAAGTGCGACATTCTGGGGCGTGGATTGTCCGGTGCTAAGCTCCACGACGTACTTTGGGATGAGGGAGGCGGCGATGCCCGGAGGACCGGCGTACGAGGCGGCGATTTCGAGGGCTGTTTGCGCGTATTGCAGGCCTTGTTCTGTAGCGTCGAGAATTTTCTGTGTTCGCTCAAATTCGCCTCGGAGCTTCTTGAAATCCGGCGTGGCCTTGGAGAGTTCTTTCCCGACCGACCGCAGGACCGCCTCTTTCGCTTCGACTGTCTTCGCACTCTTCCAGAGCGTATCAAAGTTTGTTTGTACCTCTAGGATTTGCCTGCGATAGGACTCATTCTGTTCCAGCATAGACCCCGTGTTTGAGCCAAGGCGCTTGAAGAAATTTTGTGAGGCAAGATCACGTTCCGTTGACTTCTTATTACCATCGACGCCTTGCAGGCGAATGGCGATGCTGCTTCGGATACTCTCATATCGAGACTGAACGTCCTCTTCGCGGGTAGGTTCTCGCTCCTCGTTGGCCATGTCTTTTTTCCCCTCCTTCGGACGTTCTGGACTTGTTGGTACCGCAGAGACTCGTTCCAGAAAATCATCGATCTGTGTATTCAATGCGGCGGCTTTCTCTGGGTTGTATG
The DNA here is from genome assembly GCA_023245775.1 of Candidatus Peribacteria bacterium. GTDB lineage: Bacteria > Patescibacteriota > Gracilibacteria > Peribacterales > Peribacteraceae > SICN01. Next base: position 8,747 of record JAHFJR010000032.1, on the reverse strand, counting down.
CAGGAATTTGCCTGTTTGTGATTCGGTATTGCTCGACGAATGCATTGAAATCGAGATCGATGGTTCTAAGGACATCTGTAGCTGCTTTTGCCCCTGGAGTGCTATTCACCTTCACCTGATTTCGTACGTCGTCCAATTTTTTGTAGAAGACTACTAATTTCTCTTGGAGCGCCGCACGAGAGCGATCATCTCCGCCACTAGATGCGCCATCCTTCTCCTTGGTATCTTCTTTTTTCTCCCGACGTTCCGTGCTGAGAGAGCGTGACTCAGCTGCCGACGGAGACAGATTTTCATTCATGAGAGATTTCGAAGAATGGCTTCTGCGTTCTGCGTATCCATCTCTTCTCCGGATTTCTGCTCCACTCGTCTGAGTGCTTCCAGTGACGTTTCCAGCAGTCCGTTCAGTTCCTTGAGCCCTCTGGCATCCGCGACGTTCAGTATTTCTTCAAGGCCGAGCTCCTTCGGATGGAGCACGATTTGTTCCTCCTGTCCGATGAGTGTCTGCACTTCTTCGATCTGGGACGGCGTGAGGCTAGGGAGTTTCTGTAGCAGGGCTTTCTTCTTTTGGTCTGTGAGAAGGAGTGATTTTTGAATCAGCGAAGTGATGACCGCGAGTTGGAGTGGAGAATTTTTCATGTTTGATGTATACTGGCATTATACCATTTTTGAGTATTTTTTTCAAACACACACATGGCCGTCATCACTCATGCGTTTGACTACTCGCCGATCGATACGACCAAGCTTCTTGGCGTGAATCTGGTTGTGACGTTACCTGCCGCCTTCAGCGATACCTGTACGAAAGAATGTGTGCCGGGCATCCTGAGCAATCTCAAGCGGATCAAGGAAGCAGGGGCGCAGAGGGTCATCCTCGTCTGCACGGATCAGCCATTCGCGATTGCCGAGTGGGTTCGTTACTCACAGTGGAACAACATTGATGTCACCTTTGCGTCGGACTTCGGTTCGTTTCAGATGCGGGAGGTCGTCGGTCGTGCCAGCGAAGAGGAAGGCAAGAAGAATCTGCCACGTGCACTCGGCGATCTGCTCCGGCGAGCCTACATCGTGATCAAAGATGGCAAGATTCTCGGGAAGTACATCGAGCCTGATGCTTTGGATTTCACGCTGAATATCGAAGAGCTGATCAGTGGCATCAAGGCGGTGGCTGTCTAATCGTTTGATCCGTGTCATTACGCTTCAAGCGTCACAATCGCAGTTGTAATACCATGTCGTGCAGAGCTCCACACAGGTATTCATTCCCCTCCTCGAGCAAAGGTTTTGAGAATTCCCTATCAACCCATAGACTGTCGCCATGTCCCGACAGTCACTCTTGCTTCAGAACTGGTGGTACACGTCGCTCCTGCACACGAACACAGACGAATGTCCACCGCTCACAGAACACATCGTGTGTGATACCGTCGTGGTGGGTGGTGGGATGGCTGGTCTGCATGCGGCGCAGCTTCTTGCGGAAGCTGGTCAATCCGTCGTTCTGCTGGAACGCAATATTTGTGGCGGGAGTTCGACGGGAAAGAGTGCTGGCTTTCTGACGCCCGATAGCGAACTAGAGCTGCATCAGCTCATACGACGTTACGGTATCGAAGGGGGGAAGGCGGTGTGGTCGATGGCTACGGAGGGCATCGCGCGCATTGTGGACAATATCCAAACGCATGCTCTGGAATGTGATCTCCAGGAACAACAGAGTCTCTTTCTCGGTATCGGACGCGGGGGACAACACGCAGTGCACGAGGAGGAAGCGACTCGCAGCAGCGTGGGTTATGATTCCATCGTGTACGACGCACGATCGCTGTGTGACATCATCCATCATACTCACGCGTACCGTGCGGGCATACGCTACGATGGTACCTATGGCATCAATCCGCTTCTGTATGCTCAGGAACTGAAACATGTCCTTCTACAGAAGGGCGTTCGCATCTACGAAAGTACGGCGATGGTGGACATCGTCGGGCATACCGTGAACAGTCACTTGGGGTCTGTCGAAGCACGCGAGATCATCCTCTGTGTCGACAAGCTTGAGTACAACGTGTCATCCGTTGCCGATGATGTGTACCACGCGCAGACGTTCCTCTCCATCAGTGAACCACTCTCGAAGGAGGAAGTCGATGAACTCTTCCCAAAGGGTCCCTTGCTCTGCTGGGACAGTCAGTTGGTGTATAGCTACTTCCGACTCACGGGAGACCGAAGGCTGCTGCTCGGCGGAGGGAGCGCACTGACGACATTCCTTCCTCACGATGTGACATCTCCGCGTGTCATTGAGGCTGTGATTGCAGATTTTAAGAGGAGATTCCCTTTCCTGAAGCATCATGCATTCATCCAGTATTGGCCGGGGAGGATCGATACGACGCGCGACCTCGTGCCGATTGTTGATCGTGATCCCCATCGTCCATACATTCAGTACGTTCTGGGGTGTGTGGGGTTGCCGTGGGCAACGTTCTGTGGCGACTATGCTGCACGAAAAATTCTGGATCCGGATCTGCGATCGCATGATCTCTTCCTCAGGATCGATCGTCCGTTCTTCTTTCCGAGTCTCGCGCAAAGGTTCTTCGGAAAAATGATCGCTTTTTCCCTCAACAATATCTGGAGCAAATACATCCAGAAGGACGTCGTTGGTTCCCCGAGACGACCGTAGTGTTGCGCAGGAATATCTGGTACGCTGCTCGCACTATGAAGAAGCTCCTCATCCCCGCTGGGATCATTGTTCTTGGACTGGTTTGGTATCTGGCTTCTCCCTTGTTCATCGACAGGGTCGTGAACGAAGATTTCCCTCATGCCGATTCCGCTCTTACTCCAGAGGAAGTGGTCATGATGGATCACCTAGAATCGCTTTCGCCAGAGCAGGTGCGATCCATGCCGGAGGAGAAGCGTATGGCAGCTAAAAAGATCATGGAGGAAGTGAGTGTGCGTCTGCCCGATGCTGTCGTGCAGGAACCGATGGATACCACTCCGACCATGCGGTTGAGCGGCACGTTTCGGGACGGGGACAGCGCGCATCATGGATCGGGCACGGTCGGTGTGTATCAGCTCCCCGATGGAAAACGCATCGTGCGCCTTGAGAATTTTTCGGTCACGAACGGACCTGCTCTCAGTGTGTATCTCACCAAGAGCACCGACGGTACTCCGGAGGCTGGCTTTGTGAATCTCGGCAAGCTCAAAGGGAACAAGGGCGATCAGAATTATGAACTGTCCGCCGATGTCTCCCTGCATGACTACCACAGCGTATCGATCTGGTGCGTTCCTTTCGGTGTCCTCTTCAGTGTTGCACAGCTTGAGCCAGTTCAGTGACATCGAGACACCGTCTCCAACCTTCCCGTACGTTTCCGATGAAAGAGAGCCTCATCGCACAGGCGGATCAGCTCCTCGAGAAGAAGCACGACAAGGAATTGCGCATTCTCCTCTCGAAGCAAGATTTCCACGTTGCTGCACAGGTGATCGATGGGCTTGGAAACGGTAAGCGCAAGACGTTTGCGGTGTTGCCACCCGAGAAGCAGGCGGAGGTCGCGCTCGTGCTCAACGAAGACAGCAAGAAGCGGATTTTTCCGCGCCTGCCCGATGATGTCATCTCGCGGTTTTTGCATTTCAATGATGAGGATGATGCGACGGACATCCTGCAATACATCGCACCGATTCGTCGGTTCGTGATTCTGCAGCACATGAAGGAGGAGAAGCGCCGGAAGATCGAGAAGCTGTTGAAGTTTGGCTCCGAGACGGCCGGAGGACTCATGGACCTCAATTTCATTCTCGTGAAACCGACGTTCACATTTCGCGAGGTACTCGACAAAGTGCAACACCACATGGTCGGCCAGCGTGATATGCCCACGGTGCTCGTGATCGAGGAATCGGGGATGATTCTTGGATTCATCCCAGAGCGCAGTCTGCTCTTCCCCTCAGCGAATGCGACGGTGGAACTGGAAACGCAGCCTCTGCCCGTCGTCTCGCACAAGTTGGATCGCGAGAAGGTCATGCAGACGATGTCGCGTATGCGTTGCGAAATCATCTGCGTCTCGGACGAGAAGGAGTTCGTGCTCGGCATTATCCATCTTCGTGATCTCATGAAGGTTGCACAGGCCGAGGCGACGGAGGATATCTACCGTTTCGCCGGTGTCGATGTCGAAGAACAAGCCCTCGACTCCGCGTTCTCCAAGGTGAAGCGGCGGTACAACTGGTTGCTGGTGAACTTGCTCACCGCCTTCCTCGCGGCGTTCGTTGTCTCGCTCTTCCAAGATACGATCGCGAAGTTTGCGATCCTCGCCGTGTACATGCCGATTGTCGCAGGCCAAGGTGGTAATGCGGCGACGCAAGCGCTCGCGGTGGTCGTCCGCGGGCTCGCACTCGGAGAGCTGAATTGGTCGAAGGCGCGACGTGTGATCTGGAGGGAGGCTGCGGCAGGGACAGCGAATGGCATCATCACGGGGCTCTGTGCTGCCGTTGCCGTGATGGCATTCGGTGCGCCACCGGTCCTTGCATTCATTCTTGCCACTGCGATGATCGTCAATCTCTTCGTTGCGGGATTCTTCGGTGCGTTGATTCCGTTCATTCTGAAGCGACTGAAGATTGATCCTGCCATTGCGAGTACGGTGTTTGTCACGACGACGACGGATGTGTGTGGGTTCTTCGTGTTTTTGGGACTGGGGAAGTTGTTCATGTCGTAACGGTCCTCATCCCTGCCTGCCGGCAGGCAGGCCCGACCCTTCTCCTGCCTGCGGGCTGGAGAAGGGCGCACTGTTTTTGGTACAACACAGGCCACCTCCTCTCCACATCAGTGGAGAGGAGGACGGCCCGCCCGAACGTACCGACGTTCGGTACGGGCGGGGAGGTGAGGACCGGAACGAGGCATCCAAAATGCTGCTCCACCAAAGAATGATGTGATCCGAAAAATTCCATTCTTCAGCTTCTGTGTTGGCTTTTTCCTCTTCTTTCTGCTATAATAATGAGATTTATGCGAAGACTCTTTTCCTCGTGTTGGCTCCTCCTTCTCCTCGCAATCGTGGCTTCGGTATTCGTTGCTGTTCCGACACTCTTCGCGGGGTGTGGTGGAGCCACGCCTCAGGCGTGTCCATCGGCTCCGGGTGGTTGCATCAGCGAGCGTGATCTCTGTCTTCTGGAGCCGTTTCCCGGCATGACAGCGGGTGCTATTTCTGTGGATTCGACGGGAACATTCTTCGGAACATTCTTCGAGTACGTGAATAACGGGGTCTGGCAGTTCGCCTTCGGTGTTGGGATCGGACTCGCTGTGTTCAATGGAGCGGTCGGAGGCTTGCAGATCGTACTCAGTAATGGCGATTCTGGGAAAGTGGAGGCGGGAAAATCGAAGTTTCTCTGGTCGATCGTCGGACTCATCATCCTGCTCCTCTCCGGTGTCATCCTCGAGTTCATCAACCCTTTCGGATTCCGAAATATATGAAGCGATCTCTCCTCCGTGTATTGGCGTCTGCCTCTCTGTTCCTCGCTCCGCAGTTGGCATCCGCTGATGATATCTGGATCTACTGTGGAGGGCTGCCAGGATGTCCCTCAGGTTTCACCGAACGACTGACGGGAGTCCTCACCTTGCTCCTCGCCCGTCTGCCGGCGTACATTCAGGGATTTGGCGTGCTGTTCATCATGATTGGCGGTGCGTACATCCTGCTCAGCGCAGGGAATGAAGAGCGTGTGACGAAGGGGAAGAACACCATCACGTGGGCCGTCATCGGCATCTTCGTCACGGAGTTTGCCGATCAGTTGGTCGGCTTCGTTAGGGACGAAGCGAATTCCGTGCCGTCGGGCGATATCATCCAGTCTGTGACAGCTACCCTCATCGGATCGATCTTCGATCTGCTGTACATCGCGCTCGTTGGCATCGCGCTCTTCTCGGGGATGCGCATGGTGCTTGCCTTTGGGAAAGAGGAGGAGTTCACGAAAGCGCAGAACGGCCTCTTCTATGCGGCTCTTGGCGGCATCATCATCAATCTGTCTCAGCAGATCTTCGATGCGTTTGCAACACTCTAGCACATGAAAAAATTCCTCTTGGCTCTGCTCGGCGTTCTCCTCCCATTTCCCGTCTTCGCAGGCGTCAGCCTCACGAGCTACGGTTTCGATTGTAGCGGATACTTGTACTGTGGCAGCTCGGATGTTGTGACGACCATGACCACTCGCATCGTGTCTGGTGTGGGGATGTTCATCTTCGCACTGGCTGTGGTCGTGTTCCTCTATGGTGCACTGCGTATGGTGACCTCGCAGGGGGATGAGGGAAAGGAGGCTGGCAAGAAGGCATTGATCTACGCATCGGTCGGTCTTGCAGCTGCGCTTCTGGTCACTGGCATCATTCAGTTCGTGTACGGGTACATCTACTACCTTGGTGGTTGACCTGTTTCTGCTTTAAGCTGGAGACATGACGAAGCAGTACGTGACGACAGCGATCGATTATCCGAATGCGGCTCCGCACATGGGGCATGTGCTCGAGAAGGTGTTAGCGGATGTGTGTGTGAGGTGGATGCGTCTGAAGGGGGACGATGTGCGGTTCCAGATCGGCACGGATGAGCACGGCATCAAGATCCAGCAGACGGCGGCGAAGGAGAAGCTCACGCCGAAGGAACTCGTTGATCGCAATGTACCTCTCTTTCAGGATCTCTACGCACGTTTGGGTATTTCCGCCGATCTCTTCATTCGCACGAGTGATCGATGCAAGCACTGGCCGACGGTGATGGAGCTCTGGAAACGGCTTCAAGAAGAAAAGATGCTCGAGAAGCGGACGTACACAGGTCTGTACTGTTCGGGGTGCGAGCGCTTCCTGACGAAGAAAGATTTGGTGGATGGCAATTGTGACGTTCATCAGCGTGCCCCCGAGGAAGTGAGGGAGGAAAATTATTTTTTTCTCTTGTCGAAAGAAACAGCATGGTTGAAAAAACTGTTGAAGAAAGAGTACAAGATCGTCCCTACCTTCAGAGAAAACGAGACACTTGCGCTCCTCGAGCAGGGTTGCGAAGACGTATCGTTCTCGCGCCCGAAGAGCAGTTTGAGCTGGGGCATTCCCGTACCAGACGATCCGAATCAGGTGATGTATGTCTGGTGCGATGCGCTGACGAATTACATTTCAGGTTTGGGTTATTTTACGGATCATGAAATGAAACAGTGGTGGGAAGACGCAACCGTAACGCACGTCATCGGCAAAGACATCGCGCGTTTTCATGCGCTCATCTGGCCTGCGATGCTCAAGCATGCAGGTGTGCGGTCTCCGGATCGTCTGCTGATCCACGGATTTCTCACGAGCGAGGGCGAGAAGATGAGCAAGTCGCTTGGCAATGTCGTGAAACCAGAGAACGTCCTCGCACATTTTGCCGGCAATCCCGATCCGCTTCGGTTCTACCTGAGCCACGAAGTGCCTGTTGGCAATGATGGCGACTTCAGCTGGAAGAGAATCGATGAGTTGTACATCGGTGTGCTCAGCAACAAGATCGGGAACTTGCTGAATCGGGTGCTCGTGCTTCTCAGAAAAGAGGGAAATGAGATTTCGGTTCCTGTGGATGCATCTTTCTCGCAGCTTCTCAAAGACCACTGGCCGAGGTACACCGAATCAATGGATGCATTTGATTTTTCAACGGCACTGACGGATCACGTCGTTGCGCTTGCGATGGCCGGCAATGTGAAAATGGAAGAGAAGAAACCATGGACACTCACGGGCACAGAGCGGGCGGAAGTGCTTGGCGGCATCGGAGAGGTGCTCCGCCATATTTCCCTTCTGCTCCTACCGTTCATGCCCGAAACCGCGCAGAAGATTTCACTGCAGCTCGGTGTCCCATATGCAGGCAAGATGCTCGAAAAGTCTTTCGTCATCACAGACGAGATGAAGACATGGGGAGGAGAAAAAGGCTGGAAGGCTGTTTCGGAGCCTGTGATCCTCTTTCCGCAGCTGGAGAAACCAGAGAATGCAGCCCTCTCTCCGCCCCGCCGAGCGGGGCACCTCTCTCCATAAAAATGGAGAGAGGATGTCTACAAATGAAGTTCTATGTTTTGTGAAACTCAGGCTCCCTCCTCTCCATTTTTATGGAGAGGAGGGCAGGAGGTGAGGGCTGCGCTGGGGGTCATGGTTTTTTCTATCGATGTGTTGTACACTTGCCTTAGCTTCCGAGTATTCATGCATGAAGGCACAGAAGATGCTCACGTGGGTGGAGAGGGGAGCCGTATTATTTCTTTCACCTCTTTTCTATGTTCGACCCTATGGCCGATCTCACCAGTACCGGAAGTGATGATCCACTTGCTCCAACGTCCAATTTTGCCGAAGCTGCGCCGCAGCGTGCTCCTCGTCCCATGGGGGGACAGGGAGACAGCGGACGCTATGGACAGGAGCTCCATTCCGTCACGATCCGCGCGCGCCAGCGCACGTTCTACATCGACCTGAAGCAGTCTGGAAACGGAAAGTTCGTCAAGGTGTCTGAGAAGTCCCGTGGCGGCCAGAAGACGACCATCCTCTTCGATATTGAGGATCTTCCGGCGTTCATCAGTGCACTTCAGGAGATGCAGGGGAAACTCTGAAAGAAACAAGAGAAACAAAGGAAGCAGAGGAGAGAAAGGAAGCGAATGATCACTCATTGCAGCATTCTTTCCTTTGGTTCGCTTGTTTCTTTTGACTCCTTTAGTTCATTTCGGCATAGTAGAAAATTTTCTGGGCTAGTTTTCACCTTGAAGTAACTCTTCAATGAGTTTTTGCTTTCTGTGCAACTTGAGACCTCTGTGCAAACGAATTTTATCTTTGATGTGTCCGA
>JAHFJR010000009.1 GCA_023245775.1 Candidatus Peribacteria bacterium | reverse complement strand
TTTTACGCAGGGCAACTGCGTGTTTGTAGATCGTTACACTTTTCATGTGATGGTTGGGAATGTGGCTACAGAGAGCCAGAATTCCTACCTTTTGTCACATCTTATGTGAGAATTTTGCGGATTCAACCTCCTGTAGGGGCGTAAGGTCTTTCGAGACCTTACGCCCCTACAGAGCAACATCTGAAGATCATCATTGGCCAACAAGAAACCCTCACTGCTACGATACGACTATGCCACAGAAGATCAGCTACGCCTCTGCCGGAGTCAACATCGATGCTGCCGAGGATACAAAGCGCGCAATGGCCAAGAGTCTCGAGACGAAGAATCCGCTGGTCCTGAATAGGATCGGTGCGTTTGCATCGCTCTGCGATGGGAGTTTTCCTGACTACGAACATCCTATTCTCGTCTGCAAAACGGAGGAGCCCGGCTCCAAACAGAAAATCGCCTTTCAGTACAAACGTCGGGGAGGCATCTGCTTCGACATGATTCATCACCTCATCAATGACGTCATCGTGATGGGCGCAAAACCTCTCTTCGTCCAAGACCTCATCGTCTGCGGGAAGATGCAGAAAGAAGTGATCAAGAAACTCGTCGATGACATCGCTAGAGCCTGCAGAGCACAGGGATGCGTGCTGACGGGCGGCGAAACATCCGAGCAACCAAGTGTTCTGGAAGCAGGGATGTACGTCCTTGGAAGCAGCTGCATCGGCGTCGTGGAGAAATCCAAGATCGTCGACGGTTCTGCAATCCGTGAAGGCGATACCGTACTCGCCCTCGCAAGTAGCGGCGTCCACACGAACGGATACACGCTCATCCGCGCGCTGATCAAAGAGGATGGAGGAATTCTGAATACGCGCATCGGCAAAAAAACGTTTCTTGATGAGATTCTCGTTCCGCACCGCTGTTACTACCAGGAACTGAAAGATCTCTTCGCTCGTCCTGCGCTGCATGGCATGGCTCACATCACGGGCGGAGGAATTGCGGGAAACCTCAATCGCATACTTCCGGTCGGCCTCGATGCCAAGATCGATGTGAGTCAGCTCAGAATCCTGCCGATCTTCTCTCTTCTCAAGGCAAAATCTGGAAATGATGACCCAGACATGATGAAGACGTTCAACCTCGGCGTCGGCATGACGCTTGTTGTTGATCCGAAGGCGGCTGATCAAATCGCGAAAAATCTGAAGAAGAAAGGTGTCGATTGCTATCCGATCGGAAAGATTGTAAAAGGAGGATCGCAGAAAGTGAGGATGGAGGGAACGTTGAAGTGGTGAAAGGTAGTGCCTCGCTCCAGTCCTACCTCATCCCCTAGCCCCTTCTCCCTGACCGGGAGAAGGGGGAGCCCTGTTTTTCTTTGAAAAGAAATTTTCTCATGGATACGGTATTCCAAAGGTTCCTCTCTCCCGGCCAGGGAGAGAGGTGGCCCGCTCGGGGGGCCGGAGTGAGGCAATGAACAAAATTAAATCCCAATCGGCTTGATCTTCGCCGTTATCGGCGGTTTTTCGTCGTCGTGTTTTCTGTGATGCACGCTGTGACGTGGCGTGTGCGATGCCCCAGGGTGGGGATGGTGATGCTCTGCGTGCTTCGGTTGATGCACGGCGACAGGCTTCTCTTCAATATCAGCAATGGGCTCCATCTGAGGCTCGGGCAGAGAGGACGGAGAGACCGACTCCTTTGGAGCACTCGCCGGTTCGATCGTCGCTGGAGCGTTATAACCACCGACCGAATCACGGACCAGTGTTCCCTGCTCCAGGCGCAGCACACGCACGCCGAGCGAATCGACAACGCGCTGATCGTGCGACGCGAGGATCACCGTCGCACCCTCAGCATTTACCTGTTTCAGAAGTTCTAAGATTTCCATGGACTGATCAGGATCGATATTGCCCGTTGGCTCATCGGCAATCAGAATGCTCGGTCGGCTGGCAAGGGCTCTGGCAAGGGCTGTCCTCGTCTTCTCTCCACCCGAGAGCTCATGCGGGAATGCATCAGCATGGTCACAGAGTCGCAGCCGCTGGAGTAATTCCTCTACACGCGCAGCAACGTCACTCTCTGGTACGTCGCAGACCTCGAGCGCGAAGGCGATGTTCTCGGCAACGGTGCGATCGGAGAGCAGCTTGTAATCTTGAAATAGCACGCCGGTCTTACGACGATACATCTGTAGTACCTGCCTTGGCAGCATCGAAAGATCCGCTCCATCCACTTCGATCGTGCCACTCGTCGGACACTCCGCGCGGATCAGCAGATGCACGATCGTCGATTTCCCAGCACCACTCGGACCCGTCAAGCACACGAACTCTCCCGGTTGAATTTTGAAACTAAGATCCCTGACCACGGCCCGACCCACATATTCTTTTGTCACCGACGAGAAGACGATCATGGAGGGTAGCATAACTCCAGACAGTGGAAAGTTGAAAGTGAAAAGTTGAAGGTAACGAATAACACCGTAGGACACTGTCAGCAACTTTCCACCTTCCACTCTTCACTTTCCACTCGCAAGTATCGGCCCCGAACACACCACGTACACTTCCCGACTCCTGTCGCGGCTTGCAGCGGCACTCATCACCTTGAGACGCGAAAACTTTGTCTTGAGTTCATGTGTGAATGCATCGAAATCTTTCCCACGGAATACCTTCATCACGACCGTTCCCCTCGCGCGCAGATGTTTCCATGCGATCGCGGCAATGTGCTGATTCAATTCTATGGAACGCCACTGGTCGACGTCCTTCACCCCACTGGTATTTGGTGCGATGTCGGAGAGGATCAGATCCACCTTGTCCCACTCCATCGAGAAAATCGCCTCGGTCACTCTGTCGAGGTCCGACACATCGACGACTCGTGTCACGACGTTCTCGGCAATCGGTTCGATCTCTTTCAGGTCTAATCCAAGGACTTTTCCCGTTGGGGCAATCTTCTCTGATGCATACTGCAACCAGCTTCCCGGAGCTGCACCGATATCGAGCACCCGTTTGCCGGGAGCAAGCAGATGATAGCGAAGATCGATCTCGATCAATTTATACACAGAACGCGCCCGGTAGCCCTCTTTTGCGGCTCGTTGACTCCACTTGTCATTGGGGACGTAGGGCTTGGGCATGGGAAGTAGGATAACAATAGAACAATTTGGCCATTTAACAATTGCGCAGCGATCGTTTGTACCTAGAATGCCTACGTTCGCTCCTCACCTGACCCTATGCGTTCTCGCACTCTGGGAATTTCACCGTTTGTGATCGTCTTTGTTTCGTGTTTGGTCGTCGTGATTTCGACGTTGTCGCAGCATCTGTAGTTTCTAGAGCGGCTTTGCCTTCGGAACTCCCGTCTGCCGCGGATAGTCCTGCTTCGTGGCCTTGTTCTTCTGAAAGAAGAGGATCAATCGCTTCCCAAATCCTGATTCCAATTCGTACTCGTACGTTCCCGCAAACGAGACTCCGAGCAGTTTCTGCGCGGTTACCGACGACTGCAATTCATCCGCCACCTTGCTGCTCTTCCAGAAGGCGCAGAACCCACCGACCTTCAGAAAGGGCACGGCGTATTCGAGCAGAACAGGAATCGGTGCAACGGCGCGTGCGGTCACGAGATCAGCCGTTTCGCGAAATTCCTTCTGATGTCCCAACTCTTCCGTCCGACCGCAGATCAATGCAACATTCTTGAGCTGCATTGAAACAACGATCCTCTCGACAGCATCAACCTTCTTCTGCACAGAATCGATGCCGATACAGGTGCTCTCCGGCAGGCAGATCGCAAGCGGCAAGAGAGGAAATCCACCACCAGTACCGATGTCGATGAGTGTCGCTGGAACATGGAGTCCTTGGATGTGCTTGAAGGCCTCAAGCAGCGCAATCGAATCCAGAACATTTCCGACGAAGCAATGTTCTTCGCTGCGGAAAGCTGAAAGGTTCAGCTTCTTGTTCTCTGAAAGGAAGACAGAGACCAGCTGCCGAAGTTTCTGCTCATCGACCGACACGCCGTCATCTTGTCATAGATAGACAGTACGCTCAATTTTCCATTTTACATTTTTCATTTTCCATTACGATAGTCGTATGCCGCACGGAGAACGCATTGCCGAAATTCTCTTGAGCATTGGAGCCGTCAGGCTCTCGCCGGACAAGCCGTTCACGTGGACGAGCGGCATTCTCTCGCCGATCTACTGCGACAATCGCATGATCTACAGTCATCCCGACGCACGGGATTTCGTCGTAGCCGCCCTTGCAAATCGCGTGAAGAATCTCCACATTCCCGCCGACGTCATTGCGGGTACCGCGACTGCCGCCATCGGCTGGGCCGCCCTTGCTGCCGACCGCCTGAAGCTCCCGTTCGTTTACGTTCGTTCGCAAGCCAAGGAACATGGCGCGAAGAAGCGCATTGAGGGCGATCTAAAACCGCATCAGCATGTCATCGTCATCGAAGATCTTATTTCGACGGCGAAGAGTTCCGCATCGACCGTCGAGGTACTTCGGGATGAAGGTCAGGCGACGGTTACCGACATTGTTTCGATCTTCAGTTACGAACTCGTCTCGGGGCTCGAGAAAGCGAGTGAGTTCAAAGTCCGTCTGCATCCGCTGACGACCCTGACCACACTCCTCGACGTTGCTTTGGCGCAGGATCGGATCACGGAAGAACAATCAGAAAGCATCATGGAATTTGCAAAAGATCCGGAGAATTGGGCAAGGAAGGTCTGAAAGTATATTAAAAAAGTAAATTGACATAATGTCTATTATAGGTTTATAATATAAAAAGGTTCTTCAATACATTCTATGCCACACAGAGAAACAATCTTGGAAATGACGGACACAGAATCCGTTTGTCAGACGGTAGCTCGCGATCCTGAGAGACGTTCGTCAGCGTTGAATGCTCAAGTGCGGCTGCAACTGATTTCTCTTACCAGAGAGAGGCAAGGGGAGAAACAAACCTATACCCAAGTGGCAGCAGCAATGGGACTGATCAAGCTACCCTTTCAGATGGATTTGTATGTAAAGGCGTGGTTTGATGAATTACTCTTGAACCATGGTGGATCCGAGCAACCTGAAGCAAAGGGTAAGGCAAAAAAAGCTCTAGGAAGCCATCTGCAAATTCTGGAAAATTCTGGACTTCTCGCAGGTGCCCGTCTCAGTCTCTGGAAAGAGGCATTTCAACGCTCTGCTCTCGCTCTCTAGAACTGCCTCAGAAACCTCAGATCTCCCTGATAAAAAGATCGCAAGTCCGGTATCTGATGCCGGATCATGAGCATGCGCTCGACGCCGAAGCCGAAGGCGAAGCCTTGGTACTTCTCGGAATCAATGCCAACATTCTTGAGTACATTCGGATGCACCATGCCGCAACCCACGACTTCCAGCCAGCGGCCTTCGCGACTCTTGCTCTCGTCCCCTCTCCAACGAAGATCCATCTCCAGCCCCGGTTCCACGAAGGGAAAGTAGCCCGTCCTCCAACGGAACTCGACGTTCGGATCAACGAGTTCCTTGATCGCGGTCTCCATCACAGCTTTCATATTCGCGAGGGAGACTGTAGGCCCAATCATGAGCCCCTCGATCTGATGGAACATCGGCGAGTGCGTAGCATCGGAATCTTTCCTGTAGACCTTGCCGGCGCAGATCATCCGAAACGGCGGTGTATGGGTCTCCATGTACCGGATCTGCATCGGAGACGTGTGCGTCCGAAGCACCGTGCGACCCCGTGAGCTGATCCAGAAGGTATCCTGCAAGTCGCGCGCGGGGTGCGTCTCGGGGATATTCAACTGATTGAAGTTGTAGTGCTCGGTTTCGATCTCGGGTCCGAGAGCTGTGTCAAAACCCATGCGGCCAAAGACTTCCTCAGCCTTTCTGATGTACTCATGAATCGGATGCTTGTGACCGCTGTCTGCCATCGGCAGATCGAGTGTCAGATCAAGTGCATCCCTGCTTGCGATATCGCTCATCTGAGCTGCGGCAATCTCCCGAAGTCTCGCATCCAACATCGATTCAAGTTTCACTTTGAGCACGTTCAACTCCTGCCCTTTCGTCTTACGCTGCTCGGCACTGACCGCACCGAGTTCCTTCATCATCATCGTCATCACTCCCGCCTTGCGGCCAAACAGTTCCTGCCGAAGGGCTTCAACTGCCTCAGACGTAGAGGCAGCCGCGATCTTCCCGAGATATTGATCAAAGAGAGTCATGTTGGATCTAGGATAGAACGACTCGACGGATTGTGAAATGGCTACATTGTTAAAGGTTTGCATGCATGAACCAAAGTTTTCGCTTGCGAACAATGCAGCAATTTAGCAATGTAGCCATTCTTTAGGAATGGAGTGCCACCTCTACGAGCACGAACACGAGGTAAATCAACCCTCCGATCCACCATGTCAGGATGCCGAAAATTTGAAAGATGAAAACGAAGGTCGTTGCAGCTGCAAAGAACAAACCCTCTCGCAACGACACACTGATCTTGCGACCAGCATCCATCCCCTCCACGGCAACCGTGTTCCATGCACCGTAGCACATGAGAGTTCCAATACTGGCACATGAGAGGAAGAGCGTGAGGAAGAAGAATGGAACAGCAAGTCCCGGTGAGGCAAGAGGGCTCACACGGAAGAGGATCACGAGAAGCGACGCAAGGGAGAGGAATCCTGCAGCGGCGATGCGGAGGAGGAGCGGGGTCATGAGGATCGAAGCTGGCGGAAGTTGCGAGAGAACTGATAAGAATTATGAATTAAGAATTAGGAATTAGGAATGGCAACTTTTCTTAATTCCTAATTCTTAATTCTTACTTCTTCAAAAACTCTCCCAATGCACGAAAATCACTCTGCAAACTGCTTCTTAGATTTCCGTTATGCAGTGCCGCTGCAGGATGATAGATGGGGAAAATCGTGATTTCTTCGGCTTCCCCTGAGTTCGCTTGTCCTGAGTTTTTCGAATGGATCGAATAGGTCAGCTTGAAGGGCTTTCCATGGGCCTGCGTGATCGTCTTTTGGGGGAAGAAATGTCCAAGCGAATGCCGTCCGAGCGGAACGATCACGGTGGGACATACAAATGCGATCTCCAGCATCAGCCACGGCATGCACTGCTCCTTCTCGATCGGCTCTGGATCACGATTATTCGGTGGACGGAACTTCACAACATTCGAGATGTAGACATCCTCACGCTTGAGTCCGATGGAGGTGAGCAATTCATCCAGAAATTTCCCCGCCGCACCAACGAATGGCCTCTTGAGCTCATCTTCTCTCTGCCCCGGCGCCTCACCAATGAACATGATGCGCGCATGCGGATTTCCTTCGCCGAGCACCGCATTCGCGGTCTTCGCCAAATCGCAACCCTGCCAGACAGTAAGTTTTTCTTTCAGGAGATCGAGAGTGAGTTGCATACCGAGAGGATTGTAGCATTCCTCTAGAAACGATATACTGCGTCGGCTTTCGGGGCTCTAGCTCATCTGGTAGAGCGCTTCCATGGCATGGAAGAGGTAAGGGGTTCGAGTCCCCTGAGCTCCACCACACTTCGCTCCTGTAGGAGCTCCGCGTGGCAAGCCAAGTCATTCTGATCCTTCCGCAGATCATCGTTCGTACACATATGCGCCCGTAGCTCAGCTGGATAGAGCATCAGCTTGCGGAGCTGGGGGTCACAGGTTCAAATCCTGTCGGGCGCACCATCAATGCTAGATTCATTGAAGAGCATCAGCTTTCGGCCTAGGCCGATGGGGGTCACAGGTTCAAATCCTGCCTGCCCGTCCGAAGCTCCGCAGAGCGAAGGAGGGTCGGGCGCACCAATTCTTTCTTCGCTATACTTCTGCTATGCCCACTGTCACCTTCCTCCTCGGCTCCAAAGTCGACACCGAATTTGCAGAGAAGATCGCAAGTACGCTGACCGAGTTCGGCGTCAGTTCCGAGATCATCGTCGCTTCGGCCCACAAAGTTCCGGAGAAAGTGGTTGAAATCATCGAAAAGCTCAATAAGCGCACCGAGCCGACGGTCGTCATCACGTGTGTAGGGATGAGTAACGGCCTCGCAGGCGTGACGGCCGGAAGCTGCGTGCATCCCGTCGTCAACTGTCCACCGTACAAGGATCTCACAGAATACTTGGTCGATCTTCATAGCAACCTGCGCATGCCTTCGGACGTCCCCGTGATGACGGTCCTGCATCCGAAGAACGCCGCATTATCAGCTCTCCGAATCCTCGCAGAGAGCGATAAGACGCTGCAGAAGAAACTGCTTGAGAGAATCAAGAAGATCAAGGCGGAGTACTAGGCTAGGAAACTCACCGGCGGCTTCTTACTTCTCTGCTGCAATGCAGACTCATGGGTCATCCAGACGAAGAGAAAGAGGATCCAGAAAACTCCTTCACACGTCCACTCGCTCATCCACACCATCACCGACCAGATCAAGAAGACGAGCCAGCAAGCAGCAATCTGCAGACGGTATCGCGTCAGAATGCCGATAGTCAACCCGAGCTTGAACCACCAGGATGCCACCCAGAGCAGTGCTCCGGCGTTCCCTGCCGTTAGCCAAAGGTACAGATGCTTGATCCCAACCGTCAGACTCATGACGTGCTCGCTGAAATGTTTCCGCTGCCAGGGGACACTTTCAAATGACACATCCTGGAAGACCGTCGCCCTCTGATAGAGAAACAGAGCACTGATCAGAACGAACACGATGGTCATCACCCTCCACCCTCTCCCGTTCAGATGATCCTTGAAGACATAGAAAGCTCCGACCCAGAACGTCTGAAAAATCAAAATGAAGAGCAGCGACTGATGGTACACCGAAAGAAGAAGGGGAATATGGAGAAGGAGAAGCAGCGCACCCGCAAGACGCAGACGAATATTCAGAATGAGCAGCAAGCCGAGGAGAGCTTGACTCGTAATCATTCCTACAGCGATCGCATCCGCATGCCCCATGCCCCACTGCATGAACGGCCTGAATGCATCGAGCGGCCAGCCAATCCTGAGCCAGTACTCGAAGATATCATGGAGCGGATGTTCCCTTGCACCGAAGAACGTCTGCGTCGCCTTCAGGTACGCTGCCGTGAGGAAGAAGAGACCAACGAAGCACTGCGCGCAGTACTCCCAGATGGCCGGCGAGAGAGATTGTTTTCTAGAGGGCATGAGGGAACCAGAGGGAAGCTTGCGGAAGTGGCAGTGCGCAGATATTCACACCTTGGACAAGCGGCTGCTTGTTCATCGATGCCGTGATCCATGCAATCGTCCAACCCCCCTGCGCTTTACCACCGCACTGCGACGCTGCCCACATCAGACACGTCGTGTGATTATGCATCGGGACAGTGAAGACAGATCTCGTGCCAGCTTCTCCCGCATTCTGCGATTCACGCAGGAGCAAGGATCCAGTCACGAGCTTCGGATCTGCCGATGCGAGATCGACGTGACACCAACGATCGATGTACATACCACCCCACTGATTGAAATTCTGCAGCCCAAAAGCCGCCGGTGCTGCAAATGCAACGAAGATCGTCACGGTCGTGAGTCCGAAGAAGATCGACCAACCGGTGAGCTGGTAGGGGAAATACTTCATAGGAAAAGATTTTAGCATGCTCGTCCACCATCCTCGAACGTAGCGCCGCACATGACGAAGAAGAAAACGAAGAAAGGCTCCGCTTGGCAGGAGAGAAACAGGCGGGTACTTGCGTTGCCACGCTTCTTCGGCCACGAGCCATACGAACACCGTGAGGACCCAGAGCACACCCTCACTCGTGACACCATTGAGCCAGATCTCTACACGCAGTGTCAGGATCACCAGCAAGAGAGCCCCAGCAAACAGCCGAGACCGTCTCATGAGCATCAGTGGAAGAAGAAGAACTAAAATCCACCACATCGAAGCCCAGAGCCAAGGGCCGACCGGCCGCTCTGAAATCCAAAGCACAAGTGTTTTAAGCGATGGACTGATACTCATGATGTCTGCAGCAAAGTGAGACTTCTGCCAGACAAATGCGCTCGTCCACGGATCTCCGATCGTGAAACGGAGATAGAGGAATGCAGCATGCAACACGAGGATGATTCCAGTAAGGGCTCTCCACTTCGCTGCTGTCATCCTCTCCTCCCAACAGTAGTAGAGACCGAGCCAGAGAGACAATCCAACGAACGTATTGAATCCGATCCCTCCGTAGAAGGTTCCAAGGAAAATATTCGCCTGCACGAAGAGAAGAATCATCGCTCCGTACCGTTTCCCGATATTGAGGAAGAGAGAGAGACCGGCAAGTGCCTGCAATGTGATCACTGCCACAGCGAGCCAGTTGGAGTGCGGCAACATGAACGTCAGAAATTGGCGGTACCCCTGGACCGGCCAATCCACGGAGAGCCACCATTCCAAATCCGGCCGCAAGGGTGCCGCCGCCTCTCCGAAAAAACTGTCGATCATTTTCTTGTACGCGGCGGTGAGAAAGAACAGTCCGATGATGGACTGAGCGATGCGCAGCCACGGAGGATCGAAAAGGGCCTTAGGGCGTATAGCGGAACCAGCCATTGGACGAAGGGGAAAACGAAAGATCACACACATTGGTGGGATCCATGAAATGCTTGTCGTGGTAGATGGGACTCACCCAAGAGATAGTCCATCCCCCCCCCTCACTCCTTCGTTGGTGGCAGAATTTGCGTGACCACTGGAGACACTGACCCTCGCTGAACATCGGCACACTCCAAACCGTACTGATCTTTCCGGCCCACACCGTCTCGCTCCTAGACGGAGGTAGAGAGGAAGGATTGCCTTCGGAGATCGTCACTCCACACCAACCATTCGTGTACATCCCCGCCCACTGGCTGGTGTTCTGCAGGCCAAAGACCTGCGGGATCATCATTGTGCATACGATGGACACAGTCATGAAGAGGAAGAAGCAAGACCACGGCCGAAACAGAGAAGAGTATCGCACGCGTTTCACAACGACAAGAATAGCAGAGAAAAGCTCTGAAAGACCGGACTCCTCAGACGAACGCTACTCAACAACGATCGTTCCCGTCGCATCGGGAGACAGATGATTGTGAAATGTCCATCGTCCACGTTTCTCAAATGTGAAGCTCCACGGCTTCGCCTGCGTGACCGCTCTCTTTGCATCGAATGCTGGATAGAGCTCATGCGTGGGGTGGTGATCCGAAGCGGGCCAGAGATAGTCATCGCCATCGTTGATCCAGAGAACAGTCTCCCCCACAGAAATGCTCAGGAGAGAGGGGACAAAGGCTCCGTCACGATAATGCACAACGGTCTGGCCTGAAGGCTCATCCGTCATGATAGAAGGAATGTCTGGGACGGAGGAGGAAGCGGAAGAAGGTGGATGCGTACCAGAAGAAATAGAGACCAGAAAACGGAACGGGGCAGACAGGAGACGTGCGAAGACATTCCAGACGAATGAAGAAGATGAGGAGGGTTTCGCAGCTGATGGTGTTGTAGAACGCGAAGATGCAGCGGCGACAGCAGGTGCACAGAGAGATGTATACGTGGCAGGGAGTGCCGCACACACAGAGGACCTGACCTCGGGAGTGATCAGAGGACGACGAATCTCCATCACGATTTTTCGGTAGCAGACATCGGCATTCTCCTCTCCCACCAAACGGCAGAAAGCGACCGCCTTATCAGCGCTATCATAGTTGATCAGGTTCCCTGCAGCGGCGGTCTCGCAGAGAGACACATACTCCGTTGGGAACTGCTGACACAGATCAACAGCCGCATCGAGGAAGGCCTCATCCGAGTACTTCTGTCCAGTCAAGGACTCCTGCCACCCTGGGTTGGTCGCAAATTGCCCAAGACCCTCCATGCAGGGGCCGATGCCTGTTGGTCCCGCCTTCAGACAGTACTTCGAAGCTTTGGCAATGGAATTCTTCGCAGACATGACGAGCACAGCTGCCTGGTTCAGGTAACACTCGCGATCGTACTTCCTGTCCATGTGATCACACGGCGCAAGAGGATCATTGGCCTTAAAGACGCCCTTCAGTGCCTCTCCCCGTATGAACGTGTTCACATTCTCCATGAAGACTCCCTGCCAACAACCCTGATCAGCTATCTCAGCTTTGGGAAGTTGGTTACAAACATCCAGCGATTCCTGCATGCGATCTCCATGCGACATCATGAGTCCGTGCCCAACACCGTGGTAGCAGACGAAACGCTGCCCCACGGGCAATGTGCCACAGACCTCAACCGCAGCACCTGACTGCGAATCAGCGAGAGCGAGAGCAATCTCGAAGAACCCATGTCCACATCCATAGAAGAAGTCACGCGGACACTGCAGAAATACTTCACCGGAGAGTCCAAAATGTTTGGCTGCTTGACGACCGACAATGTGCGCGAGCTCGTGACCATCACTCGTGATGCCGTATGTCTCGTGCGCATCCATCAGATCATGGAGGAGACCGATCCCTTTCGGCGGACCGCCTGCCTCGGTCGCAGCAACGAGGAGCGACTTCGCACAATTCAGATCAGGTGGACAGAGGGACTCGTAACACTCCAGACGTTCGGCTGATTCCTGTTTGTCCAAACAAGTCACGATGCCCTCGACAATCGGAAGATCCGTATCGACAATCCCATGCGCAGAAGCGAGAGATGTCCATACGAAGAAAAACATACCGGTCGATAGCAATAGCCAACGCCGATCATGTGCCGCAGGAGAAGAGAAAAGATGCATGAGAGCACACTATTCCAGAAGACAGGAAGAGGAGAAAGGGCAGATTCCTGTAGGGGCACAACAACCGCGGTTGTTGTGCCCCTACGTGCATTCGCTTTTCACGCTATACTTCTCTTACCTCTTCCTCCCACACCATGAAACTCTTCCTCGATACCGCGAATGTCGCCCAAGTCTCAGAAATCGCAAGCTGGGGGATGTTGGATGGCGTCACGACGAATCCCTCACTCGTTGCAAAAGAGGGTAAAGATGGTTCGACAAGCTCACCACAAGTTTTCAAGAAGACTGTCCTCGAGATGTGCAAGCTCGTCCCGTGCGTCAGTGCGCAGGTCACAGCAGTGGACAGCGAGGGAATGATCAAACAAGGCAAAGAATACGCGGCTTGGCACAAGCACGTCGTTGTGAAAGTTCCGATGACAACAGAGGGACTGAAGGCAGTGTCATTCTTCAGCAAGAAAGGTATCAAGACGAACGTCACGCTCGTCTTCTCCTCGGCACAAGCCATCCTCGCCGCCAAAGCCGGTGCCACGATCATCAGTCCCTTCATCGGCCGCCTCGATGATCAGGGTGAAGACGGCATGGGACTCATCGCAGAAATTTTGGAGGTCTGGGAAAACTACCAATTCAAAACAGAGGTGCTGGTGGCTTCCACCCGTCATCCGAGACACGTCGTCGATGCGGCTCGTCTCGGTGCTCACATCTGCACGCTGCCCTACGATGTCTTCAAGAAACTTCCGAACCACGCACTCACGGACAATGGACTCAAGAAATTTTTAGCTGACTGGGAAAGCGTCAAGAAATAAATCCCCTACTGCCTATGCACATCGGACTCATCGGTCTCGCCCGCCAGAACGACTACCGTCTTCAATTCTTCTACCACACATGACTACACCATACATTGGACTTGTCGGGCTGGGCACTATGGGAGCTTCGCTCGCACGCAATGCCGCGAGAAACGGAGCAACCGTCGCAGTCTATAACCGCACAACCGAGAAAACCGATGCCTTCGTAACGGCACACGGTTCGGAAGGAAAATTTTTGCCATGCAAAACAATCGCTGATCTTCTTCAGACTTTGCCTCAGCCAAGAGCCATCATCTTGATGGTCAACGCCGGAAAACCCGTCGATGACGTCATCACAGAGTTACTCACCACTACTCACTACCCACTCACCACTGATGACATTCTGATCGATGCCGGCAACAGCCACTTCTCCGACACCGAGCGACGTGAGAAAATGCTCAGCGAAAAAAACATACACTTCATCGGCATGGGCGTCAGTGGTGGAGAGCAAGGCGCGCTGCTCGGGCCGAGCATGATGCTTGGAGGAAAGACTGAAGCGTACGAACGACTTCGTCCTCTCCTCAGCAAGATGGCCGCAAAAGATGGCTCGGGCGGGAAGTGCATCGCGCTCATCGGAAGCGGAGGATCTGGGCATTTCGTGAAGATGGTCCACAACGGCATCGAGTACGGCGACATGCAGCTGATCGCAGAATCCTACGCACTTCTGAAGAACGTTCTGGGTCTCGAGAATGCGCAGATTGCCGACACTTTTGAGAGCTGGAACAAGAAACGCGAACTGAAATCATTTTTGATCGAGATCACCGCACAGATTTTCAGAAAGCGAGATGATCTTGGCTCAGGCGATCTGATCGATGCCATCAAAGACGAAGCGAAGCAGAAAGGGACAGGAAAATGGACGACGCAATCAGCGCTCGATCTCGGCGTGAGTATTCCAACGATGACGGCAGCCGTCGACGCTCGTTTCATGTCATCACTGAAGAGCCTGCGTGTTGCTGCGGCGGCTACACTTGGCACTCTGGACACAAAGAACGTGAAACTGTCAGTGAATCAGGTGCGTGATGCGCTTCTGCTCAGCAAGATCTGCTCGTATGCGCAGGGACTCGCCATGATTGCAGTGGCAAGTGCAGAACATAGCTGGAGCATCGACCTTGCTGAGACATGTCGCGTCTGGAAAGGTGGCTGCATCATCCGTTCAACGCTGCTCAGGACCTTCGAACAGGCTTTCGCCGAGCAAAGAGATCTCAAGAATCTTCTTCTGTACCCTGCGATCACCGAACAGTTCCGCAAGCGCCATCAAAAGTGGCGAAAAGTGGTTTCAAGCGGAGCACTTGCTGGTATTCCCCTCCCCGCGATGTCAGCGTCTCTGGCATACTTCGATGTACTCCGCAGTGCTCAGTTACCACAAAATTTGACACAGGCCCAGCGAGACTTCTTCGGTGCACATACGTTCGAGAGAACAGACCTCGAAGGAGTGTTTCATGCAAATTGGCAGTAGGCCATTTCTTCCACAACGCGCCCAGAATGGGCGCTCCGTTTCAAGATGAAAATGGAAAAAACACAAGAGAGGTAGGCAAGAGCTACACAGATAAAAGGGAGCGGGCATTCTGCCCGCGTCGTGCAAGTATAAGAAATCACCCGCCTTCTGATTGCACGTCTCCCTGCTTCTGCATCTCCTCTTTCTTCTTGTCCTCCTGCTTCCCCTGATCAACCATTTGATCGGCTGTCGGCTTGCTATCTCCACCAACCTTCTCCGCAGCGATCTCCTGCTCGCGCGTTTTCGTCACGAAAGAAATAGGGTTGCCTCGCTGCTCTGCATCTTTCTTGGACTGATCATCATTCTTCTTCGAAACCTGACTTCTGAGCATTGCAAGCTTGAGACCCTTTAGGTCAGCAGTCGGTTTCGTCGCCGCGTCCTTCTGGCCAACCTTCTCCAGTTTCCGCTTCAGCGCCTCACGTCTGGCCTTGGTCGAGGATTCGAGATACTCGGCCGAACTCGTGCTCATGTCGGATTCGTCGTCGGAGGACATGGAACTAGGTTATAGGGAATATGTTGTAGGTTATAGGTGATAGAGGATAGGTTCTAGGTTTTCTTGAAACAGCTCTTCTTACTTCTTACTTCTTACTTCATAATTCCTGCGTTGCGCCCGTAGCTCATTTGGATAGAGTACCTGGCTTCGAACCAGGGGGTAGCAGGTTCAAATCCTGCCGGGCGCACCACTCTAAAAAAAGCATCAACCTCTAAAGGGCCCTGAGCTTATCGAAGGGCCGGGCGCACCAACAATGTTTTTCTTTTCCAACACAGGGGTTCGCTTTTGGGTGCCTATTTAAAAAGTTTTGAAAGTTACCACTCACTTCCTTCATCAAATTGCATATCCCTTGGTTTGTCTTCATCCAAAAAACCGAATGGCAAAAAACCATGTCTTGTTTCTCGAGCGATCTGGGCACCTTTTAACAGCACTTTGCCAGTGATGGTATGGAGTACTGTTCCATCTTCAAGACTCTCAAACTGCTGAGGAGTGATCAACCAAATTGTTTCATTTGTTGGTTCTGATTGGTCAAAAGGGATACTGTTTATGTTCATTTTTACTTTGTGGAACAGACACTACCATTATAGCAATTTTATTGGATTATCACAATAGGCGTAGGAACTAACTATAATACTGCATAATTTGAACTACGAGAAAAGAGTTCCATCTAGTGGGTAGCAGGTTCAAATCCTGCCGGGCGCACCATTCGTCATTGCATTCCTCATGGCAAGCCATTCAGCACGCACTGAAGTGTTCAAACTTGCCCTGAGTTTTTCGAAGGGTCCTGCCAGGAGCATCAGATCATCACTCAGATATGGCATGAAAACGTTGCGACTGGTGGATTCAAGGGAAGGATGGCTCTTAAGTATTTTGAACGGCTTTCCGAAAAGGAAATCCGGAGTTCACTCCGGAGTTCACAACATCGTTGTATTTTTCTCTGGAAAGATTTAGAATCCTCTGCCTATGGCAGATGACATCACCAACATCGTGCTTCTCCAGCATATACAGGCAATGAAAAGCAACCTAGAATCACAGATCGCCTCCGTAGATCAGAAAGTTTCCTCCGTAGATCAGAAAGTTGCCTCCGTAAATCAGAAAGTTGATAAAAATACTATGGAGATGCGAACAGGCTTTGAAGAAGCACACCAGCATCGTGAGGCACTCCAAGAAGACCTTGAGGCGACAATGCGCATGCTCAGCAAGCATGAGTCGAAACTTGCTCGTCTATCATAGACAATGATTGTCAGCAATATTCTCAGTTCCGTACAATACTGCGTGAGAGCTCATCTCACACCCTCTTCAGCCGATGTCCCATCCGCTTCTTCTTCGTCGCCAAATACTTCCTCTGCTTCGCGCTCTTGATCTCAATCTCAAGAGGAACCTGCTCGACAATACGCAGACCGTAGCCCTCGAGGCCAACGACTTTCTTCGGATTATTCGTGAGTAAACGCATCCTGTTGACTCCGAGATCCTTCAGAATCTGCGCACCGATCCCGTACTCACGCAAATCATCGGGGAGCCCGAGTGCGCGATTTGCATCGACGGTATCCATGCCGAGATGCTGTAATTCATATGCACGGATTTTATTCGCGAGCCCTATCCCACGCCCTTCCTGACGCAGATAGAGAAAAACTCCACAGCCTTCGGCGGCAATCCTCTTCATCGCAATATCCAACTGCCCACCACAATCACAGTGCTCAGAACCAAAGACATCTCCCGTCAGACATTCGGAGTGCACGCGGATGAGAACAGGCTTTGAGCCCTTCAGCTTGCCAAGAGTAAGCGCAATGTGATCCTTGTGGTGAAGCTTGTCGTGATACACCAAGATGGAAAATTCCCCATATCTCGTCTCTAAGATCGACTTGGCTTGAAGAGAAATCAGTGACTCGGTCCTTCGACGATACGCAATGAGATCGCCAATCGAGAGAATCGGAATCTTGTGCTTTGCGGCAAAAGGAACGATCGATGCAATGCGCATCATCGTCCCATCATCATGCATCAGTTCGCTGATCACTGCACCCTCACGGAGCCCTGCCATACGACAGAGATCGACTGACGCCTCAGTATGACCCGTTCGCCAGAGTACGCCTCCATCTTGAGCTCGAAGGGGAAAAACGTGACCAGGATGGGCTACATCAGACGGTTTCGCATGTGGGTTCATAGCAGTCAAAATCGTTCGAGCCCTATCTGCAGCCGAAATCCCCGTATCGATCCCCTCCTTCGCCTCGATGCTCACCGTGAAGGGTGTCCCACGCTTGCTCGTATTCTTCTGCACCATCGCAGGGAGTTGTAGCTGATCAGCAATCGCATTCGACAGAGATAAACAAACAACACCCCCTGTATGACGAATTGTGAACGCCAATTTCTCGCTGGTTGCAAACTGAGCCGCAAGCACGAGGTCACCTTCATTCTCCCTGTCAGCATCATCGACCACGATGATGAACTTTCCTTTCTTCAGGGCAGAGATCGCCGTTTGGACAGTGCAGAAGGGAGAAGTCACAGGGGAATGTTAGCACACAAAGTGAGCTTGTTCGGGAGCGCCATGCCTGCCTGTCGGCAGACAGGCTTGGCGCGGGAAGCATCCCGCTCCCAATCAAAAATTTTGGCTTGCTTCCTCGCATAAGGCTATTTTTGAGAGGTTCCTTCCCTCCGGGTTATTCGGTGTCGCCATTCGTTTTTCAGAGCTTCCCTAATGCATCTTCACCGTGTACGGCACCTTGTGAACACTATCACCAGACTTTCGTCCGATGCCTACAACGTAGGGATCATTGCTGCCGTTCTTCTGGAAGAGATAGGCCTTACCGCACTCGGGACCAGTGAATCCGAACTGATCGACGGAGGCAGGTGTGTAGATGATGCAGCTCAAGGATTCTCCCGATGAGACCTCGATCGTCGCATTCGTATCAGCTGATACGCTGAACGCGTACCAATCGAAGAGATCGCCAGAGTCGATCACGTCCGTGCGTGGCATGTTCGACTTCAAAGTGACAGCATTCACAAATCCATCATTGCCATCACCCGTAGCTGTCTTCGTCATGACCGTATAGGGAACATTCTCGACCGTCGGTTGGATCTGCCATTGGTAGTTGCCTGCCTTCAGCGATGCCCTGATGCTGCACATCGACTTCTCCTGGTAACCCAGATAGTACTCACTGGAAAATCCGTCGCCATCTAAAAGATAGAGACGACAGGACACATCAGACGGATAGAAACCCGAGACGGACACCTGAGCAAAGATCGTCATCGGAGCCGCGAGGTTGAAGAGGTAGGCAGCCGGATGCTTTGCGATGAATGTGCCACTCTCCGTGAAGGGAAAGGCAACCGTCTTCAGAATATCGGATGCAGCAGAAGAAGAAGTGGAGACCGAAGAAACACTAGATGCAGAACTCTGAGGAACGAGATCCTTCGCTCGCTGAGCATTGAAGATGTACGTAGCAGCTTCCCCACGCAGGAGCTCCTTATCAGGATAGAATCTGGTTCCTGCAAATCCTGTGATCGGCAAGATCCCATTCTTGTACGCCGCACTCAGATACTTGCTGTACCACGACGATGTCGACACATCGACGAACTTGATGATGTCTTTGTCATTCTGGGAAATATCGGGGGCGGAAAGACGGAAGAGCATGAAGAGCATCTTCAGTGCTTCGGTTCGACTCACAGGGCTTGCGGGCCTGAACTTGCCGTCGCTGTACCCCTTCACGAAACCATTCTCTTTGGCAGCAGCATCGCACACGAAACTCTCGTACCAACTGCCCGTCTCGACATCGCTGAAACATCCGGCGTAGATCGTCTTCGGATCCCTTGCTGTAGCCATGTACAACATCTTGAGAAACTCTGCACGATTCACCGATCGATCGGGGTAGAATTTGCCGTCGGGATTGCCCTTGAGTATTCCGGATCTCGTCAGTGACTCGATCTCCCCCTTGAACGTATGGGAATCACTCACATCTGAGAACACGCCGGATGCTAGCCCGACTGTTGACTGGAAAAGAGAGAGTGAGATCAACAGTCCAGCGAGACGTGAATGTTTCATAGGAACATCTGCAGAGAAGTAATGAATCCGACCCTACTCTTGAACACTTCTCTTATACAAGATTTATGAACGCATTTCGCAGAGTTTCGCAAGACAACTCAGAAGAGTGTGAGCGGCGAGCGATCCCTTGCCCTTCGGTCCCAGTGATCGAACCTGCGCATCTTCGATCGTATCAACGAACATCACTTCGAACGTGACGGGAACACCCGTGGAAAGCTGCACATTCATGATGCCGGCAGCCGCTTGCTCAGCTACCAGCGACGCATGGTGGGTCGCGCCTTGGACAACAATGCCGAAGGCGATCACGCCGTCGCATCGCACATCTTCGATTGCGTGCTTTGCAAGTAAAGGAATTTCGAAGGAGCCCGGTGCATCGATCACCGTGATGTTCTCTTCGGAAATTCCTGCTGTGATGAGTGCGACTTTCGCATCATGTGTGAGCGCGTTCGTGCACTCAGGATACCAGACGGAACGGACAATCGTGATCTTCCACGAAGGGTCCGCTTTGAGCGAGTCGAAGTCAGGAGCTTCAGTCTGCATGGGATTTGAGGAGGTACTTCGCAAGGATATCAGTTTCGATGTTCACTCTGTCGCCTTTTTTGAGCGACCCGAGCGTCGTGAGCTTGAGGGTATGTGGAATGAGGGCAACCGTGAGCTGATTCTTCTCAAGTCCTGCAACCGTAAGTGCGACTCCGTCAAGGGTGACGGAACCTTCGGGGACGATGGTGGGAAGAAGGCGTGGTGGAAAAGAAATAACAAGACGTTGTTCCATTGCACGTTTCACCTCCCCCACCCCCTCACAGTGCCCCATCACAATATGCCCCTCAAACCTCCCATCCGCCTTCATGGCGCGTTCAAGATTCACGGAGTCCCCTGTTTTCAGGAACCCAAATTTCGTTTTCTTGAGCGTTGTCTCGATGACATCAAATGACATCGATGCACGATCAAAAGCAATAACAGACAGACAGACACCCGACACAGCAATCGAACACCCGATCTTCAGATCATCGAAGATCGCAGGCCTCTCGAGCACAAGACGTGAGTCTGGCTTTTTGAGCACTTTTGCCGTTGCTTCGATGATTCCGGTGAACAAGGGAGCCTTAGTCTACTCCATTTCTATATGACCCGCTCCACCTTCTCGCAGAATTCCACCATCCGCGCATTCGGAATCCCTGCGATGTTGATGCGCCCGTCTTCGGTCATGAAGACGTTGTGCTCTTTCTTGAGTGCGCGGATCTGCTCGACCGTGAGCGGCAGCATCGCGAACATGCCAAACCCCTTCAGAGCGGCATGGAACGATGCGGGCAACGATTGCGTCATCAGAGAGCGTTTGTGACTCACATTGGTACGAGCCTTTCGAAGATCCGCAAGCCACTCATCACGATATGCTTCCTGCGTTCTACTGACCACCATCTGCCCGATCGTCGCCGATGAAGAATGCATTTGGCGCGTGATACGCGAGTAGTGGCCGTCGATGGAAGAAACGAGAGAGGCATCCGGCACGACAGCGCAAGCGAGTCCGGTACGGAGCGCATAGATGGAATGATTCTTCGCAGCTGACCACGTGATGAGTGTTGGAATTCCTGCCTCTAAAAAACGATCAATCGGCTCGCGGTCTTTCTCCGGTTCATCTTTCAGACCCTGATACGCACTATCAAGGAGCACCACGCAATCCTTCTCTCTCAGCACATCGATGAGACCATCCCATTGCTCATCGGTAAGATCGAGTCCCGTGGGATTATGACAACCGACCTGTAACAGGAGACCGAAATCGCCTTTCTCTCGCTTGATCTGATCGATAAGTGTGCTCATCGAAACGGCACCGTCAGAAATATACGGCACAGAAACGACAGCAAGATTCGCAGCCAGTGCCGGCGGCTTGTGATTCGCCCATGCAGGAACGGGGAGCAGCAGACGGCCAGACTTCAGGAGTGATTTCATCAGTCGCAGGTTGATGGCAAGCGCGCCCGTCCCACCCGTCGTCGCAATCGACGAGACATACCACGGATACGTCTCTCCGAAGAGCAAACGATGGACACACGCGCGATAGTTCGGAAGACCGAGCAGGGTGGGATACCCGAAACGAAGCTTCGGTAGCTCCGCCGAGACATCGGCGATCGCTCTCTGCACACTTGGAAGCAGAGAGACCTGTCCGTCCTCATCCGTGAGCACGCCTGCCGTGCAATTGATGGCCTCAGGCCCAGCTGCAACCGCCTCAGCGAAGATCGAGAAGATCGGATCGGGCCTAGGAGTAGGCAGGGAAGAGAAGACGGAAGGCGACATGAGGTTAGGTTAGAGAAAATTACCACTGACCGAGGATCGTAACATCGGCGTGCTGTGCCAATTCTTCGAGGACTTTCTTCGTCCTTCCCTCCTCAGGGCTCCCGAGGAAGTCGAGATAGAACACGTAATGACCGAACCTCTCGCCGCTCGGACGACTCTCGATGCGTGTGAGGTTCACATCGTAGACTTTGAACGGCGTCAGGAGGGCATGCAGAAGACCCGGCCGATCTCCCGTTGGATTGAGCACAATCGTCAGATGCGTGCGCTGCTCGTTCTCGTAGGGATCCGTCACGGAGACAATCGCGAAGCGTGTCGTATTGCCGTCTCCTTCGATGTCCTCCGCAAGTACTTTGAGTCCGCTACTTGCAAGGATATTCGTCGATGCAATGGCCGCGACACTGGGATCATTCGCCGCAAGTGCTGAGGCTGCAGCCGTGCTGCTGGTTGGAAAATGTTCAACTTTTGGATAGTGCTCCTTGAGCCATTTCCGGCACTGCCTCAGTGCCTGCGGATGGCTTGCAACCTTGATGATCTTCTTCGAATCAAGAGCACCAAACGAGTGCTTGATGGCGAGATCATAGGTCTTCACGATCCGCACCTTCGATTCGTACAGAAGATCCAGAATCTCATCGATGGACCCGTGCAGACTGTTCTCGATTGGCACGACGCCGATGTCCTTCGGATGATCATCGAGTGCCGAAAAGAGTGCATCAAAGTTGGGAGAAAACACGATCTCCTCGCTTGGAAAAATTTTCTCCGCCGCTTCATGGGAGAACGTGCCGGCCGGTCCGAGACAGTGAATCGTCATCGCGAGAGGGAGAGAAGTGTCCGGATACAAGCTTCACTATGACTCCGTGCTCGCTTCAGGCGAGGTCTGCAGAATTTCTTGCATGCAAGATAGTTTCTCTCGGCGGATGCAAGATCACCGGACTCAGCAATGACAAGATATCCATCGATAATTTTTTTCATGATGCTCAGAATTTTCTTCGTTTCGGGATTTCGGAAGAGAATAGGGATGTAGAGATCGTGATGATCGTCGAGGAACCGCGCAACGGTATTGAACTCCATCTCGTACGTCGGTGTACATGTTCTCATGATCTCCGAGAGATCTGTTTTCCGGATCCTGAGGACGTCTGCAATCAGCAAACTCTTCAGATGCGGAATAACCTGTACTGTTGCCATGAGCTCGTCATGTTTCTGTGCAGTCAGCACAATCGTTTTCATGCCCATGCGCCTGAGAAGCGCCTGTAGTGATACAACCGTTTCTTTCGATGCTCGTGCGGGGCAGAGAACAATGCGTTCTCCGGTGGGATCGGTAGACGGTCCAAAGAGCGGGTGCATGCCGATGACTTCGCCACCTGCCGTCAGCATCGCCGAGACTTCGCGACACTTCAGTGAACTCACATCGAGAATCAATTGATCTTTCCTCGTTGCAACTCGGAGCTCGGACCGCATAAGATCGGCAGCATCAGAAAGTGGCAGTGCGAAGAGGACAATGTCGGACCTGCAGATCACCTCCGCATTTCGCTTGCTCGTCGACTGACCAGTGACGGTGACACGGTAGCCCTGTTTGCGGAAGAGTTTCGCAAATTGAGTACCGGTTCTTCCAGTCCCTCCGATCAAGCCAACGGTACGGACGGGTGTGAGCTTCATGATTCCTGCATACGTTTGGATTCAACGAGAATGAAATCAAGCATCAGGAGCGCCAGAGCTTCCGGCACCTTCAGTTCCTTCGCACGCTTCTTCCATCGAGCCTTCAGCTCGCGCTCCCGACGTGGATCTGCAATGCGCATATCCTTGGCCTGCTTGAGCTCACGAAGAAGTTCGATCGCTTGAAATCTCTCCGAGAGTGCATAGAGAATAAAATCATCAATCTTATCAATCAGGCCACGGAGCTTTTGAAGGAGAGCAATGTCACTCTTCGACATAGGAATAGAGGGAAGAGAATGATTGATAGATCTTCTGCGACAGATAGCAGTCCGCAAGCACGAGCGCCACCATCGCCTCCGCAACGGGGATCACACGCGGAACAATGCACGGATCATGACGGCCTTCCTTCGCCACCTGCCCGATGGAACTCGCGGGTTTGATGCTGAGACACAGAATCAGTGTTTCTCCCGTGGAAATCCCGCCCAGCATGCCGCCGAAATTCTCGGGATCGCTGACGTACTCGCTCCCGCGCATGGCAGCAGTCTGAAACCCTGCCCCGTAACTGAACCCCGTTACAGCACCGATCGTCAGAATTGCTTCAGCAAGTCGTGACTTCAGTTTCAGAAACACGGGATCGCCGAGATTCTTCGGCGGATGCTCGACACGAATGCAGATCAACCCTCCTGTCGAATCTCCCTTGGCCTTCAGATCCAGAATATAGGCTTCCATCTTCTTCGCCATCGCCGGATCCGCGCAGCGGACAGGGTTCTTTTCGATCGTCGCAGGTTTGTATGCTGACGCCAGATGGGGACCAATCTGCACAGTAGAACCGATGATCTTCACATTCCCCGGCAAAATTTTCCGTGCAACCACTCCCGCGATCACACGTGCAACCGTCTCGCGTCCGGACTGCCTCCCGCCACCTCGATGATCACGGTGTCCGTACTTGCCCGCGAATGCAGCATCGGCATGACCGATGCGAAAGGCCTTTCTCAATTTCTCGTAGTCCTCGGGTCTCTGATTCTGATTCAGAACGATCACGGCGATCGGCATGCCCGTCGTCTTGCCCTCGAAGACACCAGACAAGATGGTCGGAGCATCGTCTTCCTTACGCGCTGTTACGATGGCGCTCTGACCGGGACGTCGTCGCGCAAGCTCGGGGAGAAAATCCGCTTCAGCGAGAGCGATGCCTGCCGGGCATCCGTCGATGACAACACCGAGTGCGGTGCCATGCGACTCGCCGAAGGTCGTGATACGGAGAAGTTGTCCGAAGGAGTTACTGGCCATGTGGAAAGTGGAGAGTTGAAAGTGGAAGGTGGAAAGTGGAAAGTGGAAAGTTTTTCTTCAGAATTTTTTGTAGATACAACACATCATCAGAACATGTTTTCTTGCTAGTAAAGTATTCAAATTGCCTGAGGGCCTGATGGATCAGCATGGGGATGCCATCGTACACCTTGTATCCCTTCTTTCTTGCGCTCTTCATGAACTTCGTCTCGGTGCCATACCGTAGATCGATCGCCACTGCGCCTTTCTTGGCTTTTGGAAGGGCTGTATCAACATCTTGTGAAATGGCACAGAGGATGGCATGCGGCTCAGTGAATCTCAGATCGGACAAAGACCTGATAGCGACTCTGCAATGTCTGAGCGCGGTCTGCGCCTTCTTCGGATCTCGTACGAAGAGCGTGACTGACGCCTTGGAATTGAGGGAGAGGAGAGCTTCGATGATCGCAGGAACTGCTCCGCCCGCCCCAAGAATCGCAATCGAATGACATCGTGAAAGAAATGGATAGCCTTTCAGGATGCCAAAATAGTCGGTATTGAAGGCTTTGACTTCTCTCCGCGCCGCAAGCGAGAACACCAACGTATTTGCAGCACCGATCTTCTTAGAAAGAGAATCAACATTCGTGCCAAATTTCAGCGCATCCAGTTTGAACGGCGCCGTCACCGAACATCCTCTGAAGCTGAGAGGAAATAAACTCTTCAAGGTCTTCCTAAAATCATCCGTCGGGAAACATGAATACACAGCATCGATCTTGTGTCTGGCAAAGAGCGCATTGTGGATGATAGGGCTAAGGCTACGGCTGATCTGCGAACCCCCGATGATGCCAAAAAGCGCAGGTTTGCTGACCTTCGGCAACAATTGATAGAGGGACAGTGGCAGCTGTCCAACCGCAGCAGGAAGGGCTCCATCAAGATATGTGTAGGTGAATGCATTACGAGTAGGTGAAAGAAGACGTGTGAGATGGGCCTTTGGTCCCATGCCTAGAACCGTAGATCGTATACTTTTTTTGTTCATAAATTCCTGAAGTTTTTGAAGAACCAAAAGATCCTTCTCATCTCTTACAAATGTCACAATTTTGATCATCCATGGCTTATATGAATACATTTTTTGTACAATTTTCTCCAGTTCAGTGAGGCTTGGAGTTTTCTTGTAGTCGTGATGACTGATGATCAATGTATGCTTACATGAAGAACCCCCCGATCGTAGCTGGGGCGCAGCGCCCCAGTTTCGGAATTGGGAGGCTTCCTCCAATTCCACATCCAAAAATTCCGGCTTCAGCTTTTCTGCAAGGGCTTTTTCGGCCCCCCGAAGAGCAAGGAGAATGGGTAGTGTTGATCGAAACAAGCTGACACGAGGAGTCAGATCTCCTCGGATTTCAAGGAGCTGAGCACCCGCTTTCTTTGCCCTCCGCGCAAACAGTGCAGGATTCTTACTGGCCGAGAGGGGTAAGGTGACAACGAACATGAAGCTTAGAACGAGCTAGAAACAAATGCACGAAGGGCTTTGACGGCAAAAGGAGCTTGGGCGGCATAGGGCATGCCTGGAGGAATCATGATGTGCGCGACCTCCTTGTAGTTTGGGGCCCGCTCCACGAGAAGCTTGTGCACTTCCTGATCCAGCGGCAGATCCGTGAGAGAAGGGCGCTTGCCCGACCTCAGACGATTGATGAGATCGACTTTTGTTGCCTGGATCCAGATCACGATCGCTTTCTTCTTCAGGAGCTCTCTGGTCTTCTTCGACTCCGTTGCACCGCCTCCAAGTGAAACGATTGTGCTGGGGCTGAGAAAGGCCTCAACCAGTTTTTCTTCTGCACTACGAAAAGCTGGCCAGCCCTTCTGGATAACGAAATCCTTGATCGGACCATGCTCTTTCATGAACACTGCGTCTATATCGACGTAGGACAGTTTCAAGCGGGAAGCCAACTGACGCGCCAGTCCTGACTTTCCTGCAGCGCGCATTCCGACGATGGCGATCGGCCGAGAGAGATGAAGAATGCTCTTGAGGTGAGTAAAAAATTGCGGATAACTCTTCGCGCAGCACTCCGGATTTCTCACCTCGATCCCTCCCCTCTTGAGTCCCAGAATCGCAAAGCACATGGCCATACGATGGTCATGATGAGGATCCAGCACAATCACTGTCTGAGGTGTCCCTCCACCGCAGCGGAGGAAGGGTTGTGGTGGGGGTATGATGATGAGCCCATCGGAGAGTTCGGAAATACGAATCCCTGTTTTCCTCAATTCACTCGTGATCACTGCCAAGCGATCACATTCCTTATGCCGAAGATTGGCGGCACCTGTGATTGTCGTCTTGCCATTTCGAAATGCCGCAAGAAGGGCAAGGTTCATCACTTGATCGGGAATGGCACTGCAATCGATGATACGGTCTCCTTTTCCATGAAGGAGTTTTATGGCTTGCGGCAGGGCTCGGTCGGATTGAAGGGACTGAGGATCAAGGTTGGTGAAGCTAATCTTACTGCCTGTGATCTCATTCAAGACAAGCCAAGCACCCGCGGCACTCCAATCTCCTTCGATCTCATAGAACGCCGCGGGCCAAACCCTTCGATCATCCTCAGGGCAAGTGCCCGCTCCTTTGGGAGTAGGTGAATGATACTTCTGGTGTCTTACGATAAAACTATTCGATGTTCTTTCTATCTGCACCCCAAAATCCTTCATGACCTTCTCGGTGAGATCGACGTACCCAGATGAAGTAAGAGGCCCATCTACTTCGATCGTGAGTCCCTGCGGAAAGCAAGGTGCGATCATGAGGAGAGAGCTCAGGTACTGGCTCGAAACGCTCGCTTTGAGACGAACCTTTGACCCTGTCACTGTGCCACCAACAATCGTAATCGGCGGACAACCATTCGTATCACTGATCTCTGCGCCGAGTGAGCGAAGAGCATGTGTGAGATCAGCAATCGGACGCTTTCGCATATGCTCATCACCAGTGAGCACCCATTCACCAGGCTGCAATGCAGCAAGAGAGAGGAGAAAGCGCAGTGCCGTTCCAGCATTGTGGCAATCGAGAACTTCCCCTCTCCCCTCGGGAGAGGGGCTAGGGGTGAGGGAGCTATGAGGCATTCCTCCAACAATCTTCAGTTCCCCACGTGCACGATGCATCCAGTGAAGATCAAATCCCATCTTCTGAAGATTCTCAACCATCACGACGACGTCATCGCACGGAGTTGCATGACGAATCAGTGTCGTACCCTCTGCGAGACAAGCGCAGAGAATCGCACGATTTGCATGGGACTTGGATCCGGGGAGTGTGAGATCGGCTTGAACGGGAAATCGGAGCGCCGGAATTCGCTCTCTCGTACTCATCGGAAGAGGGATTGAAATTCCTGCAGAGTTATGGACATCACCTTCCCGCTCCCGATCCTACCTGGCACGGCGATCCTGACCTCTCCTCCACTGTTCTTCTTGTCGGTTTTCATGATGCCCCAGAGGACATCCTTGTCAGAGTTTTCCGGAAAGGCAATCGGCATGTTCAGCCCTGATAGTAGAGACAAAACACGCGGTGCATCGGGAAAACCGGACAGCTGCATCTCAGCCGCCATACCAATGGAAACAGCACATCCATGCGAGAGCTGATACAGCGATGCCGCCTCAACCGCATGACCAACCGTATGACCGAAGTTCAGAAACAGTCGTTCCTTCTGGTCGCTCTCATCGGACTCCACGACAGAGACTTTTGCACTCACACAAAGACTGACGCACTCTTCGAGCATGCGGGGATCGCGGTTCAATACTTCTTTCAGATGCTGCTCGAACCACGAGAAGAGATTCTCATCGCAGATCGCAGCAATCTTCACGGCTTCAGTGAGGCCTTCGCTGAGCTGTTTCGGAGGGAGTTTCTCGAGCAGATCGATGTCGATGAGAACGGACTCCGGATGCGTCAGTGTTCCGAGCATGTTCTTGTGATGCATCACATTCAACGCGGTCTTGCCGCCGATCGCCGCATCCACCATGGCAAGCATCGTGGTCGGAATGTAGACACACGGCATCCCGCGCATGAACACACTCGCGATGAATCCTCCGAGATCCGTGATCATCCCGCCTCCGATACACACACAGAGTGTGCGGCGCGTGCAACCGTTCTGAAGCATCAGATCTGCGATGCGCTCGACTTCGGCGACGGATTTGGAAGCATCCCCGCTCACGACCGGAAGAAAGGCACGAGGATTCAGCGTCCTTCCAATACTCTTCGCGAGACCTTCCAGATTCCGGTCATAGAGGATCACCGCTCCGTCATACGCACCCTTCTGGAGACAGGAAGAAGTATCGGAGAGAATCCCTGCACCGATCAGGATCTTCGTCGCTACCACTGGTCGCGCCGGCGGGGTGATGGTGAGGGTACGCATACGAGGGGAAAAAAGTGAGAAAGGGCAGGAAAGGCAGGAAGCGAAAGATGTACCAAAAACTATCCAAGATTAGATCACCGTTTTTCCTATCGCATGCGCTACCGCATGGACTCCATCCATGCACTCATTCCAGTGCTCGAAGTCCAGCAGCTGAGCTGCGTCACACGAAGATTCCTGCGGACGGGGATGGATCTCGATGATCAGTCCATCCGCTCCCACAGCGACCCCTCCGAGCGCCGCGTCCTTCACCCAACGCGTCTTGCCCATCGCATGACTCGGGTCAACGAGAATCGGAAGGTGTGTCATCTCGCGAAGAGCCGGAATAGATCCGAGGCAGAGTGTGAAACGGACTTCCTGTTCGAATGTACGGATCCCCCGCTCGCAGAGCATCACATTCGGATTGCCTCCGTGCAAGATGTACTCCGCAGCAAGAAGCCATTCTTCGAGTGTCGCCGCGAGAGCGCGCTTCAGCAGGACCGGCTTCTTGGATTTTCCGATCGCCTTGAGCAGATCATAGTTCTGCATGTTGCGAGCCCCGATCTGCAAGAGATCGACACACTCCTCGAAGAGCGGGAGATCTTCGGCCTTCATCACTTCGGAGATCGTCGCCATACCGTACTTCGCTCCGGCTTTGGCAAGCATCCGGAGTCCGACCTCCCGTGTCCCTTGAAACGAGTACGGGCCGGTTCTCGGCTTGAAAGCACCACCACGGAGGATCTTCACGCCGCGCTGCTTCGCCATCGCCGTCGACTCATCCAGCTGGCCCTCGGAATCGATGGAACACGGACCCGCGATGACGACCACCGACTTCGGATCTCCGATGACACAGTCTTTACCGACCTTGATCAGCGTGCGATCCTTCTGTTCGCGTGAAGCCAGCTTGTACGGCCGATCGACGCGGTCGACCGAGCAGATGCCTTCAATGCTCCTGAGGTACTCAATATCGATCACCGACGTCTCTCCGGTGACCGCGAGCACGCGCTTATTGCCGCCGATGATGTGTGAGGGGCAACCGAACTTCCTCTGCAGGAGGTCTTGGACCTCCGCAATCAGGGATTCGTTATTGCGCTCTTTGAGGACGATTAACATGGTAAGAAGTGGAAAGTTGAAAGTGGAAAGTTGAAAGTGGAAAGTTGAAAGTGGAAAGTGGAAGGTGAAAAGTGGGGAATGAATGAATCGGTGGGCTGAATGGCAAAGCTACTTTTCACTTTCCACTGTACACTTTTCACTCCTAAAAGTTCCCCTCTTCTCTTCGAGGGGAGCAAACGCTCAGAACTACGAAGAGAAGTTTAGGCGAGAGTAAAAAAATACCAGGCGAACGCAACGGCTGCGAAGCCAGCAGCAGAGGCCACTGCAAGAAGTGAAGAAGGGAGCCTGCGGATAGTAATACGAGCCTGCATGTGGATAAGATGATAGGACGGAGTGGGGGGAAGTCAAGGAAAAGGCGGCAAACTGCGCTCTGATAGAATCTGGTGCATGAGTCGTTTTTCTCTACAGCAGTTGCAGTTGAAAAAATATCCATGGGACTGGATCGGAGTTCTCCTGATAGCGGTGATCTTTTTTTGGCTACAAGCAAGATTTCTGGGTCTCAGCGCACATCCTGACAGTGATGAAGGCGTATACGCAGAAGCCGGAGCACTCATGCTCCATGGACTACGACCGTACGTGGATTTTCCCTTGGCACATATGCCACTCCTGCCATTTCTCATTGGAGTTGGACTCCGTATCACACACAGCATGTTTGCTCTGCGACTGATCTTTCTCTTCCTCAATACCTGCGCAGCGCTGCCACTCTATGCCGTACTGAAACAACTGACGCGGGATCGAATAGCCGGTCTTGCAGGGGTATTTCTCTATCTGAGTTTCCATGAAATGGTCCATCATGACTTCCGGTTCCTCGCCATCCGGCAACTAGCAAACGATCTTTTCATCCTATGCCTCTATCTGCATTTCGTCATCGGAAAGAAGCAGATACCAATCTACCGTATCTCCTGCATCATTGTCTTACAGACCTTGCTTTTTCTCCCCGCAGCGCTCAACACGCTGATCGTTCTGACGACTCTGATCGGAACAAAGGTAAAAAAATGGGCAGATGCCTATGGAAGCCTCTTGATGCTGGGAGGCTCGTGTGGAATCACACTCCTGCTCATTTTTCTTATGTTCCCACACGCATTCCAAGAATCTGTTCTGCAACAATTTGCGAGAGTCAGCAGTGAGAGAATCAGTCGCATTGGGTGGATTGTGGGCGCACCACACGATCGCATGTTCATCTATCTTGGCATCCTTGGACTGATGATCGGATCCATAGGAAGCAGAGTGCGATGGCTCTCACTCTCGCTCCTTGCGACGATCTGCCTGACCATCTTCCTCCCCACCTCGTACTACCCGCACTACATCTCGCTCGCAGGTCCAGCGCTTGCCATAGGTGTCTGCATCCTCATCGCATCGTGCAGACAATGGCAGCAGCATGTTCTCTCTGTACGTACCCTCAGTGTGATCGCTACACTTCTGCTCTTTCATCTGTACCATAGCCTTCCCTCTCTCCTCCGTGAGTGGAATTTGAATCGCCAACCCCAATACCATGAGATCATCGAAGCGCTCCGTGTCAGTCCTGCGCCCCTCCTTACACTTGAGCCAATCTACGCAGCTGAATCGGGGTTGCCCATTCTCTTGGATCCAATAGACACGATGTTCCGTGTTCCCTGGCAGCCACGCATCTTCACAGAAGCTGCACAAGAAAAGCTTTCAGAGAAAGCATGCACGATTTTTCTTGATTCCAAAGCGCAAAGATTCTTCTCCATCAACACTCAGAAACATTGGTTGAGCACGTATCGAATCAAGAGAAAAAACATGTGGGGCACGATTCTCTGGACGGAGCATCCATGGTGTCCTCACCAAACCGCGGTTGCTATGTAATACTGTGTCTTGTTGCTCCGTCTTCAAAAAATTTGGCAGACCATCAACCATCCAGCATGTCTGCTGATACTCTCCGCCATGCTCCTTCTAGGACTTCTGCTTGTGAGTACGCCAAGAATCGAAAGGATCACTGTACACACCAACAGACAAAGTTACCTCCAGCCCACTCTTCCCGTGGAATGGTACGTCCTGAATAACACGAAAGGTACGGGCTCGGTGACCGTCATCCTCAACCATACACGAGCCCAGAGCACAATATTTCTCATCAGAGCAGACGATTGCATCGATCTCTTCACCATCAATGGCGTCATCGTAGAGAAGAACCAATGTAGCTACGGGGTGCGAAAAAATTACAACCTCCAACCCTATCTCGTTGACGGGCTGAATACGATGACGTTCAACCTCCACAATGTCATCGCAGACAGAATGGGCGTTGACCTCATGGCCTCCCCAACTGGGGATCGCCTTGGAATCCTGGCACGTATCTTCCTGCTCATCCTGATCCTCTGGATATCCATCGTTCTTCTGCGCGAAAAGATTTCAAAAGATCCATGGCTCACAGGAGTCTTCCTCTCAGGCTGCATCGTACGCATCGCCTATACAGGAGCGACATGGTTCAATCTGCGCAGTTACGATGCCGATGCACATCTGGACTACATCCGGTTTCTTGCCACTTCGTGGTCTCTACCACCCGCATCGGGATGGGAGCTCCACCAACCGCCCCTCTACTATCTTTTACCGGCACTGCTTCTGCGTTTGTCCCGAGCCGCGGGATGGTCGGATACAACAACGTTCACTCTCGTGCAACAGGGATCACTCTTCCTCTCGATCTGCACGATGCTTCTCGGTATTTGGATCGGAACACTCCTCTTCTCTGGACCAAGAAAGCGCGCAGAGCTGATCGCATTCTGTGCTCTTGTGACTACCCTCCCTGGGCTCGCGATGCTTTCCTCTCGGATTTCCAACGACGTACTCATCACGCCACTACTGATGCTCGGCATGGGTCTTTTGATCACGTACTGGCAGAGAGGATCCCAAGAATCATGGTACAACATGAGTGTTGTGTTGGGTCTTGGTTTCCTGACTAAACTCACGTCACTCGTACTCTTGCCACCGATGCTGATCGCACTGATCGCTCGACGTTCTCTCCCCCCGAGACTCACACGACAACATCTCCTTGCGTCTTGCTTGGTATTGCTCGCACTCATTTCGCCCTTACTCATCGGACGATTGCTCCAGAATGAACGCGATACGAGAAATTTCTTGGCACTCGGGAATTCGCATGGAATCGACGGTCGTCTCAAACTGGATCGTGATCCGAAACGGTTTCTGGTGTTCAATCCTATCGAGATCATTCGACACCCATTCAATGCCCCTTGGGGAACAGAAGAGAGGCGTCAGTACTATCCGGAGTATCTCTTCCGGTCTGCATTCTTCGGTGAATTTAGTCGTTACTCCTTCGCTACGAATGCTCTCGGTACACCGATTCTCCTCTTCGCCACCATTTTGCTGCTGTGGCTCTTGTGGGGCTTCGAGCAAGACATAGGGAAACGACCGTTTGCATCACTTCCACTGTGGGCTACGGCGATTACGGTCATCGGGGCAGCCATCACCTATGCTGTTCTCTTCCCCAATGCCCCCGCACAGGATTTTCGCTTCTCTCCACTTCTTGGAGTCCTTGGTGCCTACTATATCGCCATCGGCATCGGTGACAGTTCAAGAGTACTACGAACGGTAGGCTTACTCCTCGTTGGAATAGTGAGCGTGCTCTGCTCGATATTTCTGTTGGGGCAGTAGGCCTCTATCAAATATGCGCGCGAACAAGATGCAACATCCCAAACAAAAATGTTCGATCAATATCAATTTTTAGGCCTGCAGCTTTTACATCTATGGACAATCTGCAACCACGGAATGTTTGTATGTGGCAATCATTCCAAATACCTCCTCTCGATCTGGTCCAGCCCCACCAGATGATGCGAAAAAGAAAATTGTCCGAAGGAACTAAGAAAATAGCATATCCATTTGGCTTTAAGACACGACGAACCTCAGAAAAAACACGATTTGGATAAAAAACATGCTCTAGTACTTCCAAAGCAAATACGGCATCGAATGATGAATCCAAGAAATGAAGATCCTGTCCATCTCCGCATTCAAAATGCATCGAAGTGCCTTTCCATCGCAGATTTGCAAAATCAATCGAAGACTGTAATACATCAACACCAATGATCTCTTTTGCCTGAGTGATTTTTGCAATGATGTTTGTAAACGTTCCATCCGCAGATCCAATGTCAAGTATCCGTCCACCTTGCATAGGCTGCATCGCGCGAGTCACTTCACGAAAGCGGCACCGATGCCAAAATCGCTGAAGAATGTTCTCTCGTATTGAGCGTTCATACCAATCCGGAGGAACATTGGAATGCAGGCCAGCAGCAGCTTTCAACAAGGTACCATCCATGTGTTCTGACTATATCACATGAAACGAATCATCTATTCGAAGAGCTGAAAAACTTGAAAATCTTCTTGCACCCAAAGCTCCTTACCTCCCAATACATCAACAATGAATTTTTCACGCGCAACATTTCTTCCATGTGAAATATAGTACTTGAAATAATTTTTTTGGATATAAGTCTTCATGTCTTGCACGCTACTAGCATCTACTGATTTTGGATCCATACCACGATTGAGAACATCGAAGAGTGGACGCTGAAATTCTTTAAGTTCCGAAATGGGAAGTCGTGACAATCGTGCCGCAGTAATAGGATGTTCATGAAGCGTCACCTCCCATTCTGAAAA
The DNA here is from genome assembly GCA_023245775.1 of Candidatus Peribacteria bacterium. Lineage (GTDB taxonomy): Bacteria > Patescibacteriota > Gracilibacteria > Peribacterales > Peribacteraceae > SICN01. The sequence continues at coordinate 11,756 of JAHFJR010000009.1, read as the reverse complement.
TACAGAATCATCGGTAAGAACAGCAATATTTTTCTGCTCACCTTTGATTTTTTCAATAATAGACATCGGACGGATTGGTGGCGGCCGCATTGGAATTGGAACAGTCATGTACTCCGCATTCAAACAGATGAAAGCAGTAAACAGGATTTCTATCTTCCCAAGAGTCCAAATTTTTTTCTGCGCCATCCAAGCTAATGCCATGCTTGAGCACATAGAAAGCATCAGATACGTCATTAGAACAAAGCGCATTGGGTACCCTCCTCGATTATAAAATGGAAAAATATTCTTGAAGAACAGGTAGGGTAATGGAATCTTGATTGACGCTATTTTAGATTCAATGGTAAAAGGGATGATAAAATCCAAGATACCAATCGTGAAAAGTATCAAAGCCAGATCGCGTAACCAGGAAAGGCGATAGAAAGAAAAGCAAAGAAAAAATCCTATCGAAAACAATCCACAGACAACCCAGATACGTAAATCGGAGTCACCTGCTACAGAAAGAAATGTTCCAAGAGAAAATAAAAGAAAGATGCACCCTATGAAGCAAAATCTACAAGTATCCGGCAGACGCTTCATGAAAGCTATGAGAGTAAAAAGAATTGCAAAATAACCAAGGTATAAGCCGCTATCTTCAAAATAATAGGGCAATTTTTGACGGGAAAAATCCTGTAGAGCACCTGGAAGAATCGTGAAAAAGAAAGAGCTGGGACTTGGCAAAAAGAATCCTGCAAGATTGGCAAAGAAATCACTGTTCCCATGATATGGGCTCAGAGGTGCAGGAAACGCATGCCAAAGCAGCATAACAAGTACTGGGGAAACACAGATCAACGATGATAAAAATACGAGGATATTTCTTCGCACTCTTACTTCTTTTGTGACGAAAAGTGAGGAAACCGATCGACCAACGATCGCCGAAAAAAGAAGATCGAAGAAAATGAAGAGTAGAATATAAACGAAGTAGTAGTAGTCACAAAGGATGATATAGAGAGCACTGAGCGCAGCAAGCCAACGATCAAAGAAACGACCATTCTCAATGTATCGCAGATAAAAAAGGATAAAGAGCGGAATGCCTTCAATAGATAGAAGGTTCATATGTCCCCACGCCTGAGATAAGTGGTATGGAGAAAACACAAAAATACATGCCCCAATCAGTGCTGCAAGATTTGAAATCAAAGGAATTTTAGTGATTTTCAGGCACAGATAACGGCATAAAAGCCATGTTGTATACCCACTTGCTACAAATGAAAAAATGATCAGGAGGTTGTAAGCTGCAATTGGTGACAACCAGGGAAGTAGAACAATCCCCCATATATGCTTTGCGGGAGCAAGTGTGTGCCAATATAGATCAGCTCCAATCGGATAGTGAATATAGGGACTATGGAAAGGCCACAAAAAGTGAATAAATGCATACCGCATCCACCAAAGATGAAATACATTCATCCACGCATCTTCAACACCTCCGGCAACTCCGGACGCAAGTCTCCAAATCGGGCGCAGATGGAAAATTGTGAGTACTGTAAAGGCTGCAAGTACGGATACATGCAAAGCTCCATCAACCCAGAATTTTCTATTTACTCGACGGGAACGCATACGAGTGGATACTATAGTGGTAGCCCAAGTCATAATGACTATTGAATAATGAATCTGAGTCTGAATCAGATGGCCTCTAAAGATAAAAAGTGATATAATGTGGGGAAACACAAAAAATCTCATGAACAAACATACATTCCATCAAATGACATTGGGTTTCGAGGTAGAAACTGCACATATGAAAGATCAATGGTATTGGTCTCTCTGCGCAGCACTATTGATTGTGTGTTTACAACTTGCTGTTGTACTCTACAAAGCTGGCCCCGGCACTCTGAGCGAACGATATTTGAATCTCGCTCAATGGGATACGCACTGGTACGAAAACATCATTGATAAGGGTTACCATGCCAATTTTCCAGTAGATATTTGGAATTCCAATAGCGTCAATATAAAGTTTTTTCCTGGATATCCCATTTCAGCAAAATTCGTTCAATGGCTCACAGGCCTATCGACGACAGTGTCTTTAGCAATAGCTGCACAGCTCGCTGCGATAGGATTTTGGACTTATTTCCTTTTGCTCCTGCGAAGATACAAAATATCGTGGCCTTTAATTCTGTCAGGCGTCACCCTGATCCTATCATTCCCATCAGCATACTTCCTCGTCATGCCCTACACCGAGCCACTCTTCATGATGTCTCTTTTTGGGTATATCTACTGGCTTGATGATAAACGAAAACATTCATGGTGGATCGCAGGCATCCATGGTTGCATCCTATCCTCAACAAAAATCATCGGTGCCGCAGTAGCAATTCTCCCTCTCATTTATTATCTTTGCTCTAGAAAAACTCGTTACATGCAAAAGAGAAAAATGATTGCAATATCGCTCATGAATCCGACAGGCATCGTCGCATATCTCACCTATGTACACCTGAAGTTCGGAAACTGGCAACTCCCTTTCATGGCAGAACATGCATGGGGGGCCTATCCGAATTATTTTGGAATATTCCATCTCCAATTCTATAAAATTTTCAAACCCTCCGTTGTCGCAGGAGTAATGAATCCAGATCATGTAAGCATGATTGCCTATCCCATTGCACTCATCTCAATCGCAATCCTGTTAGGTCTTGACATCATTTATTCAATGAGGAAAAAAGCAACCATGCTTTCACAAAGAATAATTCTATACCTTGGAGCACTTGCGCTCTGGTACGCCTATGCTGGAGCACGCTATTCCAATCTAGGTACGGCTGGAATCAGATACATGCTTCCTGTTGTTATCCTACTCATCATTGCGACTCTCCACTTCTGCCACCATTGTAAGAAGGAAAGGCTTGTACAAACTATCACCGAAATTCTCTTCCCTTGTCTCTCAATTTTCTTTGCATCTATCCAGCTAGGGTATATCGGGGCATTCACACACGGAGGTTGGGTAGCCTAAAAAAGAATTGAGGCTAGGCAATGCAATGATGGCACGATCGAAACACGCGGGCAGAAAGCCCGCTCCTATTTTCAATGATTATATTGTTGATGACATGAAATCAGCCACTCCCCTATACTCCCCCCATGTCCCTCCCCTGCCCCCTCTGCCACCAACCCTTCACCTTTTTTCGTTCAAATGCATCCATACTTTACGTCTCCTAGAGAAGCTTCAGAGCTTTGCTAACAATCCTTGATTCCATGGATAAATGATGAGAAATACTCTATAATGTGAAGATCTCATCAGGCCTCAATGCACACCAATACTACATATCATCTGAACTCCAATTTCAGAGCTGCGCTCCCTCATAGGAGTGTCTTGCGTTCGTTACACGAGAAAACAGTTCGATACTGTCGATCTCTTTTTACCTATGAACATATTCTGCTTGTCCTGCCCCTGCTTATCTACAACTGCATTATGTTAAGGTACGTAAATTTTTTCCCATTGTGGGATTCGCGCGCTTACTGGGGACATCTATATGAAGCTGTCACAAACGGATTTAAGCTCGAAAATTTTGCTTTCGGTGGACATCCATCTTATGCGTATGGACTTATCTTTGCTGCGAGCCAATATGCATTCGGCCTAGGTAATATTTATGCACTGAACGGTACGACCCTCGTCCTTGGAAATGCCGCAATTTTGGCTTTTCGATCAATCATCCGATCACTCTTTCCGGAGGATAGCGCAGATCTCATCTTTCTCAAGACAGTAATCTTTGCTAGTCATCCAGCCATTCTTGCCAATTCGATAAATTTTAATCTGGATACAGGTATCCTATTTTTCTGGCTATTTCTCCTTTTCTTTCTTTTTCAGAAACGAACCATCTTTGCCATGCTTTCTGGTTTCATTCTCGTATTTACAAAGGAGGTTGGAATTGTCATTTTTATTGCTACCACAGTCGCATACTGCACATGCTTTGTCTGTCCAACGTTCATCCTGCAGCGGACTCATTGGCGCACACTTTTGAACAAATGGCCACTTCTATTGCCCATATTCTCTTTCGCAGCGTATTTCTGTATCAAACAGTATGTCTACAATCAGAATCCTTACTGGTCGGGTGCACCAGGATTGGGAGGACTGATAAGAATACTCTTGAACATCGATCCGTTCGATCCAGCATTCGTATCTACGATTGCAGATGTATTTATTCTCAATTTTATGTGGATTGGCAGCACATGCATACTCATCGTAGTACTGCAGGTTATTTTGCATAAGCGATGTAACTGCTGCAGTGAGGCAAAAGATAATCGAATACGCGCTGGCATTCTGATGATTGTTCTCATACTTCTCGTCAGCATCTATGCCACATCACGAATACATACTCCCAATAACATTCGCTATTGGTTAGTGCTCTACCCTATGGCACTCATCATTATCTATGCAAGTATCCAATCCATAGTAGGAAATCGCTCTCTGGCCATTGCGTCGCTTGCCATGTTCTGCTGTCTGAATCAGCTTTCGCTATATTGGGTACTTGATCCGGTTTCAAAGCACCTCTTTGGAACGATTCCCTTCGGGGAAAATCTTCTCCTTACTCCGGGTACCTTGATGCCTTGGGGTAGCAGTGGAATTCCGCGCGACGACCTCGTCTACAATTTACAATTCGTCGAATTTGGCAAAGTGCAAGATCAAATTTATGAATGGATCAGGCCAACAGATTCCACGTATATAGTGGCATCGCGTCATGATACTTGGATGGGATTTGACGAAGATCTTGATGCGCATACTTTCCATCGTTCTGTAGCAACGCCACATACAATTCGACCGCAGTACACAGATGCATCTGGCATTCTATCCATGAATCATCCACCACATGAATTGTTCTACATTCATTACCCAAATATACGTGATGCTAATGAATTTTCAACTCTGTTCAACCATTACACAATCATAGAAGAGCAAGAAATAGGCGCAAATCCGGGGTACCATATTCGTGTTTCGCGACTAACGTTAAAATAGAAAATAATTTCCGTATTACAAATTTAGCAAAATGAGTCTGAGGGCCCTGATATACTCCCCCCATGTCCCTCCCCTGCCCTCTCTGCCACCAACCCTTCACCATCGGCAAAGATGAAACGGCGTTTCTCGAGAAGATGACCTTCACGTTCGGGAAGACGGTTGTTCATCCTGCAGAACCGAAGGAGTGTCCGGCGTGCCGGTTGAAAATCAGAACCGCACACCGAAACGAGCGTTTCCTGTATCGCAGAAAATCAGACCTGTCGGGCAAGGGCATCGTCGCGATCTTTCACCCCGAACCCATGCGACCCTGTACGGTGTACGCGCACGACGAGTGGCACAGCGACAAGTGGGATGCCATCACGTACGGACGTGCGTACGACTTCGGCCGATCTTTCTTCGATCAATTCTTCGATCTGCAATCGGCAGTGCCGAAGATGGCCGTCGTCACCGTTGGCAACGAGAACTGCGAATTCACGACCGGTACCGGCTACTGCAAGAACTGCTATCTGATCAACTCATCGGAGTATTGCGAGGACTGCTGCTACGGCAAACTCTTCCAGAAGTGCCGCAGTTGCTACGACTGCTCGTACATCTTCGACTCCGAACTCTGTTCACAGTGTTTCTCGGTCTACAACTGCTACCAGTGCCGTTTCCTGTCGTTTTCAAAAAACTGCAACGACTGCCAATTCTCGCTCTCCCTTCTTAGTTGCAAGAACTGCTTCCTCTGCAGCAACCTCGAGAGGAAGGAATACTGCTTCCGAAATAAACAACTGAGTAAGCAGGACTACGCACGGGAAATCGCAGCCTACACAGATTCCTATGAGAAACAGCAGGAGGCACTCGCAGAGCTGGAACTTCTGCAGGCAAAGAGCATTCATCGAGCGGCGAATATCCTGAACTCCGAAGACTGCACCGGAGATTATCTGGAGAACTCCAAGAACTGCCACGAGTGTTTCGATGTCTCGGATAGTCAGGATTGCACACGTGTGACGGTCGGGGTTTCGACAAAAGATTGCTTCGATTGCAGCAACATGTACATCAAGCCCGAGCTCTGTTTCATGACGCTCGGAACGATCGAAGCCTACAATACCGCGTACTCGCTCTACGTCTTCCACAGCCAGAATATTCTGTACTCGGAGAACTGTTTCCACAGCAAAGATCTCTTCGGTTGCTGCGGGCTCAAACACAAACAGTACTGCATCCTGAATACGCAATACACGAAGCAAGAGTACGAGGAGCTGGTACCGAGGATCATCGAGCACATGAAGAAAACACCGTACCAGTTGTCCGCCGATGGCGCTGCCATGAACCCGAGCGGAGCGAGTGGTTCATGGGGGCAATATTTCCCTCAACATTTTTCGCCATTCGGCTACAACGAATCGGTCGCACATGAGTACATGCCGCTGACCAAGGAAGAAGCGACTGCAATGGGCTTCCACTGGCGCGAAACGAAGGATGAGATTCCGGAGGCGAAGAAGATCATCGCGGCTCGCGATCTCCCTGATCGGACAAGCGATGTGCCAGATGACGTCCTCAACTGGGCCATCACCTGCTGCGTCTCCGGCCGACCGTACAAACTGCAGAAGGCAGAACTGAACTTCTACCGTCAGCAGTCGCTCCCCATCCCAAGAGAGCATCCCGATGTGCGCTACGACCACCGGATGAGACTGAAAAACGCACGAACGCTGTGGCAAAGAACGTGTGACAAATGCGGAAAGAAGACGATGTCAACGTTTGCTGAAGGGCGGAGTGAGAGGATCTACTGCGAGGAGTGTTACAGCGAGGCGGCTGGTTAACATCCGTCCTCACCTCCCGACCTCCTCTCCCCGCTGAAGCGCGGAGAGGAGGGGGCCCGAATTTCAAGAAAAACAGAGCTTCCTTCTCCACTGCAGTGGAGAAGGATCGAGCCTGCCTGCCGGACAGGCAGGGATGAGGACCGCTACTCCACGATCACCTGCCCCGTGAAATGGGGATTCACATGGTTGTGGTACCCCCATGTTCCTCTCTGTTTGAAGAGGAATGCATACTCTTCGTCCCTCAGCACACTGCGACCCTGATCAAAACCAGAGTATCCGGTATGCACCGGATGTGGATTACTCGCGACCCACAGATCATCATCGTCCGTGGTGTTCTTGAAGAGCACCGTTTGCCCAAGCTTGATACGGACCACCGAGGGGCTGAAACCATTCGCAGTGTACAGAACGGTCACGGCAGCCTGAATACTGTTACGAATGGAGCTAGAAGATGAAGAACTCCTGGACGAGGACAGCGAGGAAGAGTGAGAAGAAGACCAGTGCGAGGAAGAAGAGTCCGAAGACAGCGAACACTGGTGCACGAGCCACGCACATCGACCGTCCGTCATCCGTTCACACGACGGACCGCCGATGGAACCGTCACTGCACTGCCAATTTGGCATGAGGGGAGCCGGTCCGCACTCCTGGATCGTGCATGTCCGAGCGGAGCGACTGCTCGAAAAACTTTGCTGATGCTTCGATGTGGATTTCGCGCGTGCAAGCATCGCGATCTTCACGACCTCCGCTCGGTTGATGAGCGAGAGCGGACGAAAGGTCGTCTTGGGGCAGACCGTATCAACGTGTGCGGTGCACGTGCGGTTGTCTCCGACGATGATCTCCGCTTCGAGCAATGTATTCACTGCGAGGTAGTGATGGGCCGGATTCGCATCATCGACGTCCGTGAAATTCTCAGGAATCAGCGTATCAGCGGTCCACGGCAACTTGAACGCATCGGCAACGAGCGAAGCGACTTCGGCTCGCGTCGCTGGGCGATCGAGATCGATCTTCGCGTTCGGCGTGAGCTCGAAGTGCTCGCCGATTGCGATCGACAAGTACTTCGCTGCCCAGTGCCCATAGCCTTGGCCAAGGTTCCGATCGTAACCAGCACTCTCGATGCTGATCTTCAGTGCCTCGGCGATCGTCACATTGCTCTCTGGGCCAAACCGACCAGTCGGATTCCCTGAGGCATCCTTGTATCCGCTCACGATGCCCGCGCGCACGGCATCCTGAACGTACGACGCAAACCATGCGTCACTTGGAACATCGGAGAAGAACACGGCAACAGGAGAAGTAGCCAGTACGACTGGCACGGCAAGAGAGAGAAGAACGGCGGGGAAGAGGAGGGAACGAAGGTGCATAGGAAAAGATGAGTGAAATTATACACCCAATTCCTCTATTTCTTTAGATGGCAAGATCTCCTACGAATTTCTTCTGACCTTCCTGCAATACCGACTCATCTGTAATGCCATCATTGATCAATTGGAACATGTTTTTTTGTGCCTGCAGATTTTCGAGTTTCACCTGATCGTAGGTTCCCTGTTCGAAGAACAGATCGTATGCCGACTCGTAGTCATGCTTCTTCGCATACGCCTGATCCGTCGTCTCTTTGTATGTGCCGTTCTTCTGCGGTTTCAGCCAGACTTTTTTCATTTTCTTCAGAAATTCTTCGGGGTACGTGCTGACCATACGAACATACTTCACAGTGGAATGCGTCTGATGTTCATGATCGATACGATGCGTTCGGTCTTCTGCCTGAATTTCCTCGATACAGTCGCGAGGTAAATCGTCGAAGATGACCGCCTTGCCGGCCGTGAATGTGACACCGACCGCTCCGGCAGCATAGGTTGCAAGAATGACTTTCCGGTTTTTATTGTTTTGGAATGTGATTCTTTCATAGTCCATCGCAAGCATGGGATGACCCTTCGGGTCTTCGATCGGGCAACCCTTCGCATCCAATTCCCAGCCGTCCTCCTTATGTTTCCTGAAGAACATTTTTTTGCCTTCACTGTCTTTCTTCTCTTTCTCACCACTCGTGATGCCTGTATACAACGCGGGCTGATAGCGAGCCAACAGTTCAGCATACTTCAGTGTCTGCGCATTGTACTGACAGAAAATGACTACTTTTCTTCCTTCTTTCAGACAGGCTTCGACCGTACGCAGCATCTCTGCAGCCTTGGGATCTTCCACTCCATACTCGCCGATGTACTCGGGATTGTTCGCCGTCTGACGGAGTGCGTGAACCTTGCCGAACGTAAACTGATTGCCACGAAGGTGATCCATCTTCGCGATCTGGTCTTTCGGCATGTATCGATCGTACTTCTTGCACCACTTCGGCCAATCCTTGAACAGTTCATAGATGGCTTCCGATTGTTCCATCGTCATCTCGAATTCGCCATAACGGTCTTGCGGCACCTGCTCTTTCCTCGGAAGTCTGTGCAACTGATCTTGCAAAGGCAGGGCCGGATCCATCTCTTCAAGCACGTCCTCTTTTCTGAAACGGATCACATGTTGTTCCTTCAAAATATTCAGTGTACGAAGCGCATCGTGATCGTTGGCCGGAAAGGCCTTACTGAAAGCCTGATCACTGGAGAAACGCACGTCTTCCGGATGCAGATTATGCAGCATTCGACGCATCATGCGGGGATTCTTAAACGGCGTCGCCGTGAGGAAGAGGTGAAAATTCCCCTCAAGACGGCGTGCACCTTTAGATTGCTCACTCGAAAGACTCGCAAGGGCATGAGCTTCGTCATGCACGACGATCCTGTCGTCACCGAGTAAGCGATACTTCGTATCTTCGGGTTTGCCGCGAAGATATTCGATATTCGTCACAACGTGATTGGCATCAGTCTCTTCCAGCAGAGCCAAACGTTCCAGATAGGACATGTTCTGCAGTGTCAGCATATCACTGTTCTGGAGTGACTTCTTCGCCTCTTCTCCCCAGGCGCTTACGACACTGTTCGGTGCAACAATCGTTGCTGGATCTCCATTGACCGCAACGAGAGCCGTGCGTGTTTTCCCAAGACCCGGAGCATTTGCCAAGATCACGCCGCGATCGCCACGCTCCATTCTCTTCTGGATCTCCGCCACGCAATACTTCTGGAAGAAGTAGAGCGGACTGTCTTTCTTCACATTCGGATACTTGGTCCGGTCAATGCTCCTAAAATGATCAAGGACGCGCTTCAAGACCTTCTTCACGACGGGGCTCTTGGCTTTCTCGATGAGGCTTCCGATATAATCCCTCCCCTCCTCAAAGTTCTTCGAGAACTTCCGAATCAATACCTGCTCCGTTTGCTGTACGACATACTCAAATCGTCCCAGATCGTCACGGATCTGTGCGAGCGCATCTCTGCCCATCGCATCGAGCAAGTCGATCAGTGCCTGAATATCGTCACGCTCGGATGTCTGCAGAACGCAGTACGTGACCGACGGTCCGATTCTCTTCTCCTCATGATTCACCGGCATCAGATCGAACACATTGGGCTCGCCGATCCGAAGCGGTACGCGCACCCGGAACGAACCATCCTCCTGAGTCCTGATGCGCTTCTGCCTGCAACCGTAGAGCATGACGCTGTCTGCGCCAACCGCGCGTCCCGTGACGGTGATCATGGGTTCGTGTGTTTCCTCGGGAATATCGGAATCGATCTCGCAGGGCCCGAGCGTCGGTTCAAAATCGGAGTAGTCGTACTGCTTCCTCGCAGTCAGACGCCTGAATGCACTTGCAACAATACGGTCAACATCGTTATCCGCAAGTTCTGCATTGTTCAATTTGATATATCGCTTCAACATCGCAGGTCTGTCTCCAAGCAATGCCACCGCTTCTTCGAGCCCAAGTTTTTCGATTTCTTGATCTTGTGATCCATCATCAAGACTGTCCATCCAATTGAGAAAAGTTTTCCATTCAACAAAACGGTTATCCATTCTTATTGCCTTGGATAATCCGCTGAAGCCATTTCCTCGCATCCATTCTGTTTTTTTCCAATTGTCTCCTTCTATTCCAGCATCCTTAAATAAGGCTAAAAAATCACTAGGTGTGATGCATCTTTTGATTCTCTTGCCGCAAAACTCCTTCCCTTCTTCGCCCATAAATTTACAAAAGCTATGCCAATTATTGAATCGAGAATCTTTTGAAATAGTAAATAATAAAGAACCAAACCCATCTTTTGTAAGCTGCGTATAATCTTCCCAGGCATCCCCTTCAATTCCAAGGCTCGTAAATAACTCTAGAAAGTCACTTTTACTCTTACAGTTTGCCACTCGTTCAATCAAAGAAATTTTTTCCTTGCCCATAAATTTCGTAAATTCTCGCCAGGAACTGAACCGGTTACTATCTCTAATCGCCATATACAATCCTGCATATCTAGCTCTAACCATATTTGTGGCATTCATCCATTCCTCATCTTGAAAACCCAGTTCTCCAAAAAGCAATAAAAAATCACTTTTCGTTTCAAGCTGCTGGATTATGAGCTTCCACGTAGTGGTTTTTTCTTGTTGTTTGTCAATAAGCTGCTTGATTGTTTTCAAGCTAATAGCTACCCCCGACTTTCCGGTTAAAAGAGAGGTTATTTTCGTTCGTACCACGTGCATTACACTTTGCTTTCCTGCACCAGAAGCTAATGCCGACCTTAGCGCGTCAGCGCAGTCATGAATCTGTCTTTGAATATCGTCATTGAGGACTTCCTCCAGTGTATTAACCTTCTTTAGAAGAGAGTCCAAATCATCTGGCCCTACCTTTCTGAGGTCTTTTTTAAAATGCTCAAACATATTTATATCAGGATTCTTTGGAACGCCGTCTTCAGATGGTCGTTGAGACACATTCTTTGCTATTATACCATAAAATAGAGTGGAAACCAGATTCAAAGGCCCTCAAGAACTCCACTCCGGTAATGGACCAGAAGTGTGTGGGTGAGAGAGTAGAATTTGGCTTCTACTAGCTCTTCCCATCATGTTTATGTCTGCAAAGATGATTTTTTGTCGCTTTTGTGGAGTCGGCGGAGCCA
>JAHFJR010000008.1 GCA_023245775.1 Candidatus Peribacteria bacterium | reverse complement strand
GATCGTGCCGTGTTCCTCGCTGGTCTCCCGGACGTTCAGGAGATCAGTTTTTTATGTCACCCCCCTCGCTATGGCTCTCTCGCGCTCCCAGAAGGCTGCTCAGATCACTGAACTGAAGGACAACATGTTGAACGCTTCATCCGTGATCTTCACCCAGTATATTGGTCTGACCGTTGCTGACATCACGAAACTGCGCTCTGCCCTTCGAAAAGAGGGCTCCGCGATGCAGGTAGCCAAGAAATCTCTCATCCAGATCGCCGCCAAGGAAGCCAAGGCTCCCGAGATTACCGATGCCATGCTTCCAGGAGCTGTTGCCTGTATCTTCAGCATGAAGGAGCCGACCGCAGGAGCAAGTGTTGCCTTCAAGTTCGGCAAGGACCATGCACAAGTGAAACTGATCGGCGGTATCTTCTCAGGAAAAGTCCTCTCGCAGACTGAAGCCAATGAACTTGCCATCATTCCAAGCCGTCAGGTGCTTCTCGGCACCTTCATGTCCATGTGCCAAAGTCCGCTCGTGAGCTTTGCATCAGCCTGCAGCAGTCCACTCACAGGCTTTGCGCGCCTCCTGAGCGAGATCGGGAAAAAGAAGGAGGGGGAAAAATGAGGAATGAAGAATTAGGAATTAAGAATTAAGATTTTCTATCTGATGATCACCGAGAATCGTTGCCTCCATTTTCCACCTCATTTTCTCCTCGCATCAACGTTCATTCTTAATTCCTAATTCTTAATTCCTACTTCTTTTTCTTCCCCCCCCCTTCTTATGTCCGACACACTCACCCTCACAAAAGAGGAACAGGCTGTCATCGATGCACTGGAGAAGCTGAACGTCATCCAGCTCAACACGGTCGTCAAATTCATGGAGAAGCAGTACGGCATCTCCGCTGCCGCTCCCGTTGCCGTTGCCGCTGCAGCCGCTCCGGCCGCTGCCGCTGCCGAAGAGAAGTCCAGTTACGACGTTGAACTCACCGATGCTGGTGCGCAGAAGATCGCCATCATCAAGATTGTCCGTGAACTCACACAACTCGGCCTCGGCGAAGCCAAGGACTTGGTCGACAAGGCCCCGCAAATGCTCAAGAAGGGTGTTGCCAAGGCAGCCGCAGACGACATGAAGAAGAAGGTTGAAGCCGCCGGAGGCAAGGTGACCCTCAAGTAATTCGACAGTTCAAAAAGAGGTGGGGGCATACCTACCTCTTTTTTTATTTCCTCATTTCAAAAATGAGATTTCAGAGTAGGCCTTCTTGAGTCAGGTCGTTCAACTTTCTTCTACTACTCTTTCCATAGCTTTGCATCACATTTCTGAAATCTCATTTTTGAAATATGGAATGTTACCGTATCCTTCACAACAAGTATGCACGATCTCCTGAAAACCTACCTCTTCCTCATTCCCCTCTTCGTCGGACTCTGTAGCGAGTTCCTCAAGATCATCACCGAAGGCATCGAGCGCGGTGCGTGGCACGAAGGTCTCTTTCGTTCGGGCGGCATGCCAAGCAGCCACTCAGCGTTCGTGACATCTCTCCTGATCGTCGTCGGTTGGAAGACGGGGCTTGAATCCGTATCGTTTGCCATCGCCTTCGTCTTCGCGTGCCTCGTGTGGTACGACGCGGTGAGCTCACGCCATGCCATCGGCGAGCAGGCGAAGATCTTGAATCGTCTGCAGACGTGGGAACACTTCAGTGAACGTCTCGGCCACTCGCTCAAAGAAGTAATCGGGGGCATCCTATTCGGTGCTGCGGTGACGATCCTTGGGATTTGGATCAGTTAATAAAATCAAGCACTGTCAAGCTCACTTGACTACAGCACCCTAGAAGAATACTATGTTGATGCAAACGCCTTCCATAATAGTCTGATCGGAGTAACCCGAAGAAGCTAGAAAAGAAGGAACGAATGCAATTTTATCCTTTTTTTCTTTCTTTTTATGGCTGATCAGACGATCACCTGCCGCGATTGCGGCCAACCATTCACGTTCACCGAGGGTGAGCAAGCCTTCTACGCCGAGCGCGGCCTCGCCGCTCCTCAGCGCTGCAAGGACTGTCGCGACAAGCGCAAACAGGAGCGCAACTCCACGCGCCAGATGTTCCCCGCTACGTGTGCCAAGTGCGGCACAGCGTGCGAGGTTCCGTTCAAGCCACGCCCCGAGTCCGAAGGCGGACGACCGGTGTTGTGCCTCAACTGCTTCAAGGCAGAGAAGAACGGCGGAGCACCTGCTGCGTAAGGATTTTTCCGATCGCATCCAAAAAAAGCCTCGCACACGCGGGGCTTTTTTGATGCATAGACCACTGGCCGATCTTTCCGTACACTCCCCCCAATGTCCTTCATGATCCGACCCATTCGCGAAGAGAAAAAATCATCCAAGACATGGAGAAAGTATGTGCTCATCGGCACTTCTCTCCTCGAGGCCGCTGTGCACCTCTACACGCGCATGAGAAAGCGACACGAAGACGATGTGAGGGACGAGCGTCGTGTTCGATTTCTCAAGAGAACGATCATGGTGCTCCTCTCGGGCCTCGCGATCCTCTTGCTGATCATCGGGACATTGCATGTGCTGATTCGCCTCCAAGCCATTTCCATCGACGGCATGGTATCCGCAGTCAGCACAACACTCCCAAGCGACCAGAACGGATTCACCAATCTTCTCCTCCTCGGAGAAGGAGATAGTGACCATGATGGCATCGATCTCACAGATACGCTGATGGTCGTCAGTCTCGATCCAACACAGACGAAGAGCGCCGTCATGCTCTCTCTCCCACGTGATCTGTACCTCCTCAGCACCGAAAAGATGGGGAAAGGTCGCATCAATAGCCTGTACCGCGACTATAAGAATACGCTCATTCACCGCGGCACACCGAAGAATGAAGCATCAACGGAGGCACTGAAACAACTTGGCAGTGAGATCGGTACGAGCATTGGCGTACCAATCCACGGAACGATCAAACTGAATTTCTCGGGCTTCGAAGAAGCGATCGATGCACTCGGCGGCATCGATATGGATGTTCCCGAGGACATTGTCGACCCCGAGTATCCAGGACCGCAGTACACGTATGAAACATTCACGATTTCCAAGGGCGTGCAACACCTCGATGGAGCAACCGCACTGAAGTATGCGCGCAGTCGTCACTCGACGAGCGATTTCTCGCGCTCAGGACGGCAGCAACAGATCATCGCAGCTGCCTCCGAGAAAGCCAAGAAGATCGGCCTCCTCACGAACATGACCAAAGCCACCCGCGTCATGAGCATCATCGCGAGGAATATGGAAACGACCTTCACAACGCGCGAACTCCTCGGTCTTGCCAAGATCGGAAAATCCATCGACGCGCACAAGGTGCTCTCTCTGCAACTCTCGGATGCCAACGGACTCTACGACGGAATCAACGAACGTGGCGGTTTCCTCTACGCTCCACCACGCGAGCAATTTGAAGGAGCATCGGTCCTCCTCCCCGTCTCGATCCCTGAGTTCCCCGTCACTTGGAAACAAATTCAGACGCTGACGAGAGTGCTGACGCAACACCGTGAAGCATTCCTTCGACCTCCTAGTATTCTGGTGCTCAATGCAGGAGCAAAGGAAGGATCAGCGCGACTCCTAGGTGCGGAACTCATTCGATACGGTTTCCGTGTCATCAGAACCAGCAACTTCAGCAAGGATCCTCATGCAACAGTCGATCAATCATGGATCGCCATGAACCCCCGCATCTCCTTGGAGAAGGGAAAGAACTTCGACGCGCTCCAGACCGCTCCCACAGTAGAGCTCCTTGCGAACATCCTGCGTATCTCACGCACGAAGACTCCCGATATCACTGCCTTCAGCAAAGGTGAAGGGGCGCTCGCCATCGTCCTTGGTACGGACTTTGTGTACACTCCTCTCCAGGACCTGATCCGCTAACCGTCCCCGTGTCCCGATGCTGACTCCCCGTGAGATCATTGCTCAAGCTTGGACCGTCACCACGACGGAGAGAGCACTCAAACGTTGGGGCTTCTTCGGCTCGTTCTTCGAGATTCTGCTCGATATCAAATTGATCATCTACCAAATCTACTTCATCGAGAGCTACATCAATGGAGGAAATGCTGGACTCTTCGACATCGAGATCTACCTCTACCACGCCATTCCGCCCGTGATCTTCTGGACGCTGATTGGCCTCTTTCTCCTCCTCGTGATCATCGAACTCTTCGTCCCGAGCCTCAGCAGTGGTGCCATCATCGGACTCGCCGCCAAAGCACATAACAGGGAGCCAATGACCGGTGGTCTTGTGTTGGCCATGTATAACTTCTTCCCGATGCTGGAACTCCATGGACTCTTCATCTTTAGCTCGATCCCCATCCTCATCACGGCTCTCTCCGTCATCCTGCGATATGGATCAGGTTTGCAACCGATCCTCGTGACGGTGACCATGGTCATCTGGATCGTCAGTAACATCCTCAAATTCTTCAGCAGTTTCACCGAACCTGGGATTGTTGTGGGCAAACAAGGGGTCTTTGCAGCCGGCGCCAAGAGCATCAAGCTCATCGTCAGCTATCTTCCACACGTCGTCTTTCTGTTCCTGCTCCTCACCGTCATCTCGCTCCGGATCCTCGCTAATACGCTGATCATCACCCTGATCCCCGCAATCATGATGGGCGGCGGCGTCCTGCTCACCTACATCCTGAGCCCCATGATCAGCTACTCCATCGCCGGCTTGATCGGCTTGGCTCTCACCGTTGTTGCTGCCTACTTCTTCGCCTACTTGCACGTCTTCAAACAAGCCGTCTGGACGATCATGTACATGGAGCTGATGAAGGAAAAGGAGCTCGACAAAATAGGTTGAAAGTGGAAAGTTGAAAGTGAACTGCCCTCGTACTTTCAACCTTCCACTTTCCACGTTCAACTTTTTTCCTTGACGGTGAACAAACGTCCACCTATACTCGTGTACAATCGTTCCCCCTCTCCCCCATGACCCTCACCCCCCATCAGAGAACCGTCCTCAACTACATCGGCGAGTTTCAGAGTAAGCGGGGCTACTCACCATCGCTCGCAGACCTTGCGATTGCTTTCGGTGTCCGCAGCAAGAACTCTATCGCCAAAGTAGTGAATACGCTCGTGAACGAGAAACAGATCGAGAAAGACCCGAAAGGTCGCATCAAAATTCTTGCCCTACCACAAGCAGAGGAGGGTTTCGCTCCAATGATGCTACCCCTTTTTGGCCCCATCGCCGCAGGATTCGCAGCCCCCGTCGAGGAACATGCCGAAGAGAAGATTACGCTGGAAAATTATCTCGTGAAGAATCGTGCAGCCACATTCCTTCTCCGTGTGAAAGGTGACAGCATGATCAACGCGAGCATTCGCGAAGGTGATCTCGTCATCGTCGATCGCAAACGTTCACCGAAAGTCGAAGACATCGTCGTCGGCATTATGGATGGCGAATTCACCCTCAAACGTCTGAAGAAAGGCAAAGGAAAGTACTACCTCCAAGCCGAGAATCCGGAGTATCCCGACCTCTTCGCGATGGAAGAACTGAAAGTGGCGGGCGTGGTGACAGGGACGGTCAGAAAATATTACTAACAGCAGCACCCCTCCGTGGGTGCGGCGTTCCGAGAAAAAATCATCGTGTCGCCGCAGGCGCGGAGGCCTGCTGCTGATGAACATTTGTCATTCCCTCTCAACAAAGATGATCGCCCACATCGATGCCGACTCATTCTTCGCATCCGTTCTCGTCCGGCTCCATCCGCATCTGAAGGGAAAACATGTTCTTGCTATTGGCATGGGAGGCAGCTGTGTTATCGCCGCAACGTACGAAGCGAAAAGAAAAGGTGTGAAGACGGGCATGCGACTGCAAGAGGCAAGATTACTTGTGCCGGATGCCATCGAAATGTCTTCAGATTTCCGCGAGACGGGACTGGCCTCCGAGCAGATCAAATCGATCCTCCGCGATCTCTGTCCAGTCATCGAACAGATGTCGATCGACGAGTGGTTTCTGGATCTCTCCGCTCTCGTCGGCGGTGTGCCTGAGCATCCCGATGAGTGGGCGAAAGAAACACGATTGGAGATACTGAAACAAACAGATCTTTCGATGTCCGTCGGGATCGCACCAACGAAGACACTAGCGAAGATGGCCAGTGAATACAGGAAGCCCGCAGGAATCACTGTACTTACACAGGAGAACACCGAAGTTTTCCTGCGCGATCGTCCCGTGGCAGCCATCCCTGGGATCGGGCGACAACGAACGGTGAAGATCGATGCGCTGGGATGGATCACAGCATGGGATTTCACGCAGGCTCGAGATGAAGCTCTGACTCACATCTGCGGATGCACGGGACTCGAACTGAAACGGGAATTGCACGGACAACGGGTGTACACCGTGAGCACGGACATTCGTCCACCCAAGTCCATCTCACGCTGTCGGACCTTCCGCGCGACGACGGACTCTGCACTGATGAAAGCACACCTGCTCAAACACCTCGAATACTGCACGATGAAGATGCGGCGCCAATCTCTCGTCTGCAAAGAGGTGTCGATTCACGTACGCACGCCGGACTATCATTACTCAGGAGCTCATCATCGCTTCGTGCAGCCTTGTTGCACTGTCTCGCAGATGCTTCCTGCGGTTCTCTCGGCACTGGAGCGACTGGCTGGCCACGGGAGAAAGTTCGGACAGGTCGGGCTCGCACTGCACGGTCTCGTTCCGGCAGGAACCGTACAATCCTCTCTCTTCGAGAACATCGAATCGGCAGTAGCCGACGAACATCTGCAAGCGGCACTGGATACAATCCAAACGCGCTTTGGCCGTGACAGCGTAACGCGGGGTGCAGCCCTGCAAGTCAAAAGCGGAACAAAGCAGGAGCTGGAGATGACAATCGTGTAATTACAGCTGCCGCAATCTCTCCCCAATCTTTCCGAGTTTCTCTTTCGCTTCTGCAAGCTTCGCCTTCTCCCCTTTCACCAATTCTTTCGGTGCACGATCGACGAAGTTCTTGTTCGAAAGCTTCGTTGTCTGGATCTGGACATACTTGGTGAGGTCGGCCTGCTCTCTTGAAAGACTCTCCTTCAGCTTTGCAGGATCAAACAGCCCCTCAAGAGAGAGGTGAACTTCAATATCACTGAGGAATGCACTCGCGGAATTCTTCTGTTGCCCTGACTTCGCATCAATCGACAAGACTTCCAGATGCGCGAGACGTTTGATGTGCTCGGCCTGAGAAAGAAGAAGCTCTGCGCACTTCTTCGAAAAGAGAAACACGGAGACTTTTTTCCCAGCTTCGACATTCTGCTCGGCACGTAGCCGACGGATCGTCGAAATGATGTCAATCACCCGCTGAAGATCATCGAACGCCTTCTGATTCCTACGTTCCTGCTTCGTTGTCGGCCACCGCTCAGAAATCAGGGCACCCGCTGCTTTTGGCCTCACAGAAGACCAAAGCTCTTCCGTGACAAATGGACAGTACGGATGCAGCAGTCTCAGTACTCGACGGAGCACATGTACGAGGACAGCGCAATTTGCCGTGCCCTTACTGAGCTCCAAGTACCAATCGCAGAAGAAATCCCACACAAAACTGTAGAGCTTCTCGCCTGTCGCACTCAAATCATAGGACTCTAATCCTTTCGTCACTTCTTCAACCAATATTTCTGACGCATGGAGAGCTGCCTGATCGGCAAGCGAGAGTAAAGCGGCTTCGGGAAGCTTCTCGATGGACTGTGGATCAATCTTGGCTTGTTCGCACTGCAGCAGCACGAATCTCGACGCATTCCAGAGCTTGTTGATGAAATTCCTATACCCTGCAATTTTCTCTTCGTAGAGCCGAGAGTCCGCCCCCGGGCTCTGCCCGACGATCATCGAGAGACGTAGCGCGTCCGCACCGTACTTCGCGATCATATCCAGCGGGTCGATCATCGTATCGGGATCGGACTTGCTCATCTTTCGACCGTCGCGCGTACGGATGAGCCCATGCAGATACACCGTCTTGAACGGAATTTGTCCCGTCGCATACGTCGTCATGAGGATCATGCGTGCCACCCAGAAGAAGAGGATGTCGTAGCCCGTCTCCATGACGGCGGTCGGATGGAACGTCTGAAAATCCGGACTCTGCTCGAGAATCTGCTCGAGAGACAGCTTCGAATCTTTTGCTTTCTCGGGATCAACAAGCGTCGACCACGTCCACTGCGAGACGCCGTACCACGTATCCAACGTATCACTATCCTGTTCCCAACCATCACCTTCGGGTGGCGTAACTCCCACGTACATTTCCGACCCGCGGTACCACGCAGGAATGCGGTGTCCCCACCAGATCTGCCGACTGATGCACCAGTCACGCAGGTGATCGATCCAGTGGAAGTACGTCTTCTCGAATCGCTCAGGAATGATCTCGATGTCCTTGTGATGGACAACTGAATGCAGAATCTGCTTGAGGCTCATCAATCTTTTCCCCTCTCCCTTTGGGAGAAGGGCAAGGCCTGCCTGCCGGACAGGCAGGGGTGAGGGCCAAGGCACGACCTCCTTATTCACATCGATGAACCACTGCAGTTTGATCTGCGGCTCGAGCAATCCCCCGCCGCGGCTGCTGATCGCCACATTGTGCTCTTGAGCCTGAACCATGGAGACGAGGAGTCCCTTCTTCTCCAATTTTTCAACGATCAGAGGCCTCGCCTCTTCGATCTTCATCCCTGAAAATTCTCCGGCAATCTCCAGAAGTTTCCCATCAAAACCGATCACCTGCTCCTTCTCGAGACCGTGACGACCTGCAATCTCGAAGTCGGTGTGATCGTGCCACGGCGTGATCGTCATCACACCGGTCCCGAATTCCATATCAATCGCTTCATCTTTGATGACGGTCGCACGCACGGGACCGTTGATCCACTCTGCCTCGAACGTATCGCCATGCTTGTATTTCTTGTACCTCGCGTCCTTCGGATGCATCACCACGTACTTGTCGCCGAACTTCGTCTCTGGTCGCGATGTGCTGATCTGAAACGGTCCGTACTGGAACGTGTAAAATGGTTCGCTGCGCGTTTCGTAGACCACTTCATCGTCCGAGAGCGTAGTCTGGAGCTTCGGGTCCCAGTTCACCATGCGAAATCCGCGGTAGATCACCCCCTTCTTGTACATATCAACGAAGACTTCGGTCGTCGTTCGCGCAAGGGCCGGATCCATCGTGTAACGCTCACGGCTCCAATCGCAACTGGCTCCCATCTTTCGCACCTGATTGCGGATGGTGCTGCGGCTCTCCTCTACGAATTGCTTGATGCGCATGACAAGTTTCTCACGACCGAGCGTCTTTCTAGGATCAGCGATCTTCTCTTCCTTCTGGATCTTTCGAATGACAACAGCCTCGGTTGCAATCGACGCATGATCCGTCCCCGGAACCCAGAGCACCCTCTTCCCCTGCATGCGTGCGAAACGGATGAAGATATCTTCGAGCGCGAGCATCACCGCATGTCCGAGGTGCAATTGTCCCGTCGCATTCGGCGGAGGCATGCTGATGGTGAACGGTTCGCCCTTCGGATCGCAGGACTCAGGCTTGAACGCACCGCTCTGCTCCCACATTTTATAAATATGATCTTCGGTTGCCTTTGGATCGTAGGCTTTCTCGAGCATGCGCAGAGTGTACTGGATCAGCGCGCTGCTCGCATCAAGACAACTGTGCTATACTCTCGCCATCTCGCTGATTCTATGAGACCTGAACTGACTCCTTCACCGATCGAAACGTGTGCTCATCCTGAACTTGCACATGGCCTCCTCGTAGCCGGAGGAGTGCTAGTGGCCGTTGCAGCGGGTATCGGAATCGTTCGTTATGGACTCAGGAAATTGAATGTGATCGATTGATGGAAAAAACAACCGTTTTCTGCTAGAATAGAGCCAATACAAACAAAAAAGTATGACCGGAATCAATGCCATGTCCAACGCCGCTGAGGGCATCACAAAAGCACCCTGCAATGTTATCGAATGTACAGGCGCACGTCTGCATGGAATAGAGGCAGGTCTCAGTGGCATCGTGCCTTCACTTCTGCATGTCAGCATTGCTGCCTTTCTCTTCGGCCACGCCTATAAAATGATCGTAGGGAAACCCATTTTTGGAAAATAGGAAACAATTGTCTTGACGAAAAAGACGGCTACACTTCGACGTATGCCGAACTACGAATTTCAGTGCCAAACCTGCAGGAAGCAATTTCAGAAATCCCTGCCCTTCGGCACGAAAGACCTGCCGCCGTGTCCTGTGTGCAAGGGCACAACGAAGCGGCTGATTTCCGCTCCCATGGTGCACTTCAAGGGAACCGGATTTTATAAGACGGACAGCAAGCCCGCTCCGGTGGTGGAGAAGAAAGAAGCGACAAAGACTCCTGAGGCAAAAGCAGAACCGAAGAAGAATCAAGAATTGAGAAGTAAGAATTAAGAAACCTCGTTTCTCCGAACGAGGATTCTTCATTCCTAATTCTTCATTCCTAATTCTTAATTCTTTACTTACCGTCTCGGCGGACCCGATCGGAATCCTCCTCCACTTCGACCTCCGAAACTTGGACGTGGCGGTGGCGGAACCCAGCCTGCCGGCGGAGCCGTCATCTGCTTCAGCGAGAGGCGCGTCTTGCCTTCGGCGGCATCGAACTCGACGCACTTTACCTGCACAGTCTGACCGACTTTCAGCACGTCTTCGACCTTCTCCGTGCGAGCCCACTGGAGCTCGGAAATATGGATCATGCCGTCTTTGCCGCGACCGAACTCGGCGATGGCGCCGACCCCATCGATGATGCGCGTGATCTTCGCGTCGTAGACTTTGCCAACCTCCGGCTTCTCGACGATGCCGAGGATCCACTCCTTGGCAGCAATCATCTTCTCGCCACTGACGGCCGTCACGAAGATCATCCCACTATCTTCGATATCGATCTCGACACCCAGTTCCTTCGTGATCTTCTGGATCATCTCGCCGCCCTTGCCGATGACGAGGCGAATGTCCTCCGGGTTGATCTGGATCGTCTCGATGCGCGGTGCGTACGGACTCATCTCTTTTCTGGGCTCTGGGATGGCTTTGAGCATCGTGACAAGAATCTCCGCGCGTCCGGTCTTTGCCCTCTCGAGCGCCTCTTTGAAGACGGAGTCCGGAAGTCCCTTGATTTTGATATCCATCTGGATCGCCGTGATGCCTTTGGCAGTACCCGTCGCCTTGAAGTCCATGTCTCCACCGAAATCCTCTTCGTCCTGAAGATCGGAGAGAATTACGTACTTATTCTTGGATCCATCAGAGATCAGCCCGAGTGCAATACCCGAGACCGGTGCGCTGATCGGAACGCCCGCAGCCATGAGCGCAAGTGTGGATCCGCAGGTTGCTGCCATCGACGAGCTGCCATTCGATTCCAGAATTTCCGTGACGGTGCGGATGGTGTACGGGAAAGACTCGAGTGACGGAAGCACCGGCTCGATCGCACGCTGCGCGAGATTCCCATGCCCGATCTCGCGGTTACCGACGAACAAACGGTTGCTCGTCTCGCCAACAGAGAAAGGTGGGAAATTGTAGTGGTGCATGTACCGGAGCTCCTTCTCGCCCTCCATGCCTTCCGTAAGCTGCCTGTCGCCCGGAGAACCGAACGTGCAGGTGCAGAGCCCCTGTGTTTCTCCACGCTGGAAGAGTGCGGAACCATGAACACGGTTCGGGAGCACATCCACGAGACAGCTGATCGAACGGATTTGCGTGACCTTGCGGCTGCTCATGCGGATGCCTTCCTCAAGAACGAGGCGACGCATCTCAGCTTTCACGATCTTGTCGACGTACTCCTTGCCATGGGCATACATATCGGCGAGCTCGGCATTGTCGTGAGCCACTCCAAATTTCTCTTCGAGTTTCGCCGCAGCGTTGTCCATCAGATCATTGAAAATTTTCCGACGAACTAATTTATCGAGAGGATCTTTGATCGCCTTACTGATGATCGGCGTAGCCCAACCCTTCAAAAATTCTGACTGCGCAGCGGGCATCTCGTACGGAGCATCGAGTTCAAATTTCGGCTTGCCGATCTCTTTCTGGATCTCCGCGAAGAACTTCGCGATCTTCTGCGCCCACTTCTTGCCAAATTCGATCGCCTTCAGGATCTCCTCCTCCGGTACCTGATTGGCACCAGCTTCGATCATGACAACTCGCTCAAGCGAAGCCGTGACAAACATATCGAGATCGCTCTTCTTTCTGGCTTCGACGCTGGGATTCAGAACGAGCTCACCTCCAATCAAACCGACTCTGACGGTACCAAGCGGCCCGTCACACGGACAATCCGAAAGGGCAACACATAGGTTCGCAGCATTCGCAGCGGCAATATCGTGCTCGTAGGTGAAATCATAACTGAGGACCGTGGCGAAAACCTGAATATCCCTCCGACAGTGCTTCGGGAACATCGGACGTAGTCCGCGGTCGATGACACGTGCGAGAAGCACGTACTCGTCACCCGGCCTGCCTTCACGCTTTCGAAAACGTGAGCCGGCGATCTTGCCTCCGGCGTAGTACTTCTCCTGATACACGACCTGCAGCGGCAGGAAATCGACACCGTCTCGAGCTTTGTTGCTCACGGTGCAGTTTCCCATACAGACCGTATCGCCGGTCTGACAGAGCACGGAGGCATTGGCCTGAGTGGCCCATGCGCCGGTCTTAAAGATCATCTTCTCGTCACCGAGAGCAAGTACATATTCTTTCTGCATACAATTAAAGAGGGAAGAAATAGGTGCCCTCCCCTCGAGCCAATGGATTCTTGTATGGGTTGGATCTACAAATCAATTTCCTCTTGGGAGCGGGTTTTCTACCCGCGGCCAGCATCCAAAGGACCCTGATTCGTAAATCCAGACAAAAACCGAATGGTGTGAGGAAAGAGCGTAACTCTATCGTAGAGGTTTTTGGCTGAAATACTAGATGAACTCGAAAAGAAAACTTCTCCTAAGCCGCATCGAGCAATTTCATGACTCTTCTGCGTAAAGCTTCCACGGCTTCCCGTCGAATGGGTTCTGGATCATCCATGAAAGAAGCTGAGTCTTTGGCCTCGCCCTGAATGCTACCAAGTCGCTTTCCATCCGGCGATACTAGGCAGGCAACGTATCGATGATGTACAGGATCAAAGATGACAATAGTGTCCAAACCAATACTCGTAGCAGCCGATAACTTTGATTCAACTTCAGCCATACAGGAACAGTATAAGACCGAGTTAATGAGAGTCAAGAAAATGTACCGTTGGAAAAACTAAACCGGCACCGATTGAGGTGAATCCGACAGACCCACCCTCTGCTTCAAGCGCTTCAATCGATTCTCAAGTGAGGCAACTGATTCTGTTTCTCCAGGAGGAACGACATAGTAGGAAAGATGTTTGATGCATTCTCTCCATTCTTTTGTGACCCTTGCTACCGCTTCTGCAGCCAAAATCTTGGCTTCCTCATGGTTAGAAGCATGCTCAATCGCCCTATCGCAGGCAGCGAAGAGTTCAAGCCGATCACTGGAAGAAAGACGATCGAAGGTATTGGAATCAATGTCTGTCAGATCAAGGAATTGCGTTTTTTCCATATGCGAACATTGTAGAGAGCTCACACTCTTCAAGTCCAGCACATCAATGGTTTTCTGGGAGACATTCGCGTCAATACACCTCCCCATGTGTTCCCACGGCGATCATAAGCACAATGGCATAACCGTCACGTTCTTCAAAAATGATACGAAGATCAAAGCCTGCAGAGATCGCGCGCGCACCCTTCATCGGTCCTTTCAGTGCATGATTCTTCAATGTCGGATCGAAAGGATCATTCCGGAAGACCTGTATCGCACTGTCCACGCGTTCACGATCTTCCGAACGCAATTTCCAGTACTGCTTCGTCATCTTTTTTGCAAAGAAGATTTTCATGAGCACTTGCCGGAAAGACCAAGGGAATGGAGATAGGCAATCGCCTCCTCAGCCGTGTCAAACCCAGGCGAAAGATCGGGGTTCTTCATTGCCTCCAGCACCTCCGCCTCAAACTCCGGCGTGAAACCGTTCACCGTCAATTTCTGTTTCTGTCTCACAGGAAAAGGCAGACCATGTTCCATCTCGATGCGGCAGAAGAACATACGTACTGCCGTCGTGACATCGAGACCAAGAGACTCGAGAATCTTCTCGACATTCTTCTTGCTCTTCTCCGATACACGAACCTGAACGGTAGACATAGGAAAGAGAGTGAAATGCTAAAACATGACAATTGTAGTACAAATTATTGCAATCTGCAATAGAAAAAACCCGTTTCAGCATCTCGTGACAACACTTCTCGCACCGCGAAGTCCGCCGGAGCGGACGAAGTGGTGTGAAATGAAAAGTGCAATTCCTACTTCTTCAGATCCAGTACGTCGATCGTCTTCTGATACGCCTCCGGCTTGTTCATCTTGAGGTACGTGAGAAGTTTTCGACGACGTGCGACGTTCGCTAGGAGGCCGCGACGTGCGGAGTTGTCCTTCTTATGTTCCTTCAGATGCTTGGTGACTTCGTCAACCTTCTTGGTGAGGAGCCCCACCTGCACCTCAGGGGAACCAGTGTCCTTCTCATGTGTCTGGAACTTCTTGATGATCTTCTTCTTCATCGTGCGCTTGAGAGCCATACGAGAGGGGGTGAAATGCGGACCACGGGCGCTCGCAAGCGCCGTGGCAGAGCAAGAAAACAAATCTTCGGGCCTCTCCGGAAGCGAAAGCTAAGGGGGAAGCGCGACAGCCGGATCATGGTACTCGGCAAAGGAAAAAAGTCAAGAGTTGCGCAGTGGAAAGCCATGCAAGAATGGAAGTACCATGGATATTTTGGCTTGTATCCATATCATTTGACAAATAAAATAAGTGTAATAAAATAGGAATAAATTCTTTCCCCTCTACACATATGGCTATTGATTTACAGATTGCACATTCACTGGACAACCCAGTAGTGTCTGTCAACTTCAAGCGCGCAGCAGAATTTCCAGGGTCTCCTGAACAGAAATGTTCTGATATAGTCTTACAAACATTGGCTGCAGGGAAAAAAGTCATATTCGAAGTAGAAATGAACACATCCGCAATTCTAAAAATCAAAATCGGAAACGAAGTTATTCTCGATAAATCTAAAGACCAAGCAGCCTAAAAAGTGGACAAACGTCCACCCTTCGACTACGCTCAGGGTAAACCTTGAGACTATAATCAAGGTAAACCCTGAGATTACTCTCAGGATAAACCCTGTTAGTATTTCACTATGAACACTCTCCTGATCATCCTCGTTTCGATCTGCTCACTCGGAGTTCTCGCCAGTTTGGCACTGCAACTGAAGAAGTCGCAAGCGCCTCTACAAGCCGCGGATCTTAGTAAAGATCTCGCAAGACTGGAGAAGGATCTGGAGAATGAGAAAGCAGAACGGAACAAGCTGTCGGGTGCAAATAAGCAGATGTTCGCCGAGCACGAGCGACTGAAAGCCGAGCTCGGCAGTGCCAGCAAAGAACGAGATAGCCTGCAATCGAAACTCACGAAGATCGAAACGAAGCGAGAGCAGCAGGAGGAAGAATCCAGACACATGGTCGAGAAACTGCAGTCGGCGGAGCAGACACTGAGAGAAGAGAGGCAGCGCGTGATTCGTGAAGATGAAACGCGCATGCAGAAGCTGGAAGAAGAACGCGACCGTGTGTGGGCCGACCACGAGAATGCCGTCATCGCGACCCTCACCGATCTCTGCAAACTGCCACATCTGCAGTTCACCTCGTATTCGAATACGAATCTTCCAGAAGAGTTCGACGGCAAGCTGAAGCCGGATTTCCTCATCGAGTTCCTCGGCCAGTACGTCATCTTCGATGCCAAAGCGAGCAAGGCCGAAAGTCTGCAAACCTATATCAATGACGCCGTGAAGAGTACGGCCGAGAAGGTGAAGAAGAACAGCAAGATCTATCCGCACGTGTTCCTCGTCGTTCCGACCGAAGCCATCGGCGAACTGAAGAAACTCATCTACGCCGTCGGCGAGTACTACTTCTATGTCGTCTCGCGCGAAGCGCTTGCACCTATCCTCGCTTCGCTGAAGCGTATTTCCACCTACGAACTCGCAGAATCTCTCGATCCACAGAAGCGCGAGAACATCATCAATATGCTCTCGGAACTCGCCACACACATCAGTTACCGGAACGCCTACGAACTGCTGCTCACGAAGCACGGCGCCGATACACTCGAGCGTGTGTCACGCATCGATCCCGAGATCGCCGCAGAAGTGGAACAGAAGAACGGGGAGAAGAAGGTCAGTCAGTTCTCGGCCTCCGAAATCAAACGTCTCGCAACGAGTCTCAGTGAGCAAAATCTTTCAGCACAACAACTTGCCGCTCCGAAGGCATCGGTGAAGAAGAAACATCTGGAGGAAGCGGAAGAGGTGATGGCGCAGAGGTTGCTGTGAGATTATTTTTCTCTTTCTTTCTTTTATGAACACACTCAACGAAAAGACAGAAGCAAAATGGCACGGTCCGACACAAGCATCTTGTCGTCCTGAATACTTACAAACAGAACCAGTCGAGCGAAATCTGAAGAATAGTCCTCTGATGCGATTCGTTCATGATTTGGAACGCAATACAAAGTCGGATTCATCCGGTTTTGATTTAGAAGCAGCACTTGAGCAACCGGAAATAGGCAATTGAAATTACAGCAGATACGGTTCAGAAGACTCGCTCTTTTTTATTCAAGGCCTTACTGCCTCACCCCCTTCCCCTCTCCCTGAAGGGAGAGGGGCGCACTGTTTTCATTGTTCCTTGAATTCCTCTCTCCCTTGAGGGAGAGAGGTGGCGCATCAGCGCCGGAGTGAGGCAGTAGGTCAGGGGGAGAAAATGCGAAAAAACCTATGCTATTCTCATCACCTCATGAGCACGACCCCCGACCCCATTTTCGCAGGCCTCAACGAAGAGCAAACGAAAGCCGTGAATACGCTCAAAGGACCGCTCCTGATCCTTGCCGGAGCGGGCTCAGGGAAGACCAGAACCATCACACACCGCATCGCACATCTGATCTCTCAAGGCGTACCCGCATGGCAGATCCTCGCCGTCACCTTCACGAACAAAGCGGCGAACGAATTGAAGGAACGCATTGCGAGAATTCTCCGTATCACCAGCGGGATCGACGCTTTCCCAAACCCCAACCCCAACCCTCCCCCCCATCCCTCTCTCCCCCTCTCCGGCACCTTCCATTCCATCTGCGTGCGCATTCTGCGGCGCGATATCGAAGCCCTCGGACGCAACCGCTCCTTCGTGATCTACGACACGGACGATCAGGAGAAACTGATGGTCTCGGTGCTCAAAGACATGAAGATCACGCCCGAAGAACTGAAGCCACGTACGGCCATCGCTCACGTTTCAGGCTTCAAGAGCGAAGCGGTCAGTCCTTCACAGGCAAGAACAGCTGCCGTCACACACACGACCCATCGTCTTGCGGAGATCTACAATGCGTATCAGAAGAAACTGAAGGAGGCGAACGCGATGGACTTCGATGATCTGCTCCTCGAGACCGTGCGACTCTTCACCGAGTGCCCCGAAATCCTGAAGCGATATCAGGACACGTGGAGATTTCTTCATGTCGACGAGTATCAGGACACGAACCACGTGCAATATTTGCTGATCAGTTTGCTCGCAAAGGCACATCATAACCTCTGCGTCATCGGGGATCCCGATCAGTCGATCTACGCGTTTCGCGGTGCGGACATCAGAAACATTCTGCAGTTCCAGAGCGAGTACAAGGACGCCGTGAGCATCAAGCTCGAACGGAATTACCGATCGACGCAGCAAGTCCTTGATGCCGCGGACGGCGTCATCGGCGCAAATCCAAATCGACCGCAGAAGAAGATGTGGACGGACAGGACGAACGGCGCAAAGATTCTCCTGCAAGAAGTGATGGACGAGCGCAAGGAAGCCGAAGAAGCCATTCGCAGCGTGCTCGAGAGAAAAAAAGTAGGAATACCGCTCAAAGACCAAGTTATCCTCTACCGCACGAACGCACAATCGAGACAGTTCGAAGAAGCATGCCTGCGTGCAGGTGTCCCCTATCGCATTCTCGGCGGGATGAAATTCTATGCGAGGCGGGAAGTGAAGGACATCCTCGCATATCTGTACGTGATTCTCAACCCGAACGACACATTGTCACTGCTCAGAATCGTGAATGTCCCATCACGAAAAATCGGCGATACGACGCTGGGGCGACTGCAAAATTTCTGCAACGAACGGAGTATCAGCCTGTGGCAGGCGATGCAACATATTGCCATGGTCGATGACCTGAATGAAGGCACGAAGAATCGCATCGCTGGATTCACGACACTCATCCAGAAACTGCAGGAACTTGCGAAAACGGCACCGGTCAGCACACTCGCCGAACATGTGATCAGTGAGACACATCTCGAGAAATGGGTGAAGGATGACACGGACGAAGGTGAAACGAGGTGGGAAAATATCCTCGAACTTGTGTCTGTGACGAAGAAATACGATCACTTGCCACCACAGGAATCGCTGATGAGTTTCCTCGAAGAAGTTGCGTTGATTTCCGAGGTCGACAAACTCAATGATCAAACGACGGATTCTCTGACGCTGATGACGCTCCATCTGTGCAAAGGTCTCGAGTTCAGTTCCGTCACCATCGTCGGCTGCGAAGAAGGCATTCTACCGCACAGTGCGTCGCAACTCGACCATGAACAGATGGAAGAAGAGCGTCGCTTGCTCTACGTCGGCATGACGCGGGCGAAAGACCATTTGACCCTCATGCATGCTGGTTCCCGCATGCTCTGGGGCTCATCGCAAAGCAATGCACGAAGCCGTTTCCTCTCGGACATTCCACAGGAGGTCGTCGAAGTGAAGAGCGATGTCCTCACAAGCCAGTTCGGCTGGCTCACGAGTTCGCAGTCACAAACCCATAGCTCGCATACCCGCAATCCATATTCCCGTAGCTCGGACCCTGCCTACCGGCAGGCAGGCGCCTCGCCCGAGTCCCGAAGAAATTCGGTGCAACCCTTCATACAGAAACACGATGACTTCAATCAGGATACCCAAAGCGAGGACTGGTTGGAGCACGTCGAAGAAGAACTTTCCGAAGGCATGCGCATCGTTCACAAATCACTCGGCATCGGCACCGTTCGAAGCCGCAGCGGGGATATCATCGAGGTGCAATTTGAAAACGGTACGACGAAACGTTTGGCACTCGGCATTGCACCGATCAGAATTTTGAAAACGAGCGAGGAGGTCATTGCATGTTGATCCGCCGCACCCGCGCCTGCCTGTCCGGTAGGCAGGGAGGGGTGCTGCTGTTATGTAATAATATAGTTCAATCAGCAGCGGCCCTCCGTGGCCGCGGAGTTCTAATACTGGTACAGCGTCCCATCCACCGCAGTCCCATCCAGTGCCACCCAAGTGAACGTCGTCGATCCATCGCTCCAGGAAATTGCGCCTGCAGTGTCGGAAGTACCGGCAGGACTGAGTGATAAACGAAGGCTTGCGTGCTGCGGACCGATGGCGGTGACGTCGCCGTACAGAATGATCGTACGGGGCTCATCGGTGAGCGAACCGTAGGCATCCGGAATCGACGAACACGTTATCTGAGAAGAATTGACCGTACATGGAAGCCGTTCGGTAACACTCGGTGTTACTAGAAAAACATTCGTGAGCGCGGCTCCACCCGTCTGCTGCAATTCGAATGTGAGATCTGTGAGATCAATGTGTGCGCTACTATCCGTTCTGCGGCCGATGAAGCGGAATCTGCCGATCTCGCGATTGGATCCCGTGACCAGTGATGCACTCGCCTGCCCAGCATTCTTCACAGAAACAATCGTAGAACGTGACGTGACGAACACGGGGTAGGAACTCGTCTGCGTCGAGACCTTCGTGTACGACTGACTGCTCCACACGCCCGTACCCTTCACGACGATATTCGCTATCTGCACGACCTGATTGCTCTGGCCTCCGGCATCCCTAGCATTCAGTCGGGCACGAACGTAGAAATTTCGCTGTTC
The DNA here is from genome assembly GCA_023245775.1 of Candidatus Peribacteria bacterium. Classification (GTDB taxonomy): domain Bacteria; phylum Patescibacteriota; class Gracilibacteria; order Peribacterales; family Peribacteraceae; genus SICN01. Next base: position 27,427 of record JAHFJR010000008.1, on the reverse strand, counting down.
ACGCTTGTCGATGACGAACGCATCGTTTGAGATGTAGGCTTTGTAACTGCGGTTCGTGGACATCGATGGATCGAGATTTGCGTTCCCGAGCAGATGTCGCTGATCGTCATAGACCAGAAATGACTGAACTGTTGAAACTTCTGCTGTGATATTGATCGAAATAGACGTCACACTTAGAGGCTCCTCTTCAAGAAAAATCGAAGCAGCGCCAAGAATAGGACTGACTTCACCGAGGAGAAGAAATTGCGAATGGATGTCGGTGTCGGAGAGCGGATCGAGGGAAAGTTGGCTAGGTTTGGTAGGTGAGGTACGTGAAGTAGGTTGGGAAGATGCAGAAGAAGAGACCGAAGAAGAACTCATGGCAGTTTTTGGCTGACATGTGGCCATCCGATGGACACGAATCAAGCGAAGAGCACGACGTTCAAGCGCCCGATTCGCACACAGGTTCAAAGGCGAAGAGCTGACCTGCGCCGAAGCAATCTGCGAGGCAAGAAGAGCTCCGACGATGATGATCGGAAGAAGAAATTTCACACACCCCATCGTAGCAGATGTAGGGCATACTGGAGAGGTATGTTACTTGACGAAATACGCCAATTCTTGAAGCAGAACGGCATTTATTTAGATACCGACAAAGGTCAGCACTTTCTCATCGATGAATTCGTACTGGAAGACATCATTGCAGCCGCACATCTGAAACCGACCGACCGCATCGTCGAGATCGGACCGGGGATCGGCATCCTGACACGGGAACTATTGAAATCTGTCTCGCATGTCACCGCAATCGAAATCGACAACACTCTCATCCCCTTCCTACGCGTGTTCACAGGCATCGGCAATCCGAAACTCACGATCGTACAAGGCAGCGCGCTGGAAGTCCCGATGCCAAGCGACCATCCGTATACGATCGTCGCAAATATCCCCTACCACATCACGTCTCCACTGCTCACCCATACGCTCATCGAGGCCGAACGTCGTCCGACGTCGTTAACGCTTTTGATCCAACGCGAGGTCGCAGAGAATATCTGCTCGGAGGAATCGAGCAGCATCCTGACGGTGCTCGTACGTCTCTTTGGAACACCGTCGCTGGTGCGTCTCGTCGAACCGGAATGTTTCTTTCCGCAACCGAAGGTCGACTCGGCCGTCCTGCACATCGAATGCTTCGCTGAGCCAAAAGCGAATAGAGAGACAGTGCAGCATATTCTGAAACTCGCGAAGCTGGCGTTCACTCAACGCAGAAAGATGCTCAGGAACAGTATCGGAGCGATGCCAAAGGGGCCGGAAGCCATGCTAGAAGCCAAGATCGATCCGAAGCGCCGTCCACAGACGCTCACGATCGACGAATGGATCGCACTCGATGCAGCCCTGCAACATCTGCGCGGCAAGATATGAAGACCTCACGCCTCAGTTACGGCTTTCTCGTCGCATTCATCGTGACGATCGGAGCCGAACGGTGGTACCCACCATCAGAAAATACCTTGATAGTTCTTGGAATATTTTTGGCCGCGATGTCCATTATTTTTTTCATGCAAAGCAGGAAATCTGCCGCGGGCAAGAATGCCCGCTCCTGTGCGATGGGATGCGCAATGGCAGTCGCAATAGTCCTAGGAATCGGAGTCGCAAGCATCGTCGTACAGCATTCCATGCACATCACAACACCACACGATATTGAGTACTACGCATCGGACACGGCGGTGACGGTGCATGGTCGCATCGTCGACACACCGGACATCCGACCGACGGTCGCGAAATACACGCTCTCTGCGGATTTTCTCATCGAAAAAAACGGAGAGAAAATTCCAGTGCTGGGACGCGTGCTCATCAACGACACCGGCGGGTGGCCCGAGTACGTCTACGGAGACATTCTTCTTGCAACAGGAAAACTCCAACGCCCCATTCCGATCGATGACTTCGCGTACGACAAGTACCTGAGTGTGAGTCACATCTACTCCATTCTGCCTCGAGCGCAGGTTACCGTAGCCGGTGACAATGGTTACAAAAAGACGAATGCAATCGGATGGCTTCTGAAAGGCATCTATGGACTACGAACGCAGTTCGAGCATCAGATCAATCGGCTTCTTCCCGAACCGCACGCCTCGCTGCTTGCGGGTCTGCTCACCGGTTCACGTCGCGGCATTCCCACACATCTGACAGATGATTTCCGTCGTGCCGGCATCACCCACATCATTGCGATCTCGGGATACAACGTCACGATCATTCTATCTCTCCTGTCTGGAATGCTCCTCTGGTTGCCGCTGAAAAAAAGATTCGGGTTCCTGATCATTGGGATCATCCTCTTCACCATTTTCGTCGGAGCGAGCGCATCGGTCGTCAGAGCTGCCATCATGGGTGTGCTCGGTCTGCTCGCGCTCCAGACAGAGCGACAAACGACGATGCGACTCTCGATCCTCTGGACCGCGTTCGTCATGCTCTGCTGGAATCCCTTGTACCTCTGGTACGATGCAGGATTTCAGCTGAGCTTCCTCGCAGTGATCGGCATCGCGGAATTCTCAGATCCGCTGAAGAAACTCTTCAGGCACGTGCCGGAGACCCTTGCTCTTCGCGAATCTCTCGTCGCGACAATGGCAGCGCAGATCGCCACCCTGCCGCTCACGATCATCCTGTTCAAACAGATTTCTCTTGTTGCTTCACTCACCAACCTACTCGTTGCTCCGCTGATCCCGATTGCCATGATGTTCGGCTTCTTCGCAACGATCATCGGTAGCATGTGGACACCACTTGGACTGATGATCGCCTACCTCGATTGGGGCCTTCTGCAAGCCATCATCCTCATCGCTGAAACGTGTGCACATCTTCCACTCGCCGTGATCACATGGTAGCCCTGCAGCTGGGACTCTGAGTCCCAGTTACGATTTTTTTCGCCACACATACCGATAGATCCTACTGCCTCTGCCAAAGGGCATCGTCACCATGCGCTCACGATCGGGTTCCATGTCTGGAACACGGAACGCATGTGTCACGACCATCGCGCCATCCTTCAATTGCGCGTCAAATTTCGGCTTCAGCTTCTTCATGGATGCAATCGAGAGATACGTGAAGATGACATCGGCCTTCGAGAAATCTTCATGCATGAAATCCTTGCATATCATCTGCACCTTGCTCCGACGCATCCGCATACGCAATTTGCTGAGCAACCAGACACCGATAGCACCCTCATATCCCGTGGCATGAATCGTTGGCTCACGTTTCTCAGCAGCCAGAAGAATGCGCCCATCCCCTGCTCCGAGATCAAACACAATCTGATGCGGTTTCAGTTCGGCAAACTCGACCATACCGTCGATGATCGCTTTGGGAGTCGGTACGAACGGCACCATCCAGAGCGCCTGCACCGACGTACTCGCAATCACCAAGCCAAAGAACACGATGATCAGAAGCAACAGGAACCACGCGCAGAGAAGAGCCAAAAGGTGCATCTACTGCGGCAGAAGGAGACCAAGATACGTGAAGAGCGCCCCAAGCAGCACCATCAAACATCCAACGAAGATCTGCAGTGCTGGAATATCCACGAGGAGATCCTCGAAGAGGTTACGAATGTTCTTGAATTGGGACGGCCACCACGCGATGAATATACTCTTGAGCAGCACACACCACGCGACGAGCACGACACCTCCTTCAGCATCAGCACTCACATGCCACTGCCGCCGAAGTGTGAGGGCAGCGACCATCACGAAACCCGTCCCAACCAAACGCATCGCATTCTCATCCTTCAAGATTTTCCGCTGCCAACTCAGATACTTCTCGCTCAGGAACACCAGCGGAAAACCAAAGACATAGAAGAAGACGCCGAGGATAAGAGAGAAAGAGGAGAGGGACATGGGAGAAGCGCCGGAAGCACTGAGGCTGCTCTCTATTGTTGGCCAACAAGCAAAAATTGACAATTGACAATGGACAATTGACAATGACGATGTGTTTTGGCTCTGAATTCAGCCAAATCATTGTCCATTTTCCATTGTTCATTATCCATTCGCACTTCCGTGCGCCTCGGCCCCATCGTCTAACGGTTAGGACAGCGGGTTTTCAATCCGTTAACCGGAGTTCAACTCTCCGTGGGGCTGCCAGTTCTATCAACAGCAGACAATGTTTTGTGCTATACTGTATTCATGACATTCGGCTCAGGGACTCCACTTCGGCAATTCTCTCCGGCACTCCGCAATGACAGTGTGAGGCATCGGATCATCCTTCAATGTGTCGAATGCAATAGTGTGATTGAAGGATTACCACCGTTCACCAAGAAAAGCCGCTTCGAGTGCTTACAGGAGATCAAGAAAGTTTCAGCGCCCGCTTCAAGGCTGTCTCGATAACACCAGATATTGGTTTATAGTCCTGAAGCATCGCAGCCTTCGCTGCATTGATGTAGTGCGTTCTGCCCTCGTCAGATTCATCAAAGACGAGTGGCAATCGACCGCTCTGCACTGCAAGCAAGTCTGTCACCAGTTTGATCGTACGTGCGTTGCCTTCGCGCAGCGGGTGAATCGCAAGAAATTCTCCTTGGACATGCCCCAGTGCTTCGCAGAAATATTTCTCATCCCCAAGCGCACTCGCAGAATATTTTTCAAGAACGTCCCGCTCGAATGAGCGCATCGCCCCTTCGAGATAATCCGGTGGCGGCCACGTCACTCCGGACTTGCTGATGGTGACCGTACGCCATCGACCTGCCCATTCGTACAGATTGCCGAAGACGACACCGTGTGCATATCGAATCAGCTCAGATGTGAGCGGAGTATTTGAGCGGACTTCCGAGAGGAGAATTTCATATGCACGAGCAAGTCCTTTCTCTTCTTCGATGTACAGCGTCTGGAGATCGGTGATACTTTTCTTGTTTTTGAGAACAGTCTTCGCCTCATCCATGTACTCGTTCTCGGTGCCGGAGGCGGAGTAGCGCGAAGCAGGATCGTCTCGTGTCATGAGGTGCATCATACTCTCCCAAGTTTTTATGCTTATATGACAGATATTTATAGTCTGTCTATGAGCGAAAGGGCAAACCACTCCCTCAGAATTGTTACACAAGTTCTCGAACCAAATTCTGCTCCATGCGATCGTAGAAACTGCGGAGCTCATTTGATGTGTAACACACGCCAAGCCCTGTCGTATCTCCTGATGGCTGCAATCCTAGTCGGTGAATAAGATAATTCGATTTTGCCTCGAATGTTGCCGGTGAAGTATTGACGATTGGTAGACTTCGCTGCAGGTTTGGAAGAATGCGCAGCGCCTCGGCACCCGCTGCATACGTGCCGACTTCGACTGTGGAGTCGTGAAATGGCGCTTCAAAGATGACAATCTTTCCCTGCTCTCCTGCTTTCAGTGCTATGTTCACCAGCCTATTATCTGCAGTGGCACTTCCCAGCTGCGTGAGAATAGATACTCGTTGATGAATGAGGTGTCGCGCGAATGCGATTCCTGACTTATCCGTAAGAGTTGCTGGGAAAATGTCTGCAGGATTTGTGATCTCTGTAAACGGTTCAAATGGCCCTTTATTCTCGAACGTTATTGCATGAGCAGCAAATTCCATACTGCCTCTGCCCTTCCCTGTTCCAAAATCGAGAAGTGCAGGTGCAAGTTTATGAAGTCTCCCATCCCGTGCAGCTCTGTCCCAGTCAGTTGCATCAAAGCCCTGATTCGGCTGGTTCCAAGGTCCAAAGGCATCAACTGTTTTATCACCGAGTTTTGCAGCCCATGTTCCTCTGGTGATTTTTAAACCGCAAGAAACCATGACTTCTGCAATACGGCGATTCAGACTTGAGGCGAGCTTTGCAGTGACGATACTTCTTTCCATTTGATCCTTTGCATCGCTGTCACTTTTCCTTGCTGGTTCCTGAGACCCCGTAAAGATGATGCTCTTGGGGAATCCTTTAAGCATCAAAGAGAGATATGCAGCCCCCTTTGCCATCGTGTCAGTGCCATGAGTAACGATGATACCATCATATAAATCCGATGCAGTTTCCTCTACAAGAATGATCATCTTCGCCAAAAACCGCCACTGATCTACAGTCATTTGAGATGAATCCAGATTCATAAGATCGCAGAGCTCCAAGTGCACAGATGGATCTTCTGGAAGCCCAAGCGCGTCAAAACTCTCTCGCAGTGAGCCAGTGGGCGCTAAACCACTGTCGGTTCTGGCAGATTGGAATGTTCCTCCTGTACCAAGAACAATGAATATTTTCCTGTCTGCTTCTTTTAGTGCTCGTACTCGTTCTCTGAGCCCGGTAAGAAATTCCATGAATCGCACACCCTGTTCCTTCATTAAATCATCATGCGAAGGAATTTCGGATTTCACCTCTTGCGCGTATTTTTGGAGATCGAATGTGATATCTACAGTGTTCGTCATAGGTTCAGTGGTTGAAGTTGTTTATACTAACAGGAAGCTTTATTATGTCAAATCTAGAAATCTAGAAAACTAGCTATAGGGCTTTTCCCTTCGGAATTCTTAAGAATTGCATTCCAATGAATCATCATCTCAAAGACACTTGTTTGAGCAAGCCTTCGGCCATGTATGATCAACGTGTTTACAACATTTTCCTCTATGTCAGAAGCTCCTCGCATCATCCTCGACTCTGATGTCACTCGGTATCCCACAGAACCGAAGGCGCGTTTGCAGGCTCACATGAAGACTGCTGAGTACACCAGAAGAGAACGCAAAATCATCAGTAGCTTCCTGCCCTTACTCTTCCTCGGCACAGCAATAGAAGTCAGTGGAATGGCGCCACAGTTTCCTCCGAATGCTCCGCCCATCGCACAGAAATTACATACGTTCACCGTCTATCTGTGCACCGCACTCTGCGGGTACCAACTCCTTGTGAATGGTAAGCGTCGCCAGTTCACTGAGGATCAAATACTGGACATGATGCAGAATGGCGAACTAGAACCCACACTCAAGCAATTACTGATCGAGAACCCAGAAGAGCGCGAACGTTTGCAAGAAATCGCTGTGCATTTCTATGGCATTCGTTTCCCAGAGGGAACCTCTGCAGCCAGCCAGAAGGAATGATGGGCATGAGCGATTCACTCAATCCACAGGAGCATACTCTTCAGATAATCGATCTCCGGATGATAGATATTCACGGGATGATCGTACACATGATGATGTCTCTGAAGAATCCTCACAGAACGTTTTGCCTGACGAGCGGCATGGAAGAGAATGGTCTGGAAGATCTCTGGAGTGATCTGATAGGAACAAGAACAGGTGAGTAGGAGGCCGCCTGGCGGCAGAATCTCCATCGCTGAACGATTCAGATCCGTGTACGTGTGCTTCGCAAGTTCGAGATCCGTATCGCGCTTCGCGAATGCCGGCGGGTCGAGGATGATGAAATCATAGGCACGCAGCGGAGGTCGTCGACGCAAAAAATCGAATGCGTCTTCGCAGTAACAGCTACACTGCGCATCCTCGAAACCATTGAGCTTGGCGTGTACGCGAGCACGGGAGATCGCCTCAGGATCATAATCGACGGCATCTGCAGCGATCGCTCCTCCGTGAAGTGCTGCAAGGGAGAATCCTCCTACGTAGCTACAGAGATCGAGCACGGTCTGACCGGCGGCAAGCTCACGCACGAGTGAGCGCATATCGCGCTGATCCAGAAACAATCCTGTCTTCTGACTGCCACTCAAACTGATCAAGAATGTGATCCCCCGTTCCGTCACCGTCATCATGTCCTCCCCTTTTCCACGGATCCACCCTTGACGTTCACCAAGTCCTTCCTTCTGTCTCGCTGCCCCCATCGATTTCTCGTAGATGCCCGTCGGTTGCCTGATCTGGATGAGAAGATCAGCGATCCAGTCACGCATCTTGTCCATGCCCACCGTCGTGAACTGGATGACGAGAACGGTCCCATACTGATCGACGATCAGCCCCGGAATGGCATCACCCTCGGCATTGATGAGACGGATCGCATCGGTACCATGAAGCGAGGGCATCTTGTCTCGAAGTTCGATGGCACGCTTGATCAGCCGACGCAATGTTGCCTTGGGATCCCCCTCCTCGAATGCGAAAGCTCTCGCACAGAGGTAGGAGCGATTGTTGATCGTGGCGTAACAGAGAAAATCACCCATCGAACTCCGGACCTCGACGATCGAACCATTGTCACAGACGGGATATGCCAGCACTGACGTTCGAAAAATTGCATGGTGACGATTCTGGACGTGCACCTCGCTACCCTCTTTGAGGGTGAGAATGGGAAATGTCTGGAGCATAGAAGAGAGAGGCACCGTAGCAGAGAGAAGAGATCAATGCACCTTAGAGCCCTTTCTTCTGACAGTGCGAATGGATGACCTCTGCGAGCACCGTTGAACCGATAATGATGAAACCACCGATGAGAATGACCCAGCTCGGATACACTGTATGCAGCAAAAACACTTCGGTCACAAATGTGATCAGAATGGAAATATTGAACATGAGGAATGCAATGAAGCCATCGACACGCCTGAAGGTCTCATAATTCAGCAATTGGCCAATGCCGGAGAGTACCCCAGCCCCAATCGCATAGAGGATGGGGGTCAGATCCGCATACAGTGCGCCCAGCCCCGAACCAAAGAGCAGAACCAACGGCAGTGTCAGGAACACCAATGCGCCCGACACATGGATATTCACGGACAAACTTGACGCCCGATTCACGACCTTCATGTAACGAATTTGCGCAATGACGTAGAGGGTATCCGCCGCCATCGCAACCATCCCGAGCAAATCCCCATAGACCGTTCCAATGCTGGGATGGTGAATATCACTGTAAATCAGGAGAGAACTGCCCATGGAACCTAGCAAGAAGAGCAGGAAAATCCACAACATATGTCTTGGGTCTTTCAGGTAGGGAATGGAATCCCGCCAGAAAACAACGGCAATCAACAGGGCGAATGTAGGTGAAAAATTATTGAAGAGAATGAAGTTCGTGCTCGTGGTGAATACCAAACTCGCATTGAGAAAATAGGTGAAGACTGCAGCACCGATGATGATGCCGAGTAATTCCTTATTTCTCGGAATGAGAAGAGGAACATGCGGCACGCGCCGCACGAGACGAAGCATCAGTTGTACGAAGAGCAAGAGAACACTGATGAGGAGAATGCCAACACTCATGAAGAAGACACGAGCCAATGGATCCACATGCGCAGCAGGCGAATACTTCAAATACAATGGCTGAATGCCCCAGATAATGACAGCGAGCAAACGAAACAGATATCCGAAGATTTTCTTTCTGCGCATACGAAGCCACTCTTTCGAAGACAGAGGCCGAAGATGCACAGGGTTGGTTTGCTGGAACAATGCCTCCGTCTGGAAGAACGTATAACCAACGTAGATCATCGAAACTGAAAAAATAGCAATGAGCGGAAGGAGACTTGCCGTTGCTGTCTTGAGGAGAAAAATTCTCAGCACCAAGAGCAGAAGACCGATCACATTCAGCAGGAGCCCCGTACCCAAAAACCATCGTTCAGACCTCATGCGAACGATGTAGTGCTGCAGCAATCTGAGCACGTAGTAACTCGCTGCGAGAATGGGAATGAGAGGAATCGACTGGATCAGGAATTGCGGCAACACCGGGAGACGTTCCAACACTTGCTCGTACGCAGGAAAGAGAAGAATGTCGAGAAAAATCACCGCAAAGGCGATGGCAAACGAACCGACCAAGAGAAATTTTTGCCAACGTGAAATCAGCGGCTGGACCTTGGATGTCCACTCCTGACGATCGAGCAGATCGACGAAATCGGCGAACTGCAGACGGTCGGCACACGAACCGACCAACAGTAAATCAAAGTGATGCGTGTCGGCGTTGAACCGCACGGTGGTGCGATCCACCATGACATCGCTCAGACGAATGATGCCATGGAGCCGGGCGAGAAGATCACCCTGACGTTGTTGCGTACCGGCAACAAGCAAGCGGAAGTGGTAACGGCCCGGAACCACCGACAGGAGAGAGCGAGAATGATCTGGGAAGAGATAGAAGACAATGTCGCGAGCGCGAACGACACCTTCACCGATCATCGCAAGGACATCGTCGAAATGCTCCCGGCGAAAATGGACAGCCGTATGCTGACACTGCACTTTGGAGAGATCTTGCAGAACTCCTTTGTTGAAATGATCCAATTCTTTCTGCAGGAGAACGGCTCCGAGAGAAATCTTCTGCGATTTGTTGCTACGTTTGAGGACATCGACGATGAGGAGCCGCGCATGCAGCATCGACACCATCTGCAACCAATCAACGTTTGCATGCGTGCTAGCATCCAACGTCACCTTCAGGTCGCTGTCCTCCTCGAGCGTTTCTCCGAAGCTGACAGGACGTCCATGCATGCTGATGCTCAGCGTTGTCCCAGCACGCGCATCGTAGAACGCATAGGAGGCGTCGAGGGCGGTCGATCCCCTCGGAAGTGAGAGCCGCGTACCGTCCACCATCACCGAGATCGTCTCTCGGAGCACATCGGACTCGAGCGCCTCGAAGAAGGCGCTGCTACTATCTCGGGTCTTCAGGTCGAGCTGAGCTGAACGCTTGAGCCACGAGAAGGTGGGCGCACGTTTCTCATCCGAAAAAAGTGAGATCGTGATGCCCTTTTCGGCCTGCTCTAACATTTGCGGCGTGCGAATCCGACACTCAATCGCCGTTCCCCCTGGGAGGATCACCTGCGTGTGCAGACTCTGGTATCCAGCATCACTCGGAGCAGCGAGAAAATCCCGAAATTGTCCACTGACGGGACGATAGAGCGTGTGCAAGATCTTCAGGAAACGATAACAGTCGTCCTCTGTCTGCACCAGCAGGGACACGGAGAATGCATCACGCAGAAGCGCGGTACCTCCACTCTCCACCTTCCTCTCATGGAAAACGAGGAGATTGCGCTTCTGGAGCGTGACGGATCGGATCCCATGTGCATCGTGTGCCGTACGGAGATCATGCTCAATGTCCGAGCGAAGTTTCTGGCCCTCATCACAGAATCGATCGCGTTCGATACGCGTCTGAAGACCATCGGGAAAAGAAGAAGGGACACAGTACTCAGCGAAATCAAAACGCACCTCGCGCATGCCAAGATGGCAGGCAATCTTGTAGTACACCGAGAGTGTCTCATCTGCGAAACGCTTGCGACGCACCTCGGTAGGAAGCGTATCGATCGTTCGGACGTTATGCAGACGATCCGCAAGCTTGATGATGGTGCCGCGCATGTCGAGACGCATCACATCGAAGAGCTTTCGAAGCGTCTCGACCTTACGGTCGAGCGGCAGATCGGGGCTCAGGTCCGCCTGCGTGAATTTGGTGATGCTCTCGACGAGCAGACCGACATGCCTCCCAAAACTCGCCACCAGCTCTTCCTTCGAAATCTGCGTATCCTCGAGCACATCATGCAACAGCGCCGCACTGATGGTATCGCGATCAGCACCCCACCGTGCAACAATCTTCGCCACAGCGATCACATGCAGCACATACGGTGAACCATCTTCGCGTGTCTGAGCGGCATGTGCATGCTGAGCAAACTCGAACGCACGTCGGATATCGGCCCTGTCCCCGCTCTGAAGATGCGTGAGACTCGGCTCGAGAAGGGAGAAGTCAGGACTCATCTGGAAGCCATTCTACACGAAAAAAGGCCCCGAAGGGCCTTTGAGTGCTGCTTATTTGCAGCCGCAACCGCCGATCATAAGAAAGGGGGAAAGAAATGAACACACGAAGTATAGTTGAGGACTAAACTAATTGTCAAGAAAAAGGAAACAAATGAGAGAAAAGAAACAAAAGAGTGAAAGGAGGACGAATCTCAATATTTCCCTTGTTTCCTTTGATTCCTGAACACTCTAAAAGCTCTTGCGAACAGCATGAAACTCCACTACAGTCACATCAGATGGTGGTGCTACGGCTACTGCTTTCTACTTTTACTTCTTACCACCATTCCACAATGGCTACAGGTACGATCAAGACCAAGATGGAGAAAGGATTCGGTTTCATCACTCCGATGGACGGAGGCGATGACGTGTTCTTCCATCTCAGCGCTTGCAACGGTCAGTTCGACTCGTTGCAGGTTGGTCAGACTGTCTCTTTTGACATGGGCATGGGCCCGAAAGGCCCCAAGGCCGAGAACGTCCAGTTGGCTGCCTAAAGCATCTCTCTGCGAACAGAAGAACCACCCGCAAGGGTGGTTTTTTCGTACACAAAAACATGCTGAAGGAATTTTGATATTCGCACCAAGGGGTGGCGCGCGCCACCAGCGGGGGTCTGCTGGCGGGCTGTTGGCGCGCACGCGCCTGCCTACCGGCAGGCAGGTTTCTTTTGGTTCTTTTTGTCGCTCGGACAAAAAGAACTTAGAATGCATGTTTTTTTCCCACCGCATCTCGATGATACTCTCCAAATTCCGCGATCTGGCTGCAGAGTTTGTTATCGACCACAGGTCCATCGATACAGAGGCGAATGCCAAGAGGATCGACGACGCAATTCCCACACAGTCCGTAGCCACACTTCATGTAGCGCTCCAGTGACAGCTGACTCGGAATGTTCTTCGCTAATGCCAATCGAGACACGGACACGAGCATTCGCTCGGGACCGCAGGCGAAGATCTGGTGCACGAATGGATGTTTCTTCGAGTGCTTTCGATCCGTGAGCAACTTCTCCAGAAGTCCGACGTTGAAGCCTTTCCAGCCCTTCGATCCGTCATCCGTTGTGACATGGAGTGTTGTCTTCGGTAACATTGAGAATTCCTTCAGATACAGAAGATGTTCGGCGCTTCGAGCTCCGACGAAGACTTCGAGCGTGCAACGATCCTTGATCGCCTGCTTGGCAACGAAGTACATCGGTGCGGCTCCGTATCCGCCTGCGACGAGCGCAAGCTTCTGCTTCGATTTCCACGAATAAAAAGTTCCAAACGGCCCGCGCAGTCCCACCAAATCGCCCACCTTGTACTCGGCAAGTGCCCGCGTTGCATCGCCGACGGCGAAGTACGTGAGCTGCAGAGTCTTCCCATCATCGAATGCCACACTCATCGGGATCTCGTCAACACCCGGAATCCAGACCATCACAAACTGCCCAGGTTTTGCGCCAAACGACGCCTTGAATGTGAGTGTCCGTACCATCTCAGTTTCCCTGCGAATCTTTGCGATGGGAAATGTTTTTGGCAGCCGTGAATCGAGAGGAATATGCATGGGTGAAAAAAACTTCAACGGGAGCGGGGATACTCACTACAGGAGCGGGTTGCTACCCGCGTTTTCGAACATTAAGAATTGCAGTATGCATCCCACCCACCAACTCTTTCAGATCTTTCACCCCGTTCTTCTTGCCCCATGCTTTCATCTCATCACACACAAGCCTGAACACCGTCTCGCCCCTGTCCGCAAGCGCCGTGCCGATGCCAATCAAACTGGCTCCTGCAAGTAGGAACTCAATCGCATCTTCGCCTGTCATCACACCACCGGTACCGATGATCGGCAGTTTCCCTTCGGTTGCTTTGTAGACATCTGCGATGCACCGCACCGCAAGCGGCTTGATCGCCGGACCCGAGATTCCTCCGACTTTATTGGCAAGGATGGGTAGGCGCGTGGGGAGATCAATCGCCATGCCGGGGCCCGCCGTATTGATCACGGTGAAACCATCCGCACCTGCAGCAGCACACGAGAGCGCAATCGCTGCGATGCTATCGACATTCGGGGAGAGCTTAATGAACACGGGCGTCTTTCCGCTCACCGCCTTCACAGCTTTCGTCACCGCCGCACTGTCGCCAATACTGCATGCAAACGGCCGACCAAACTCGTCTTCAATATTCGGACAGCTGATATTCACCTCGAGGAAGTCCGGCTTGAATTCGAGGATGCGCTCTGCCGTCTTCGCGTAGTCCTCGACCGACGACGCAATGATGTTACCGATCAGGGGCACCGGTTTGTCCTTGTTGAAATTGCCAATCTCTTCGCGCGCTTTCTCGACCCCCGCATCAGGGACACCAACAGCATTCAGTGTCCAGTGATCCGTAGAAATAATCGTTGGATTCGCGTGACCCTTATGCTCTTGTAGCCATAATGACTTCGTTGTCACCGCTCCTACGCCACACTTCGCAGCCCTTCTCCAGCTCGCCGCTGTAATTCCCCAGATGCCCGACGCAAGCACTGTGGGGTTATCAAACCGGACCCCGAGAAGTGTCTGCGAGAGCTTCATCAAGAGGATTGTACAGAAACTGTTCAAAATATTATAGATGCCAATAAAAATGATCCGCAGTCATGACGAAGAAAAGTTGAAAAGTTGAAAACTTTACAATATTAATATAAAGTATTATAATAACCTTAGATGGCTTCGGTCATCCGCGTGATTGTTGCTCATTGTCAGCATTGCCCTTCTTTCACAGTCGTAACGCGGATCTTACTGAGCACTCAAAAAAGAGTGTTGTGCGAGATCCGCGCGACTATCGCCGATATATGTGCTGGAATTTCTCCTCACATCACTATCGGGTCGCGACTCATTGAAAGGAAGATCTCATGTCTCATCACAAGTTGCCCCAATCAGAAATCGATCAATTCCAGCGGCATCCGTTCGAAACCAATTTCGGATGGATGCAACCCGGAAAAGGGAACCTCAAGCTCCCTGAAAGATTCTTTGAGTGGGGTTCGAAGCGTCTAACGACGCCCCTCATGATCGCCTGCGTCATCATCTTGTTTTTGATGACGACACCCCTTGGGGGTCAACTCGCCCTCTTCTTCAGAAGTGGAGCACTGGGATTCGGGCTTGGCTTCGGCCAAGCAAGATATGGACAGCAGTTGATGCATCCATCGATCTTCGTTTTTGCTACCTTCATCGGTAGCGCCGCATCGCGTTTCTTCGTATCGGAAACGTGGTACTCCCTCGCGGGAGAGGATAACGCAATGTTCATGCCCTCTGGGGCATTAACATTGATCATGCTCATGCTCACAGCATGTTGTATGGTCGCAAGATACGCGACGTGGTATCAGGAGGTCTGAGGGCAATGATGATGAAAAGAGAGCAATCTCGCTACGGCCTCTGTCAATCGACAGAGGCCGTAGTTTCATGACCATATTCGACTTTTATCGTCCGACCGCCGCCTTCATGAACGCTGCGAATAGCGGATGAGGCCGATGCGGGCGGCTTTTAAACTCCGGATGGAACTGACTTCCAAGCATGAATGGATGATCTTTGATCTCGACGATTTCCATGAGACCTGTGTCGGGACCTTCTCCTGAAAATACCAAACCTTTGTCTTCCAAGCGCTTGCGGAAGGAGTTATTGAATTCGTACCGATGACGATGGCGCTCACTGATCACATCCTTTTTATATGCGTCATATGCTTTCGTCCCCTTCTTCAGCTTGCACGCAAACTGACCGAGACGAAGCGTGCCTCCTTTACTCCGCCCCTTGTGTTGATCCGGAAGGAAGTGCACGACGTACTTGTCGTGACTGAGCTTCTCTTTTTCATCGAATTCCTGACTCGTGAGTTCACTGTCTTTGAGCATCGCACGTGCAAATTCAATCGCAAGAAGTTGCGAACCGAGACACAGACCCAAATATGGCACCTTCTGCGTACGACAATAATTCGCAGCGAGGATCTTGCCCTCGATGCCACGCGTGCCGAAACCTCCCGGAACGATGATCCCTGCACAACTCTTCAGTTGTTTCCAGACCTCCTGATCTCTGCGTTCCAGTTTCTCGCTATCGATCCATACGACTTCGGCTTTTCGGCCATGGAACACCGCAGCCGATTTGATCGACTCAATGACACTCAGGTACGCATCATCGAGGTGCGTGTACTTGCCCACAAGTCCGATGCGGATCGGCGTTTCAGCGGTTTCATAGCGCTTCTTCCCCTCCTCCCACTCTTTCATCTTCGGCTTCAAATTCCCAAGGCCAAGTTTCCTGCCGATCACGGAGGCAATATCGTACTGCTGGAAATTCAGCGGCACATCGTAAATCGACTTCACTGTTTGCGCCGGAATGACAGCATCGCGCGAAACGTCGCAGAAACGGCTGATCTTATCCAGAAGTTCACTGGGGATCTTGTAATCGGCCCGAGCGAGGATCATATCTGGCTGCAATCCGATACGCCGAAGTTCGCGTACCGAAAGCTGTGTCGGCTTCGTCTTCAATTCCTTGGAACCTGCAAGGTAGGGCAGAAGAGTGAGATGCACATGGAAAATGCGCTCCGATCCAAGTTCCGAACGCATCTGGCGAATCGCCTCGAGAAACGGCTCTCCTTCGATATCGCCAACGGTTCCGCCGACTTCAATCATCATGATTTCGGCTTTGCTCTCCTTCGCCGCATTCTTCATCCAGTCTTTGATCGCATTTGTAATATGCGGAACTACCTGAATCGTCCCTCCGAGAAAATCTCCCTTGCGTTCTTTGGCCAAGACCTCGGTATAAATCTTCCCCGTCGTCACGGTGCTGAGCCGGCTCATCGGCTCGTCGATGAAACGCTCGTAGTGACCTAAATCCAAATCTGTTTCAGCGCCATCGTCCGTCACGAAGACTTCGCCATGTTGGAACGGGCTCATGGTACCAGGATCGACGTTCAGGTACGGATCGAGCTTCTGCACAAATACTTTGAATCCACAGGCTTTCAGAATGGCCCCGATCGACGCCGTTGCGATCCCCTTCCCGAGTGAACTACAGATGCCGCCCGTCACGATAATGTACTTGGCCTCCGGTGACGTGAGTTTTTTCGGCATAGAGAGAAATGAGGAGTTCCTGCAGAATGTGGAGGAAACCCGATTCATTTTCCCGAGCCCGCCGTGTATTCTACGCAAGGTATCGATGATATGCAAGATTTTTTGCTACCTCGCCATCGACTTCATCTTCCTCGCCACCTGTTTCTTGCCCTTGCTGACAGCTTTCTTTGCAACCTTCGTCGCATCCTTCACCTTGGCACTGAGGAACTTCTGAACCTCATCTCTGGCGTTCTTGTAGTACTTCTGGACGTACTTCCTTCCGTGTGCCACATGAGTATCGAGGTGATGTTCTTCCGCAAGTTGCTGGACTTCCTTGGCCACCGTCTGACCATCCTCAGCAAGATGCTTCCCCAGAACCTTGGCAGCCGACGGACCATCTTTGGCCTTCATCAACTCTGCACGAAGTTTGGAATTGCTGAACACGTAACCGGCCATGACGCCACCGAGAGAACCAAGGAGGAAGGAGAGCTTCTTCATAGATGAAAATGGGAAAGGAGACATTCAGTGTATCACTGGTCACAGAAAAATGTCATCTTTTTTCAAAGAGATCTAGATGGAAACATCAACGAATCCCCGTAGCATCGCTCCAACGATGTAGGCAGCAGTCGCACAGAGTGCTCCAATGGAGACAATCTCCATCGGACCTCGAAACATCCGTTCCCGCGTCACAGAGCTCCGAAGCAATCCCACCATCAGCAAGGCAATGCCCGTCGCAACGATCGTCACGACGAATCGGCTGCTGTCGGCAATGG
The DNA here is from genome assembly GCA_023245775.1 of Candidatus Peribacteria bacterium. Taxonomy (GTDB): domain Bacteria; phylum Patescibacteriota; class Gracilibacteria; order Peribacterales; family Peribacteraceae; genus SICN01. The sequence continues at coordinate 10,045 of JAHFJR010000008.1, read as the reverse complement.
GAAGAATGTACGGAGCCACAGGAATCATTCCAAAGAAGATGAAGGCACCGAACGTCACAAGTCCATGCAGCATCGGATGTGCGGTATCCTCGGGCGCAAGCCCATGCTCCTCACGCATCATGGTGTCCGCCCAGATCTTCTTGTCACTCGTGATGCGCTGCGTCACCGTCTCCAATTCCGCACCGGAAAAACCCTTTGCCCGATAGACTTCACGGATTTCCTCACGTTCGATCTCGGGAATGTCTTCGATCTCCTGCAGTTCCTCCTTCAGAATGCGTTGATAGTTGTCCTGCTTCGATCGATTCGAAAGATAATTCCCAAGCCCCATCGAGAGACCGTCAGCGAGAACATTCGCGAGGCCCAGAATCACCACCACGTAGGGCGCAAGCTGCGCACCGTTCACCCCCGATACCACTGCAAATGTCGTCACAATGCCATCGTTAGCACCGTAGACGATATCGTGAATGTAGAGCCCGAGCGCACTACCATGCGGCTCGCTGGCTCTGTGTTCGGCCAATGCCTTTTGGATATCCATACCGCAACAAGCATAGCAGGTGTCCTACTCACGACTCACGACAAACTACTCACTTCGGAAGATGCTTCTTCGAGGAATAATTTTCCTCGCCTCGTAGCTCGTCCATCGCCGCCTTCAGATCCGGACGGAAGCGTGCGAAGGTTTGGAGCGGGGGCTCCTTCGCAAAATTGCCATCGATAGCCGCTTCGAGTAACTTCGCAACCGACGTAGCAAGATTCTTCTTGAGAAGAGAGAGAAATTTCCCTGGGGCGGCGAGATATACAGCCTCGATCTTCTGCGCCGAAACCAGTGTTGCCATGCGAGCACTCACCGTGTGTGCAAACTCATGCAGACGATGCTCCTCCACATGGGTGTGCTCCCCTACTCCAATCGTCGCACCACCCTTCCCGTGGGAGATGGATTGCCGATCTTCGTCACGAGGCTCGTGCGAGCGAATCTCTTCCTTGAGCATCAACGTGTGGCCAGCAATATCGAAGACGCTGCAGTGGTGTGCATCACACACGACAAGGAGTGTCCGACTCGTAATCTCGGGCATCGCTTCGGGCAGGTGGATCGTCGTAGACATGAAAAGCGGGGGAAATGGCTGACGGAGAGCATTCTGGGGGCACGGGCGGAAATTGACAATGGACAATCCGTGCAATTCAAATTGAGCAGATCGGAAATAGAATGTAGGATCCGTCAGCGCGGCCTCATCGTCTAATGGCTAGGACACTTGGTTCTCATCCAGGAAATCGGAGTTCGATCCTCCGTGGGGCTGCCACTCTCAGTGCCTTACGCCATGACTTTTTTGTGACATCAGCTATACTCTCTACCAATGTTTCCCCGAATCTTCTTCACCATCGCCATTCTCACCAATACAATTATTGGCCATCTCTGCATGATGCCGATGGCGTATGCAGAGTCGATGCCTATGGATCAAGGAGAAGTCATGGAAATGAATATGACACCGATGATTCCGATGTCACCAGCACACTGCGAGCATTGCGCACCTGTTGCAAAAGAGAGCCCAAGTCCGATGACTAGCGACTGCGCGGGGCATTGTCTTGCAAAAGGAAATGAGACTGTCAGTGCGATTACTTCAAGCACTCGTTCGATTGCAGATACTGCGGTTTTGCCAGCATCTTTACCTGTCTTCGTGGCTTTTGTTGACCAGTCACAGAATTTTGCCAAAACGAATGCACCTCCTGTCGGCTTTTCTCCGACACAGATGGTGGTGATGTTGCAGTGAGGAAAAGAAGAAAAATAAGCCGCCCCGTGTTCGGGCAGCATTCTTATCTTCTTCTCTTCTCGTATGTCTGAATCAAAACAACTTCATGCAGAAATCCACATTTCAGGAATGACATGCGGAAGCTGCGAATTACTCCTTGAACGCAAGTTGAAGGCCGTGCCGAACGTCCTGCATGTGGAAGTTCATCATCGCAAGGGCATTGCCGTTATCACGGCAAACAAGGATGCGCTTCCGTCGTCCGAAATAATTGAGGATGTTATCAGGAAAGCCGGATACGGTGTCGGCGACGAACCAGCAAAAGGCAATGCAATGTGCGCTGCCAAAGAGAATGGAATTCTCGATGTGTGCATCGATGGGATGACTTCCAAAGATTCCGAGCACGTTCTCAAGAAAAAACTCAAGCACGTACTAGGTGTGCAGAGCACATCGGTGAACTATCGCACCGGAAGGGCCAAAGTTCATTACTCCAAACTGCCCGATTGGGAAGAGCTACGCGATGCCGTCGAGAGCGCCGGATACCAATTGCTTCGTCCGGATGAAGCGCGATCCATGATCGAGCCATCCCAGAAGAAATGGATGGAGATCGGCGGTTCACTGTTGATGATCTTCGCCATCTATAGGCTGCTACAGACGTTTGATCTTATTTCCCTTGCACCATCAACATCCGGTGCTCTCTCGCTTGGCGGAATCTTTGTGATTGGGCTCGTGGCGGGTACCAGTAGCTGCCTTGCCGTTACAGGTGGCTTACTTCTCGCACTTGCTGCCAAACATAATGAGATGCACCGCGCCGAGACACCGTGGGAAAAATTCAAGCCGCTTCTCCATTTCAATATCGGCCGGCTTGTTTCGTACTTCATCCTCGGTGGTGTCGTGGGCGTGATCGGTCAGTCTGTGACGCTCTCCACGAAAATGTCGGGCGCCATGAGCATCGCGGTTGCGTTCATCATGCTCTACCTCGCTCTCACCATCCTTCAAGTCATTCCAAAAGGGAGCTTCCCGATCCAACCGCCGAAGAAACTCTCGCGTTGGATCGAAAATCTATCGGAGAGCGATCATCCGATGGCTCCATTCGGACTCGGAGCAATGACCTTCTTCCTGCCGTGCGGCTTCACGCAATCACTCCAACTCGTCGCGCTTGCATCAGGAAACTTCCTCATCGGAGCGCTGACGATGTTCACGTTTGCTCTCGGCACACTCCCCTCGCTCATTGGACTCAGTGCTATTTCCTCGACTGCCAGAGGCGCGTTCTCACGCCTCTTTCTGCGTTTCTCCGGAGCACTTGTGTTGATTCTTGCGCTAGTTAACTTGAAGAGCGGTTTCGCACTCACCGGCATCAACATCTCCAGCATCTTCGCAGTGCCAAGTCAGCAGACACCGAATGCCGCCGCTTTGCCGACCGTGAATGGCGGAGCGCAGGAAGTAGCCATGAAGGTCACGCGCTATGGCTACGAACCAAGCATCCTCACCATCAAAGCAGGCATGCCCGTGAAGTGGAACATCGACGGAGCGGGTGCACAAGGCTGCACGAGTCAGATCGTGATCCCCGATCTGAACATCACGAAATCGTTGACGAACGGGATTAACGAAATCGATTTCACAGCACCTTCGACACCCGGAACTCTGGCATTCAGTTGTTCCATGGGCATGGTGCGCGGTTCATTCACTGTTCTCTAATTCTCTTCCTTCTCTAACGATGACTCCTCTCAACTGGCAAGAACATTCTCAAAAAAGCTCCGGACGTGCATCCGGCGGCGTGAAACCGCTTGTGGTGAGCTCGTCGAATCCATGGTTCGGCATTGCCATGGCTCTTGCTGGCCTGATCGTCGGTATGATGATTTCCTCTCTGCTACACTAATTCTTTGCCCCTCCCTCATGCTCACAAACATCTCCATCACAGGCATGCACTGCGCCAGTTGCGCGGCGAGGATCACACAGACATTGAACAATACTGCAGGAGTCGAGGAGGCGAATGTAAATTTCGCAACAAGCAAGGCGCGTGTGAGCTTTGATCCTTCCAAAATTCATGAACACGAGCTCATCGCAGCCGTGAAATCCGCAGGCTACGGTGCAGAGCCGCAGCATCACGGTCATCATGGCATCGAACTCGATCGTAAAAGGCGAGAAGACGAAACCGCAGCGTATCGCAACAAATTCTTCATCGGACTCATCTTGAGCCTTCCGATGCTGTACTTCATGCTCCTGTCGTTTTTACCCGCCGAAGCCTTGGCGGAGGCGGGCTTTCCGACTCTGCCGTTTGGGGAGTCACACATGGCGTACATGGGAATCATTTCCCTGATTCTTGCCACTCCGGTGCAGTTCTGGCTGGGTAGCGGCTTCTATAAAGGATTCTGGAGCAGCTTGAAAATTGGAACCTTCAGCATGGACAGCCTCATTGCCATCGGAACATCCACTGCCTATATCTACAGTCTTTATAACTTCGTTGTTCACGCCATTGCCACTGGAACAATCTTTGGAGAGGTGGAAAATCTGTACTTCGAGGTCGCTGCGTTTCTCATCACATTTGTACTCCTCGGGAAATGGATGGAGACTCGTGCGAAGGGCAAAACCAGCGAAGCAATCCAGAAACTGATGGGATTGCAGGCGAAGACTGCGAGAATTATCCGTCATGGTGAGACGGTCGATGTTCCCATTGAAGAGGTAAAACCTGGAGACACTGTCGTCGTACGTCCCGGCGAGAAAGTCCCCGTAGATGGCGTTGTTATAAAAGGACTGACATCCATTGATGAGTCGATGCTCACGGGCGAGAGCATTCCTGTTGAAAAGAAAATAGGAGACCGCGTCTTCGGTGCGACTTTGAACCGTCATGGCAGCATCGAGTTCAAGGCGGAGAAGGTTGGCTCAGAGACGGCTCTCGCACAGATTATCCATTTCGTGGAAGAAGCGCAGGGTTCAAAAGCTCCCATTCAGGATTTCGCCGATTGGGTGTCTTCGTGGTTCGTCCCTGCGGTGATCATCATCGCCATAGGTACTTTCCTCATCTGGTTTTTCCTCGGAGCGGGGCTGACATTCGCTCTCCTTTCTGGAGTTTCTGTCCTCGTCATTGCGTGTCCATGCGCGCTCGGACTCGCAACTCCTACGGCCATCATGGTTTCGACAGGCAAAGGTGCAGAGCATGGCATTCTTATTCGTGGGGGCGAACCGCTGGAAGCCGCGAATAAAATCAACGTCATCGTGTTTGATAAGACGGGAACGCTGACGAAGGGCAAACCCGAAGTGACGAATATCCTTTCGTTTCAGAATACGGAAGAGAAAGTGCTGCGTATCGCCGCAAGCCTCGAGCAAGGTTCCGAGCATCCACTTGCAGAAAGCATTGTGGAGCATGCGAAAATAAAGGGAATATCACTGTCTTCAGCCGAAGGTTTCAAGGCCATTCCAGGGCACGGAGTCGAAGGCTCGATCAGCGGCGAGGCGTACTTCCTTGGCAATCGAAAACTTATGGAGAAGCAGGGCATCGCAATGAGTGACAATGAGACTGCACTGCAAACACTTGAAGAAGCAGGAAAGACGGCGATGCTTCTTGCAGATAAAAACCATGTCATAGGGATTATCGCCGTAGCTGACACAGTAAAAGAAACCTCTAAGGAAGCAGTGCAGAGACTACAAAGTATGGGCATTGTGGTCTACATGATCACGGGCGATAACAAACGCACAGCAGCAGCTATTGCCAAGAGTGTCGGCATTACGAATGTGCTGGCGGAAGTTTTGCCTGAACAGAAAGCCAATGAAGTGAAAAAACTCCAAGCACAAGGCATGAAAGTGGTGATGGTTGGCGATGGCATCAATGACAGTCCTGCACTCGCCCAAGCCGAACTCGGCATCGCGATGGGCAATGGGACCGACATCGCCATGGAAACCGGCGGCATCGTGCTTGTGAAGAATGATCTGCGCGATGTTGTGACCGCGATCAAGCTCAGCAGAGCGACGGTGGGCAAGATCAAACAGAACATGTTCTTTGCTCTGTTCTTCAATGTCATCGGTATTCCTATCGCCGCACGAGCCTTTATGAGTTTCGGCATCATTCTGCGTCCTGAACTTGCAGGGCTTGCGATGGCATTCAGCTCTGTGTCTGTGGTTACAAATTCACTCCTCCTGAAAGGCTTTCATCCAACAAAGAAAAACTGGATTTCCGACGTTGCTCCATTTGTGATGGCAATCGGATTCACAATCATCTTCTTTCTCTTTGCAAAAATCAGCTCGCCTGTTTCTTCGATGACGGCATCTCAGCCCATGCATGGCGAAAGGCATGCAACAAACGAAAGCGCCATGATGATGAATGCTGGCAATCGCCACCTGATCTTCCAAGAAGAGAAAGGCTCATCTCCCAGCGATGTTGCATTTTCTATTGTGGAGGATGGACACACCTTCGTGGAGTATGGCATCAGCCATACAAAGCAAATGCACTTCATCGTTGTTCGTGACGATCTGAGCTTCTTCCAGCACCTCCACCCTGAGCTTGATACCAAAGGTGTTTGGCACGTAAAACTGGCACCCAAAGCCGGAGGAACGTACTGGCTCTATGCTGATTTCGTGGATAAACAGAATGGTTCTTACACACTCCGTGATGAGAAGAAGTTCGAGGGAAAAGTCGGTGAATACGGGATGACATCAGACACCCAGAGGGTGAAATTGTTTGATGGATACCAGTTTGAGTTCAGACCGCTCATCGGAGTTGTAGATCAATCCATCACTCCTCAAACGCTCGCGCTGCACTATCGCATCACCGATGCGAAAGGCAATGAAGCACAACTTGAAAACTACCTTGGCGCGAAAGGTCACAACATCTTGATTTCTCGGTCGGGAGATTTCATACACACGCATGCCACTGAGGAAAACGGCGAGCCTGTCTTCACGACTCCGCTTCCGAAAGACGCTTTCTATCGAGCCTTCACGCAGTTCCAGATCAAAGGAAAAGTCATGACGACCATTTTTGATTGGCAACATTCTTAAAGTGCATAGCCACTCAATGATGGTATCCACGCCCCTCGAGAATCGTGTAGGCGCGGTAGAGTTGTTCCAGAAACACCAGTTTGCACAGTTCGTGCGGAAACGTCATGCGGCTGAGTGCGATCGTCTCGTATCCCTTCGCACGGATGTCTGCGCCGACACCGTACGCTCCTCCGAGGACGAATATCAGAGTCTCCCCCCTGTCCCGCCTCTTCCCCAGAAATGATGAGAATTCTTTCGATGTCATGTTGGCACCACGTTCATCAAGCAGAACAACCGAACCCGAGAGTTTCGAGAGTGCCTGCGTGATGCGCACATGCTCTTCGGCTTCGGCACCAGGAGCCAAAATCCGCTCGGTGAAATGACAGGAGTGGGTCAGTCTCTTCGTATAGAGTGCACACCCCTCGACAATCCATGGAGCCTTCACCTTGCCGACGGACAGGAGAAGAATCTTTTGAATGAGAGGAGTCTACTGGAAAAAAGAGAAAAGTAATTAGTAGGCAGTAATTAGTGATGAGTAAAGAAACTTTACTAACCACTACCTACTAATTACTAACCACTGATTACTATTTCCGTTGCAGCAACGCCACCAATTCAATGTGCGCCGTGTGCGGAAACATGTCGACCGGTTGTACCGTACGGAGTTCGTAGCCGTTCTTGAGGAATTCTCCAAGATCGCGCGCAAACGTAGAAACGTTGCAGGACACATACACCACCTTCTCAGCTCGATGGGTGATCACCGCCGAGAGCGCCTGAGGATGGAGACCAACACGCGGAGGGTCGACAACAATGCAGTTGAACGCGTACTTCCCTCCGGCTCGCAGCTGCTGGTTCAGCACGTTCTCGACCTTGCCTTTGTAGAAGCTAATGTTGGCAATGCGATTGAGACCAGCGCTCCGAAGCGCATCATCAACCGCGGACGGGTGAGCTTCGATGCCGACGACCTTCTCGCAGTATCGAGCCAAATACTGACCGATCGTCCCCATACCACAGTACGCATCGAGCACCGTATCGCGGCCACGCAAATCCGCAGCGGCAGCAATGGCGGTGTAGAGCTTCTCAGCTGCGAGCGTATTCGTCTGGAAGAAGGAGAACGGCGAAATCTGAAACGTGAGGTCGAACAGACGCTCCGTGATGAACGGCTCGCCGACCAGCGTGTGGATCTTCGGTTCCTCGGGCTTGTCATTGAGACCAAAGTGTTCGACGATCATGAGAGACTTGAGATCGGGACGCCCTGCGAAACCCATGAACTTCTGAAACAGTGGCTCGAGTTCCTTCTTCCTAGCCTGCACAATGAAACAAATCATCTGTTCGTTGGTGTGGATACCACGACGGAGCACGAGATTCCGGAGCATGCCGCGGTGTGTCTTCGGGTTGTAGACCGTGAGCTTGTTCGTATCCATGAACTTGCGAACATCCGCAAGTAATGCAGGCAGACGCTCATCGTAGAGATGACACTCGGTGATGGGCAGAATCGTCGCCCACTCACCCGCTTGATGAAAACCGATACTCGGATTCTCATCGAAGTAGATGCGTTGCGGTTTTCCTCCAGCTACTTTCGGCGGCGCTGCTTCAGAACGCATCGAACTGAAACCAAAAGTCAGTTCCAATTTGTTCCGATAATTGAAGACCTGTGGGCTCGGAAGAATCTTCAGCACGCGACCGGCCAGATTCTTCCGGACAGCGGGGTCTGCAGGTGTCAGATGCTCGAGTGTCTCTCGAATGATGTCCTCCTTGTATTGGATCTGCTTGTTGTACGAGAGGTTCTGCCATACACACCCACCACACGTACCGAAGTGCGTGCACTTGGCGATGATTTCATCCTTGGATCGTTGCACCACTTTCTCGACCTTCGCCTCGAGGTACTTCTCGTGTTTCTTCGTGATCACGATGGAAACTTTTTGCCCGGGAATGCCTCCGGTGATGAAGACAGGCAGGCCCTGCAGGGTCGCAAAGCCAGACCCGCCATGGGCAAACTTCTCGATCAGCACCGTATGGGTCTGACCGGGCTTAATCTGGAGAACAGGATCACTTGACATAAAACTAAAAATAGAGTATAAAATGCTACTTTCATTTCACTTATGCGCTGCCACCCTTCCAGTATCGGGTTTACCGCAAGAAGCATTGGAGCCATGCAAAAGTGCGCAGTGGCCCTCGGACTCATGCTGTCTTTCAGTATCGTACCACTACCAGCCCATGCAGCAAATGTCATTTCAGTTCGTTCTCTGCGCATACGTCCCGTCATGCCGAAACATGCGGCACCGAGACTGTTGCCCGTCGTCGATCAGAAAGACATCCTCGAGCATCATCGCATCCTCGCGGATCAGGTGCTCCGCGCACTGCCGAGTTCCTGTCGCGATCATCTGAAGAATTTCTATGTCACCTATGAACAGAACCCGAGGAGCCGCGGACTCGGCGGAGAGTCCACGATGATCGTGACGGGGAACGTCCCCGATAAGGAATTCATGGCGCTCGTTGTGCACGAGTGCGGACACGTAACGGACCTCGGTGGACTGCTTGGAACGGAGACTGCAGATCGCACGATGTTCGCAGATGGCTCTGTGCCGATCTACCGTGATGACCCGAGTATGACCTTCTATGACATCAGCTGGCTCTCACCCGTGATGATGCAGCCGAACATGACCGACAACGATTTCGTCTCGGGTTATGCAAAGAGCGATCCGTTCGAGGACTTCGCAGAAACATTCGCCTACTACGTCCTGCAGCAGAAGGAGTTTGCAAGAATCGCGAGAGGTCATCCCGTCCTGCAGGCGAAGTATGACTTCATGGCGAACATCGTCTTCGCAGGGAGTCCCAAGATCGCCGAGGGAAAATCGACCCGCGGAACGCGTGCACCGTGGGACGTAACCAAGCTACCCTATGTCTGGCATGCAAAGCGCTGAAGCAAACATCGACGTAGCTGAAAAGGTAATGAAAATAGTGGGGATGGACAAGCTCGTAGAGGAGATAGGCAGTGCTGCCAAAGCACTAGAAAGGTCTCTACTGAATCCGGTAGGTAAAAATTGTTCATTCAGACATACCGACTCAGGAGGCATTCAGTGCACAAGCCCAGGAGCAGGATGTCTCCACTTTGCTGATTATGGTAGGGATAACTCACAACAACTCCTTCTATTACTTCTTAAGGCTGACAAGATAACTCTTGATACATATTCAGAATGGCTGGAACAATATTACCGATGGCTCTCCCCTAGGAGATTAGAATTTTCTGAGGACGTTTAGGAGAGCATTATACATGTTTTCGTTTCGGTGATTGAATCGGAATTCACACTCTTTTAAATAGAGACTGAATTTGTGCG
>JAHFJR010000031.1 GCA_023245775.1 Candidatus Peribacteria bacterium | reverse complement strand
AGCGATGGATCTTGCTCGCATTCTTCTCGATATCGATGAGAGGATGGTCACCCTCATTCGTTGATTTGGAGATCTGCCTAAGGCGAAGAAACTTCTCGATCGAGAGCTCGCCCATCTGCACATCTACCCCAGCAGTATTCACCGCATTCAGATAGTACACCGGTGTTCTTCCTCGCTCGAAGATGGTGAACGAGTGCCCCTTCGGATGAATGAAGGTTGCCGCAGGGAGCGGGAGGGTCTTCCATCGGTACACGAAGTCAGTGGCAAGGGGTTGACCGTACGCGTCGGTGCAACCTTTCTTGATCGTGAGCGTGTAGTTCGTACTCGGTTCCAGCGTTGGCCAAACCGTGATCGATTTCTGCAGGTCCCACTCTCCAGGATTGATAGTAGGAACTGAAGGCGACTCCTTCGATGGAGTGACGAGCACGTTGCCACTACACGTTGCTCCCTTGATCGGATTACTGAACTCGAGGTGAAGTTGTCCGAGATCGTACAGCGCAGAGATCACCTGAAAGGCTCCCACAGTCTTGAATCGCAGCGTCGCCGCCGTTGCACTCCCAAGGGAGCCCTGCGCTGCGCGGAGGCCAGCAGCAGCGACGAGCGTGTACTCACGATGAAATGAGAGCGGACTGCGAGGAGACAGCACGAGTGCATGCTTGTCGATCTCGGTCTTTAGGTCCTCCCCCTGCTTTGTTCCAGAGGTGACACTCCCGATCAAGACGGGTTTCATCTCTTCGTTGCTCTCTCCTCCTTGTGATAGTGCACCCGTCACTGATGACGGTACCACTTGGCGTTTTTCGAAGAGCTTCAGCGATTCTTTCGCTCCTGTAGGATCCATCTCCTGATTGAAGTGGAGGGTGATCTGCGTCGTCGGGCCTGCATCGTCCGCTTGTTCTAGGGGTTCAGTCGAGAGTAAAATAGGTCGCTCCGTCTCGAAGCTCCACGAAAAATCCTGCTCCGTTCTGTTACCCGACACACTCGGTATGCCAGAAGGCACCGTCACGGTGAACATTGTGGCAAGCGGCAGAGGGGCATCGGGGGTGAAACGAATGGCCGTCGTGCCGAGCCAGCGCCAGCGTCCTTTGATCGCGGGACGAATCGTAACGGGCCATGTCGGCATTCTCGCTGTCACACTCTGGACCTGCGAAAGAGGCACCATCGGCCTATTGAAGGTGAGAACAATGTCAGCAGTAGGCGGAACATCGGTCGCGTTGACGGGGGGGATCCGAGCGGCAACGGTCAGTGTGCCCGTCCCCGCAGACGCGGTCTGATCGAGCGTGACATCACGTGGCCCCGACTGATGTGACAGGAATATTCCTAGGCTCACTGCGAGCAGAAAGAGCAGAACCGTGAGAGCAATCACGATGCTTCGCAGCGAACGCATCGCCGTACGAATGCGAAGGAAGGTGAGCATATGCAGAGGAAGAGAAGAAGGTGTCGCTAGGCTACAGACTTACCTCGGAAGCAGCAATTCGCAGTCTTCACTACTCCAGCATAAGGATATGGATGCGTCCATTCTCTTTTTCGTACGACGTACGTATACTCCCCGCGCTTACTCTCTCCCCTTTCACACATGTCTACGAAAGAGCCACAGAATATTTGGTTTGGTGTTGCGATGTTCCTCTTCGGTCTCCTCGCAGGCATCGTGCTCACGAGTGCATCGGGAGTGCGCAGCACATTCGTGCGAGGGAATCCTGTCGCTACCAATCAGAAGGTTCCGACGGCTCCGCAAGCGCCTCAGGCACCTCAGGTACCTCAGGCACCGCAGGCGAACATCCAAGACACCATGCTTGGTTTCGCATCGGATGCGGGGCTCGATGAGACGGAATTCAAGACGTGCGTTGCTGCAGACAAATTCAAACAACTCTTCGCCGATGAGGAGGCCGCAGCACAGAAAGCAGGGATTAGCGGAACGCCTGGGAATATTCTCATCGATATGAAATCCGGCAATGCCCGTCTGCTCTCCGGAGCGCAGCCGCTCGCCGTCTTTCAGAAGAACGTCGATGAGATGCTGAAGAATCCAACAGCAAAGAGCACCGACCCAAATGCGCCGAGTGCGACGAACGTGCCACCGGTGGACCTAGAGAAGGATCACATCCTCGGCTCCAAGGATGCACGCCTTGCACTCATCGAGTACTCGGATTACCAATGTCCTTTCTGTCACCGCGTGCACCCAACCCTCCAGCAACTCCTGCAGCAGAATGATGGAAAGATTCTCTGGGTCCTTCGTCATTTCCCCTTGGGCTTCCACCCGAATGCGATTCCACTTGCGACAGGCGCAGAATGTGCGAATGAGATCGGTGGATCCGACGCTTTCTGGAGCTTCACGGATAAGGCCATGTCGAGCGATGCGGTGAACTAGACGGTGAACATCCCCTCCTTGAAAATCACCTTCGTGCTCCCATCTGATAGCGAAGCTGTAACGAGGCGATCCTCTGTTGAGATGATATCCGTGTGTTCGGGGGAATCGTTGTAGCCCCAACGCTCCCAATCCTCTACCGTCGGTTTGCTCTGATCGCCTGGGAAACTATCCTTGTATGCGCGTCCGAGTGCGAGGTGAGTGTTGCCAAATTGTCCGCCGATATTCTCGTCGTACAGCGTATTGGCCATGAAGGTCGTGATGCGCGAGGAACGCTTGTCCGTCAGTGAGTACTCGCCAATTTTGTCGGCATTCTTCCTCGCAATCATACTGTCAAGAACGGCCTGTCCCACACGCGCTGATGCGCGAACGACTCTTCCTTCCTTCCATTCCAATGCGATGTCGCGCAGGATGTTTCCATACCGATACAGTGGCTGATTGAAGAAGATTTTCCCCTCCGTTCCACGCCAATCGGGGGAAATGAAAATCTCGAAACTGGGAATATTGCGACAGCTCCCTCCGAGCCACTTCCTGTTCGGGCCAATCTTCACCGTCAGATCGATGCGTTCTCCTTCGATGTGCAGCGATGCGATCTCGAGTGCATCGAGTGCTGCCTTCACACGATCCTGCTCGCTCTGAATCTTCCTCCACTCGGCAACGGGATCAGCAGCATCCAGGTAACAGGCACGAAGAATCTGCTGCCAATACTCTTCGAGACTCATCCCCGCCTCCTTGGCCATCGCCTCTGTCCCAAAGAGAGCGAGCGTCCAACTGTACGCACCCCGCTGCTCCTTCGTATACAGCCAATCACGATACACTCGCCTCGCATCCATCGCTTGGAAGATGCGAACAGGATCGATGCTTCTCAGTTCACTGGGGTCCGCATCGGAAATGATCGTAATGCTCGCATCGACAAGGTCCGCCTCCGCCCTCTTGAATTTCTCTGCAAAGAAAACCAGCTGATCATCAGAAGCATGCTCAAAGTACAAACGATCTGTCTTCGTCGGAATAAAATTCGTCTTCGGATACGCTCCCGCATCGAGAACCGCTCGGAGAAGTTCTTCAAACAGCGGTTTGGCGGTGTCGGGAACATTCAGTTGTACCACTTGCTTGGGTTGCACTCCACGACCACCATTCAGCGCAAACGTCACGAGGAGATCGGCATACTTCCGAAGGACGAGGGGAGACGGCTGAAACATGCATAGCACTGTACAGAAAAAACTGGAGAGTGTTGAGCACTTCTTCTTGGTGGTCATGGGAGAGGACGATATACTCACGACTGCCTCCTCCCCATCACTCATGAAACGCTGTGTCCCTGTTCCGCTTCTCCTCTCACTTGGACTCCTTGCGGCATGTTCCTTCAGGTTGCCGACTCCTGCCACGTCTGGGACATCATCTTCCGCCGCCTCCGCATCAGCCGCGATGCAAGAAGCGGTGAGTGACTTGCCCCCGACACGCAATGTCAGCTACATCGGTACGATCGACAGCCTCGATGTCTCCATCTACCAGCAGGGAACACACGCATTGGTGCTGAGCGATGGACAGTTCATCCTGCTCGAGTCGACGGATGCGAATCTGAATCTGAGTGCCTACCTTGGCAAACGTGTCGAAGTGCGCGGTTCTGTGCAACCGACGATCGATGGCAGCGGAGCTCTGATGCGCGTCGAGGAAGTCACACAACTCGATGCAAGAGGGAGTAGTTCCCTGTCCAGCGTCGCTTCCATGGCGCCCTCGTCCATCCTGACGGAGTCGTCAGCATCCGTAGCAAGTTCGGTCGGCTCGAGCCTCGCCCCCAGGTCCTCGGCCTCGGCCGCCCCCTCGATCACATCCTCCCCCACTTCATCGGCTCCTTCGGTGAGTCCTCAGCCCTCTTCCTCTTCCATCGCATCGTCTCCAAGCGATACGAACACAGGGGCACAGGACAGCGCGATCGTGACATTGGCGAAGCAGAAGTATGGAGACAGCGCTCTCTGGACACAGCAGTACTGTACGAGCCACATTGCTTTCTGCGTTCCTGCACACAAGAATTGGTACTTCAAATCCTTTGGTGCAACGACCAATAACCTCTGGCATGTCGAATTTGGCATGACACAGATCGACAGTCTCTACCAGGGCCCCATCGTCCTCAACCTCGTCTCGGAGCTCTCGTCCTCGATGGATGCCAAGGACGGTCAGATCAAATCCCAGGGCTCGGATGTCGTCGGCTTTCGCGACTGGAAGGAGAATACACACTTCGAGATCATTGCTGATACCCGTCTGAAAGACGCGGTCGCTTACATGCTCTCGCATATCACTCCCTATACTCCTGGAGAGTAATTCTTGTCCCATGGCCCTCTTCTCCTACCGTGCCATCAACGACGACAGTAAAGAGGTTCGTGGTCAGGTCGAAGCCACGGATCTCGATGCCGCAAAGAGTGCTCTGGAAGAGCAACATCTCGATGTCATCGAACTGAATGAAGCGAGGAGATCGAGAAGTGTCGATGCTCCAGCAGCTCCTCTGAGCGTAGAGCAACCCGTACTGAAGACAACCTTCGCCTTCGAAGGCACTGATGCTGCGGGAACGATACGTCGCGGTACCATCCAGTCGGAGAGTAAGTACCAAGCCTTCGAGCGTCTGAAACAGGACCAGAATTTATTGGTAGCGATGCTCTCCCCACTCGGAGTCACTCCGCAGTACAGAGATAGCGACCTCGAGAACTGGCAACGTGCAGAGGTGGCTGCTCCTGCGCCACCGCCTCCTCTACCGACTCAGACGAAGCAGGAAGCTCCCCCACCAACGAGTGTTGCACCCGTAGCGAAGAAGGTTGGATTCTCCTCCCCCGTGCCAAAGACTCCTCCTGCACCGCCCCCTGCTGCCCCTTCCGTGCAACCGAAAGCGTATCATCCCCTTGCAGCTACCCTCCGTCTCTATGCCGGTTGGTTGCTCGCATGGTACGGACTCTTCGTGGCACTCGGCTACTATGCGACCTATCGCACGCTGCCATGGGAGATCCCCTTCGTGCAGGCTTTCTTCGTCTCCCCTCTCATCTTCGATTTCATCGTCGCAACTTTCCTCTTCCTGATGCTGTCACACGCGCACCGCGTCCTGCACGGCAAGATGATCAGCGCAGTGGTGCTGATTGTGATTGGGGTCAGCGCAGTCGCAGCGGTACATCTGTGATTACAGCCCCAACTGCTTCCTGATCTCATCGGCTTGCGACTGCTCCTTCTGCTTCGCTGCATTCTGGACATACAGTGCCTGCAGATCCTTCCAATCTTCTCCGTGCTTCTTCTCGAGTTGCTGCAAGTGTTTGAGGTGTTTCGGTGAGAGCTGACTGAATTTGAACTTCTCCTCCTCGAGAATCTTCTGGAGTTCGTCGATTTGAAACTGACTCAACTTCGGAATCGCCTGAATGATGCGCCACTTCTCGTCTCGGGTAAGCGAGATGGAGCCCCTGAGCATGGTGAGAAACTTCTGCTCATCGAAATTTGTTTCGGGATGCAGAGGGACGATGACCTTGTCATTGTTCAGTGTCGCCATCAATGAACCAAAACGGTATGAACCGACTTCTGTCAGAATCTTGATGTCCTCATCATCGTACCCCGCCTCCTTCGTTGCAGCCGTTCCAACGGGAGGTGGAGGTGGACTAGTGTCCTGCACAGGAGGATTGCCGCCTGCCTGGCCACCTGTTTGTGTCCCCTGCGAACCAGGAGGTGGAGGAGGTGAACCAAAGACCTGTGTCGGGTCGAGGCCCTCTGTTGGCACGGGATCGCCAGGACGTGGAGGATTGGTACCTTGCTGTGGATCAGCCATAGGAAGAACGGAAAAAGTGGAAGAAGTCTATACCTTCTCTTCACGCAGAGGCAAATGCGAAGGCAGAAAGGGTAGGGATGTTGCCTTCAATTGATAGAGCGCTATTCCGAGAGCCACCGACACATTCAAGGATTCCTTTTTGCCGATCATCGGAATGTGCACCACCCTATCCGAAGCCTCTAGGAGTACAGGTGGAACGCCTAGAACTTCGTGACCGACGATCAGACAAACTGGACGCAGCGGTCGGTACGCAGAAAGAGGGGTCGAATGACCGGTAATTTCCAGTGAAACGATTTCGTAGCCCTCGCTCCTTCTTTTCTCCAGAACAATCATCGGATCAGTATCGACGGACCAAGGAATCCACTCCTGGGCTCCAAGGGCCGTCTTCGTGATCTCGTAACGCGGTGGAGCAGCCGTATAACCGGTGAGATGAATGTGGGAAACGCCAAAGGCGTCTGCCGTACGGAAAAACGATCCAATGTTCCAGAGCGAACGGATATTATGTGCGATGAGAATGACGGAGTGCTCGTTCATAGAGGTACAATTCTCTCCAATGTCGACGCATGCGGATTGCAAAAAACTTCACAGACCTCCTTCTTCAGTAGCTTCTCCTCCGTGACATCCCTGCAGTCGTAACACACACCAGTTTCTGCACCTGTGCCGATCGACAGTGCTAACACATCAGGTTCATCTCTCCGCAAAAGTGAAATTCCTGCAAGAATATCTTTGGACGTTGGTTCCAAAGACTTCCGACGTGCATCCCACTTCCTCATCTCTCCATGCTGCCTCACGTACGCGATGTCCTTGTGAGGGTTGAAGAAGGAGAACGAAGAGAGCAATTCCACCGTTCGATCAGACCGAAGGCCGACGTACCGATACTGCTTCAAGCGAATCGATGGCTCGATGCGCCTCACTGCCTGCTCCACCGTACGTTCTTCATTGTTCGTGATGATCGTATCAATGAAGAGTTCGATGGGCATCGGAGCCCTTTGCGGAGTGGAAGGTGGAAAGTGGAAAGTGCCCGCCCGGATGCGGTCGGACGGGGAAAGTGGCTGAGGAATCGAACGTTCAACGCTCAACCTCTCTTCGATCCAGCGACGAACGGAGAGAAAGTACGGATCTCCATTCGTCGTGCGTTCCGGATGAGGCATCAAGCATACGACATTGCCAGCCCTATTGCAGATACCAGCGATGCCAAGCATCGAACCGTTGGGTGTGACCGGAGTGTCTGGCGACACTGTTCCCTGCGCATTCGAGTACTGAAACGCGATCTGGTCATCCTTCTGAAGCTCCTGGATCAGGTCGGGATCGCGCGTGACGAATCTCCCCTCTCCGTGTGCGATCGGAATATGCAAGGTCCCTGACCAGTTCGATGTTGCACAGCGATCACGCTTGCACGTCGGCGTGATCCAGACCCACTCACTCAGAAAACCGGTTGCAGTCGATGTGCCATCCTTCGCTCTGATGGCATTGTGTGCAAGACACAGACGCAACCCGTCTCCAAGCGGGATGAGCCCACTCTCGATCAGTACTTGCGCGCCATTACAATTGCCGATGATCACCTTGCCCCTCTCTGCCTCATCGCGCATGAACGAGAAGAGTGGATCTCGCGCAGCTACCATGCCTGACCTCCCACGATCCTCATAACTGAACCCCGCACCGAAGAAGTACCCATCGACCCCCTGTAATTTCTCCAGCGAATCATTCCATCGAAAGACAAAACAATCAAAGCCGCAGCGCTTCAGCACCCGAAGATTATCGACCTCTCCGTTACTGCCGGGAAAACTGGGAATGGCGATGAGAGGCTTCTTCATACACGGATACTATCATTGCGGAAGAAACCGAGGAAACCGAAGAGTCCGAGAAAGAATCATCGCGAGATTCGTCGGTTTCCTCGGTACTGTTCACATATATATAGGCTCTCAGATTCAATTTCATGCGTCTCCGCACCCCGAACGGGTGCTCCTGTGGTGGAAGTATTTCTAGAATCAAACGGAGCAGGTGCCTGCCTACCGGTAGGCAGGTTCGACCTGCGTTGACGAAGAATTGGAGTCTAAAAGTATGTGAACAGCACCTAGACCGTCATCACCTCCTTCTCCTTCTGCGAAGCCATCTCCTCGACCTTCCTATTCGCCTCGTCCACGTGATGCTGCAATTCCTTCTGCACGCGCTCCTTCTCATCCTCCTCGGCAATCTCTTTTGCAAGATCGTTCGCCGTCTGGCGGTCCTGACGAATTTTGATCTTTGCGGCCTCGGCAAGTTGACCCACCACCTTCGTAATCTGTTTTCTTCTCTCCTCGGTCATGGGAGGAAAGTTCAGCCGAATCGCAATGCCATCATTGACCGGATTGACACCAATGTTTGCCGCCTGCAGTGACTTCTCGATGTCACCAAGAACAGATTTGTCCCATGGCTGGATCACGATCGATCGCGCATCCTGTACAGAGATACTCGCAACCGCCTTCAGTTCCATGCGTTGCCCATACGCCTCGACGGTGATGTGCTCGATGAGCGATGCATTGGCACGACCCGTCTGCAATTTGGCAAATTCTGCATGCAGATGATCCAAGTTCTTCTTCGTATTCAGCTCAAAGAGTTCGAGAGCAGGATGCATAGGGCTCCAGTGTATCAGTCCTTCACGAGCGTGCCTATCTTCTTCCCGAGCGCCGCATCCAGCAAGGCCCCCTTCGCAGAGAAATTGAAGACAACAACTGGGAGATTCTGTTCTCGACATAAGCTGAAAGCAGACTGGTCGAGCACCTTCAGATTCTTCTCGATGGCTTCCTGAAATGACAGCGACTCATACTTCTTCGCATTCTTAAACTTCTTTGGATCCTTGTCATAGATGCCATCGACATTCGATGCCTTCAGGATCACGTCACACTCCAATTCGAGTGCCCGAAGAGCGGCGGCGGAGTCCGTCGTAAAATAGGGATTTCCTGTTCCTCCTGCACAGATGACGATGCGATTCTTCTCCAGATGCCGCTCGGCTCGGCGACGCAAATAGGGCTCGGCAAGTTGTGGGACATTGATGGCGGAGCACACACGCGTCACCGCACCTAGTTTCTCGATCGCGGACTGGAGGGCAACGGCATTCATGATCGTTGCAAGCATGCCCATCGCATCACTTGCAGTTCGTTCGATGCCACTTTCGGTCGTATCACGGAAACGCCAGATATTCCCAGCGCCGATGACCACGACGATCTGCATCCCCTTCTTCCACACGGCAACGACCTGCGAGGCGATCTCATGCAGTTTCGAGTAATCGAACCCAAAACCGTCCGCAAGCGCTTCGCCAGAGATCTTCAGGAGGACTCTCTTGTAGGTAGGCATAGATCAATAGAAGGCTACTGAAGAGGCTTCGGTTTGTCTACGGTCTCAGGAGAAGATAAAGGTAAGGAAGGTAGGGAAGGTGAGAGAGGAGAAACTGAGACGGTGGCCTTCCGTTCTAGGTGTCTGCGTGCCAGATGTTTGAGTGTCGCCGTGCATGTTCGCAGACTATCCATACATAGACGAGCAAGATCTGCGATCTTCAGTTCCCCCCTCGACAGCGGCCCTGCGAGGGGCACGTCAGACATCTCCCCTCTCGCGGCATGCAGAAAGCCTAGGAGCATGCCAGCAGCCAGCAGGAAGATCATGTACCTTCCAAGGTACGGGATGAAGCTCACTGGAATCGTCAGCAAGAAGAGCACGATCGCCTGCTTACTATGGAACCGAGCGAAGGCCGACTGCCTTCTAAGGAAGTAGACAGCGATGGACATGATCCAGATGTAGCTGAATGCAGCGATATCCTTGTGAATACGAATATCGAACTGTTCATCGGTCTCACCTGGAAGCCGTATTGCTGTCTGTTGCATCATACATAGTATACCACATCGGTTGAGAATTGGTACCCCCGGCAGGAATTGAACCTGCGGCCAATAGGTTAGAAACCTACTGCTCTATCCACTGAGCTACGGGGGCACCGTGCGATTGTAGCAGTCCAGATCAACGGCGGCGAAAGAGCCTCCTCCTCGCAAGACCGATACCCGCAGCGGCACCCGATGCGAGGAAGATCACGAGACCAGGACCTTCTTTCGAGGCTGCTGGGGTAGGAACATTCGTGATCTCGTAGGCAGAAGACGACTGAGCAGAGGAAGATGTCTCGCTAGAAATAGTCATGGAAGACTCCACCGATGAGATCGACGAGGATTCCATCTGAGGCTCGAGATCGATGGTTCCCTGTGGCTCGGTGGGAACGAGTTTCCCAATCACTGGAGCAATTGACAGAGGCTCGAAGCGACACGTGTGATCACACCCATCACCATCGAGCATATTGCCATCATCGCACCGCTCATTGATCTCAGCGATTCCGTCGCCGCAGAAGGGCAGACTGCAGTTATCCAAACACGTTGTCGTCCGATAATTGCCATTCGCCCTGCCAGCATCACACTGCTCCGTCGAGGGGTCGATGGCTCCATCTCCACACTGTGGCAGGCGAGTCCACTTGCACTTCGCGTCGCAATCGGCTCCCTCGGTACCATTCCTCGTCGCGGCGTCGCACTGCTCACCGAGGGCGACGTTGGTGATGCCATCCCCACAGGAACCGTACTCGATCCTGCACTGCGCATTGCAACCGTCCCCACTGCGCTGATTGCCATCGTCACACTCCTCTCCTGCATCCAATTCAATATTTCCGCAGAGTGGCTGCACGAGCTCTTGACAGGTCACCGTGCAATTTTGGCCTTCCTTTCCGTTCTGGAGCCCCGCATCACAGCGCTCACCTGCCTGAATGACTCCATCACCACAGTAGTACGACGTCACTCTGGGCTGAGAAGAGGAGGAAGAAACCCTGGAGGACGACGAGCGCGAACTCGGAACGCTGAAGCGGTTCGACATCACGGAAGAAGAACTACTGCGCTTGGACGAAGACGAGGAACGCACGCTGCTCACGCGCGAACTTGCGCTGCTGACGGAGCTAGACGTACTGGAAGAAACGCGCGCGCTCGAAGAGGAAGAGCGTAGAGAACTGGCAGAGGAACTACTGATCTTCGAGCTCAGACTGGAACTGGAGCTGCTGGATTTAATGGAGGAGGAGGATGAGGATTTGGAACTGGGGAAGGAACTACTCCTCGAGCTGGAACTAGATTTGATGGAGGAGGAGCTGGAAGACTTCGAGCTTGGGAAGGAACTACTCCTCGAGGAACTCGAACTCTTCACGGATGAACTTGATGAGGATTTGATGGAGGAGGAGTTGGAACTTGGGAAGGAACTACTCCTCGAACTCGAGCTAGATTTGATGGAAGAGGAGGATGAGGATTTGGAACTGGGGAAGGAGCTGCTTCTGGAACTGCTGGAACTCTTCACGGATGAACTCGATGAGGACTTGATGGAGGAGGAACGTGAACTTGGGAAGGAACTACTCCTCGAACTCGAGCTAGATTTGATGGAAGAGGAGGAGGAAGACTTCGAGCTGGGGAAGGAGCTGCTCCTCGAGGAACTCGAACGAATCGAACTGGAGCTGCTAGATTTGATGGAGGAGGACTTCGAGCTGGGGAAAGAACTACTCCTCGAGCTGGAACTAGATTTGATGGAGGAAGAGGATGAAGATTTGGAACTTGGG